>JBATEO010000113.1:0-3369 GCA_049664045.1 Prochlorococcaceae cyanobacterium
CGGCAGTCCTCGCCCAGCCGCTCGAGGCTGGCGGCCCGCTGCCCGGGGGTGGCCTCGCCCTGCGGCACTGGTTGCGGCAGAAGTGGCTGCGGCAGTGGCAGGGAGGGGGCGTCCATGGCCGTCATCCTGCCGCGCATGCCGGCCCCGCCGGAGGCGTGAAGCGAAGTGTGAGAAGTGTGAATCGCAGCCGGAATCGCGCCATGAAAGGTGGCGATTGGTGCGGCAGGATACGCGGGTAGCCCATAACGCCGCGCCGCTCCCAAGCCGGCACCGCCGCCGATGCCGACCTCCGGGATGCCGGTCAGCGTGACCCCTGTTTCCCCCCCCGTTCCCCAGGTGCCGGAGGTTCAGACCCCGGCTCACCCCTCACCCGCCACCGCGATGCCCGCACCCAGGCCGGCGCTCAGCCTCAGTCCGGCCGAGCGGCTGAGCACCCGGGCCCGCGCCCTGAAGCCGTCCCTCACCCTGGAGATCGCCGCCAAGGCGAAGCAGCTCCGGGCCGACGGCCGCGACATCTGCAGCCTCAGCGCCGGCGAGCCCGACTTCGAAACGCCGGACTTCATCCGCCGGGCGGCGGCCGAAGCCCTCGCGGCCGGGCTCACCCGCTACGGACCCGCCGCCGGTGAACCGGCGCTGCGGGAGGCGATCGCGGCCAAGACCGGCCGCGAGAACGGCCGCCCCACCACCGCCGCCGAGGTGCTGGTGACCAACGGAGGCAAGCAGGCGCTCTACAACCTCTTCCAGGTGCTGCTTGAGCCCGGCGATGAGGTGCTGCTGCCCTCGCCCTACTGGCTCAGCTACCCGGAGATCGCCAGGATGGCCGGCGCCCGGGTGGTGGAGCTGCCCAGCGGCGCCGGCCAGGGCTTCCGGCTCACCGCCGCCCAGCTGGAGGCGGCGATCACCCCCGCCAGCCGGCTGCTGGTGCTCAACAGCCCCGGCAACCCCACCGGCACGGTGCTGCACCGCAGCGAGCTGGAGGCAATCGCGGCGGTGCTGCGCCGCCATCCCCAGGTGGCGGTGGTGTGCGACGAGATCTACGAGTTCCTGGTGGGTCCAGGTCAGGAGCACGTGAGCCTGGCCGGGCTGGCCCCCGACCTGACCGACAGGGTGTTCATCGTCAACGGCTGCGCCAAGGGCTGGGCGATGACCGGCTGGCGCATCGGCTGGCTGGTGGCCCCCCAGCCGGTGATCAGCGCCGCCGCCGCCCTTCAGAGCCAGACCACCAGCAACGTGTGCACCTTCGCCCAGTACGGCGCGCTGGCGGCGGTGAACGGCCCGCGCGACTGCGTGCACGCCATGGCCGAGGAGTTCAGCCGCCGCCGGGCCCTGCTCAGCGACGGCCTGCGCGCCATTCCCGGACTCACCCTGCAGCCACCGGAGGGCGCCTTCTACGCCTTCCCCGACCTCAGCCGCTACGGCCTCGATTCGATGCAGCTGTGCAACCGCCTGCTGGATGAGGTGGGCCTCGCGGTGGTGCCGGGCGTGGCCTTCGGTGACGACCGCTGCATCCGCCTCTCCTGCGCCGCCTCCGCCGCCACCATCGAGGACGGCCTGGCACGGCTGCGGCGCTTCCTGGCCAGCCTCTGACGCTCCAGCGGCGGGCGGTCCGGCGGGCAGGATCGGAGGGTCGTCATTCCCCCCTCGACCCGATGACCGCCCGAGAACGCTGGGCCGTTGCGCTGGCCGGCCTGCTGCTGATCGGCCTGCTGCCAACGGCCTGTTCCCCCCGCACCGACACCAACGCCGGTGCCGATGGCGCCACCAGCGAGGCCGCCCGCCCGAAGGAGAAGCGGGTGCTGCGCATCGGCGCCATCCCCGACCAGAACCCCGAGAAACTCAACCGCCTCTACGGCCTGGTGGCCGATGAGCTGAGCGAGCAGCTGCAGGTGCCGGTGCGCTTCGTGCCGGTGACGGACTACACGGCGGCCGTGAGCGCCTTCCGCACCGGCGACCTCGACCTGGTGTGGTTCGGCGGCCTCACCGGCGTGCAGGCCTGGCTGCAGAAACCCGGCGCCCGGGCCCTGGCCCAGCGCGACATCGACCGCTCCTTCCGCAGCGTGTTCATCGCCAATGCCGGCAGCGGCCTCAAACCCTTCGAGGAGCAGAGCGGCCTGCGGCAGCTGAAGGGCAAGCGCTTCACCTTCGGCTCGGAGAGCTCCACCTCCGGCCGCCTGATGCCCCAGCACTTCCTCAACCAGGCCGGCGTGCAGCTGAGCGACTTCGCCGGCGGCAACCCGGGCTTCAGCGGCAGCCACGACGCCCTGATCGCGCTGGTGCAGAGCGGCACCTACGACGCCGGCGTGGTGAACGAGGAGGTGTGGACCAGCCGCCTCGAAGAGGGCAAGGTGGACACCACCAAGGTGGTGGAGCTCTGGCGCACCCCGGGCTACGCCAACTACACCTGGGTGGTACAGCCCGATCTCGACGCCGACTACGGCCAGGGCTTCACTGAGCGGCTGGAGCGGGCCTTCACCAGCCTCAGCCCCAAGGATCCGCGCCAGGCCCAGATCCTGGAGCTGTTCGGCGCGGAGCGCTTCGTGCCGGCCAGCAACGACCAGTACACGGCCATCGAGGCGGTGGGGCGGCAGATCGGCAAGATCCGCTGATGGCCCCGGCCGGCCTGCTGGAGCTGAAGGACATCCACGTGAGCGGCCGGGGCACGCCCCGGCTGCAGGGGGTGTCGCTGCGGCTACGGGCGGGGGAGCGGGTGGCGCTGCTGGGGCCAAGCGGCGCCGGCAAGAGCACCCTGCTGGCGGTGGCCAACGGCCTGCTGGTGCCCGAGCGGGGCCAGGTGCTGTGGCAGGGGGTGCCCCGGGCCCGCTCCCGGCGGGCGCGGCGCCGCCAGCAGGCGCGCATCGGCACCCTCTGGCAGGACCTGCGCCTGATCGAGGAGCTGAGCGTGCAGCAGAACCTGAACGCCGGCCGCCTGGGGCAGTGGGGCTGGCCGCGGGCACTGCTCAACCTGCTGCTGCCGCTGGAGAGCGAGGCCTGTGCCGCCACCCTGCGCCGGCTGGATCTGGATCCGGCCCTGCTGGATCAGCCCGTGGCGGCCCTGTCGGGCGGCCAGCGGCAGCGGGTGGCCCTGGGGCGGCTGCTGCGCCAGGAGCCGGCGCTGCTGCTGGCCGATGAGCCCCTGGCCAGCCTCGATCCCCGCCTGGCCGGCGAGTTGCTGGCCCTGTTGCTGGAGGAGGGCCACGCCCCCCGCGCCCTGCTGCTCAGCCTGCACCGGCCCGATCTGCTGGGCGGGTTCGACCGGGTGGTGGGGCTGCGGGCGGGTCGGGTGCAGTTCGAGCGGTCGGTGGCGGCGGTGGAGCCCGGCCTGCTGGCGGAGCTCTACGCCGGAGCGGCGGCATGAGCGCGGGGCTGGCC
>JBATEO010000114.1:0-5366 GCA_049664045.1 Prochlorococcaceae cyanobacterium
GCCGAGGACATCGTGGGCAGCGGCGAGGAGTGGCTGGGCGGCCTCGACCCCGGACAGCTGCGCGACCTGGTGGCCCTGGAGGAGTGATCCGGCCATGCCCAACGCCCTGGCCCTGCTGGCCGGTGACGACCAACTCGGCACGCTGATCAGCTGGCTGGCACGGCACCAGGCCTCCCTGGCGGGGTTCCCCCTGCTCGCGCCCGCGGAGCTGGCCGATGTCCTGGCACGGGATGGTCGCACCGCCTCCCTGGTGGTCAGCCCCCTCGCGCCGCTGGCAGCCGGCGGCGACATCCAGCTCGCGGAGCGGGTGCTCTCCGGCGAGGTGAGCGCCGTGTTGTTCTTCGTGAACCCGGCGGCCCCCCCGGGCGGCACGCCGGATCTGAATCTGCTGCTGCGGGTCTGCAGCCTCACCGATACGGCCCTGGCCCTGAACGAGGCCACGGCGGAGCTGGCCCTGCGCGGTCTGGCCCGCAGCCGCCTGGCCTATCTGATCTTCAACCCGGTGGCCGGTCAGGGGGATCCCAACCAGGATCTGGCCCTGATCCGCACCATCCTCGAGCCTCAGATCCTGCTGCAGGTGGTGCTGACCAGGCCGGACCGCGACCCCGCCGATCAGACCCGGGAACTGGTGGACATCCTTGAGGCCAGACCTGACACGGAGACAGGCGAGGCCATGATCCTGGCCTCCGGCGGGGATGGCACCGTCTCGGCCGTGGCGGGTGCGGTGATGGAGGCCGGCATTCCCCTGGGGGTGATCCCCCGCGGCACCGCCAACGCCTTCGCCACCGCCCTGGGCATCCCCGCGGACCTGCCGGCCGCCTGCAGCACCCTGCTCGCCGGCCACAGCCGGCGAATCGACATCGGAGTGTGCAACGGGCGGCCGATGGTGCTGCTGGCGGGGCTGGGCTTCGAGGCGGGCATGGTGGAGCGCGCCAGCCGCGAACTCAAGAACCGGCTGGGAGCGATGGCCTACGTGCTGGCGGGCACCCAGCAGCTGCTCAGCCAGCAGCCGTTCCAGGCGCGCCTGACGATCGACGGCAAGACCAGCGAACTCCAGGCCGCCGCCATCACCGTGGCGAACGTGGCCCCCGGCACCTCCGTGCTGGCCCAGGGGTTCGGGGCGGTGGTGCCCGACGACGGCCTGCTGGAGATCACCGTGGCCACTCCCGCCAGCCGGCTGCAGGGCCTCAACGCCCTGGCGGCACTGATGGCCTCGGCGGTGGTGCAGTCGCCCACCAGCCACCCCGACCTGCTCTGCCTGCGGGCGCGGGAGATTCACATCCACACCGACACCCCCCAGAGGCTGGTGGTGGACGGCGAGATGATCACCACCGCCAGCATCCACATTTGCTGCCGCCCCGGCGCCCTCAGCGTGATCACCCCGTTGGCCGCGGACCCATGATTCTCGCCAGCGAAGCCGGCATCGCCACCAAGGTGCGGAGCATGGCAGCGCGGGTGCGCTGGGGCCATCCGGCCCTGGCGGCGGCCGGCATCGATCCCTGCCGGCTGGTGCTGGAGGGCGACCCCGGCGGCAACAGCGCCTTCAGCTTCTTGGTGATCGGCGACAGCGGCACAGGCCGGCGCGGCCGCAACGACCCCCAGCGTCTGGTGGCCGAGCTGCTGCTGGCCCACGGCGAGGACGCCCGCTTCCTGCTGCACACCGGCGATGTGGTGTATCTGGTGGGCTCCAGTGAGCAGTACCGCCGCAACTTCATCCGCCCCTACCGCGAATGGCTGGTGCGGGGCGAGCACTGGCGCCGGCTGCGCCACGACGGGCTGGTGTTCCGGCGGCCGTTCCTGCCGGTGCTGGGCAACCACGACTACTACGACCTGCCCCTGCCCCTGGCGCTGATGTCGGTGCTCACGGCGCTGCCGCGCCGCCTGCTGCGGCCCTGGTTCAACCTCGACGTGGGCTGGCACGGCTCCTTCTGCGGCCAGGCCTGGAGCGAGGCCTTCGTGGACGGCCTGGCGGCGGTGCCGGAGGCCCGCCTGGCGGCCCACCTGGCGGCCACGCGCACGGCTCCTGTGGACGGCCCCCACGGGCAGCGCGCCCTGCTGTACCGCCCCGGCCACTTCACCCGCCTGCCCAACCGCTACTACGCCAGCCGCTGGGCCGGCATCGACCTGTTCGCCCTCGACTCCAACACCTTCAACGACCCCCTCGCCGAAGCCGGGGACCCGGCGGAAGGCCAAAGCCTGCTGCTGCAGCGCCAGGCTCTGGAGGTCGAACAGGCGGTCCTGCTGCGCGAGCTGGGGGGCGACTGGCTGGCGGGACGCCGCAACGACCAGGCCGACGACAGCCGTGCCGATGCCCTCGGCCAAGTGGAGGAACTGGAGGAGCGCATCCGCGACATCGACAAGCGGCTGGCCAGCGCCGCCGCCGCCCGGGCCGGCCGCAGGCCCCAGCTGGACAGCGCGCAGCTGGCCTGGTTCGAACGGGAGCTGGTGGCCTCCTGGCGCAATCCGGAGGTGCGCGGGCGGCTGCTGGTGCTGCACCACCCCCCCTGGGTCAGCGAGGCCAGCAAGTGGAACCAGGGCCAGACCCTGGCGGTGCGCCGCCAGCTGCAGCAGGTGCTCGACCGGGTGGCCGCCCGCCTGGGCGAACGGCCCGGCAACCGGCCGCTGCTGGACCTGGCCTTCGCCGGCCACGCCCACTGCCTGGAGGTGGTGGAGGTGGGCGACAGCGGCCACGGCGATGCCGGCATCCCCTGGGTGGTGTGCGGGGGCAGCGGCTACAGCCTGCGCCGCCAGCGCCCGGAAGGACCGACCCTCAGCGCTGACGACGGCAGCCCACTGGCCCGTTCACGCGTCTTCCACGGCCGCCACGGCCACGGGGCCGGGCTGCGCCGGCTCTACTCCGGCCTGCGGGTGGATGTGCACGCCGGGGCGCCGCCGCGCTTCAGCCTCACCCCCCTGGTGGCGGAGCAGGCCGGCGGGCGCTGGCACTGCCGGCCGCTGGAGCCGATCCGGCTCTGAACTCCATCAGCCGCCAGACCCGGAGCAGGGTGTCCGGCTCGCCCAGGTTGCCGGGAACGGTGAGCACCGGCAGACCCGCCAGCGCCGGCGCCACGTCCGCGCCAGTGGCGGCGGAGGGGGAGGGGGAGGCAGTCGTGGGCAGCCGCACCAGCGACAGCCCCGGCAGGATCTGGCCCTGCAGCTCCACCCAGGCCGCCCCGAGGCCCTCGGCCAGCAGGGTGTGGGAGGTGATGCCGCCCTTGCTGATCAGGTAGCCCAGGCGGGGCGCCAGGGCGGCTGCCAGGCGCGCCATCAGCCCCGCCAGCTCCAGACCCAACCGCCGCCGCTCGCCGGCCGAGCGGCAGTCGAGCTCCCCCCGGGTGGTGAACAGCACCGGCATGCGGCCGGCAGCCAGCACCGCCTCCAGCCGCTCCATCCAGCCGCGCTCCAGGGAGGCCAGCAGCTCAGCTGGCGCCGGGCCCTCGAGCACCCGGGCCACCTTCGCCACGTCCAGTTCGATCCCGGCGCAGCCAGGCTCGGCCACCAGGGCCGCCAGCTGGGCATCGGCCAGGGGCACATGGGAGCCCACCAGCACCAGCCCGGGCAGCGGCACTCCGCCGGCGTCCCGGCGCCGCAGGTCCGCCAGGGCCGGTGGGTCCAGGGGCTGCGCGCCGATCGGCGCCAGGGCGTTGAACAGGCTGGCCGCCGACTGGAACAGGAACCGCCGCGGCCGGCCCCAGCGCTCTGGCGCCATCGGCGCCGTGAGCTCCCGCACTGCGGCGCCCAGGGCCGCCAGTTGCCGCGGCCGCTCGGCGTCCACCGCCACGCAGCGGTTGTCCCCCAGTGCCGCCAGCCGCTGGCAGAGGGCACACCAGCCGGGGCCCGGTGGCGCACCGCCACCGCCGCCAGCCAGCTCGTCGGCGGCGGCATCCAGCTCCGCCAGGCCGATGCGCTCCACCTCAGCGGCCGGGATGCGCCCGCCACTCTTCTCCTCCACCCAGGCAGGCAGGAAGCTGCTGCGGTAGCCCAGCAGCCGGTCGCGGGCGAAGACGGTGGTGTGCACCGGCTCGCCGTGCAGGCGGTGCACGCCGTCGCAGGTGGTGCGGCCGCCGGGCAGGAAGGCCGGCACCAGCAGCGTGGCATCGAAGCCCTCGGGCCCGCCCAGCTCGGCGGCGATCACCTCCACCTCCAGGGGGAAATGGCTGCGCAGGGTGGAATCGCCGCGGCTCACCAGCAGCCAGCGCCCGATCAGCCCCTCGGCCCGCGCCGCCGCAAGGGCCGGCCCCAGGGCCCGGCAGATCTCCCTCACGCGCTCCGCCGCCGCGGGAGGAGCGAGGGCGCGGGTGTTGGCCAGCAGGAACAGGAACGGCGAGGGATGGGCCAGACCGGCTCGCAGGCTGGCGGCATCCCATCGCAGCAGCAGGGGACAGCTGTGCAGGGTCTGGGAGCCGGTGGGGTCGTCGTCGAAGACGACGATCTTGAGGGGAACGGCGGCCATGGCACCATCGTGCCGTGATGCGACCTGAGCCCCGCGAGCTGCAGGAGCTGGTGCGGGATCTGCACCGGCAGGCCACCCCCTGGCTGCCGGCCGGCACAGGCAGCCGGCTGGACTGGGGACCGCCGGTGCAGCCCGGGCCTGGGAGGAGAGAAGCGCTGGTTCTGAGCACCGCCCGCCTGGACCGGATCGTGGAGCACAATCCGGGCGACTTCACCGTCACCGTCCAGGCCGGCACGCCATTGGTGGTGCTGCAGGAGGAACTGGCACTCCACCGGCAGTGGCTCACCCTCGACTGGCCCTGGGGCACCGCCGAGGCTCCGGGGGCCAGCGGCGAAGCCGGTCTGGGCGCGGGCAGTGTCGGCGGGCTGGTGGCCCGGGGCCTCGCGGGCGGCTACCGGCAGCGCTATCTGGGCGTGCGCGACCAGCTGATCGGCATCGGCGTGCTGCGGGCCGACGGAACCGCCGCCCGCGCCGGCGGCAAGGTGGTGAAGAACGTGGCCGGCTACGACCTGATGCGCCTGCTGTGCGGCAGCTGGGGATCGCTGGCCCTGATCACCGAGGTCACCCTGCGCACCCAGCCGCTGCCGCCCCAGCGCCGCGGCCTCTGGCTGCACGGGCCCCTGCAACGGCTGCAGCCCCTGGCCCGCTGGCTGCTCAGCTCCAGCCTCAGCCCCGAGCGGATCGACTGGCACCGCCGCACCCTGCCGGAAGCCATGGAACCAACCAGGACATCCGAAACAGCCGGGACATCCGAAACAACCGGTCTCCCCGAAACAGCCGGGGCAACGGGGCTGCTGATCAGCCTCGCCAGCATCAGTCCCCAGACCCTCACTGAGCAGATCGCCTGCATCCGCGAGCAGGCGGACGCGGCTGGGGTGGGCTTCGAGACGCTGGAGCCCGAGCGTCTCGAAGC
>JBATEO010000115.1:0-4956 GCA_049664045.1 Prochlorococcaceae cyanobacterium
CCACCAGCCCGGGGCGGTGGGGGCCCAGCCCGCCCAGGCCGCTGCACGTTGCCGGCTCAGTCGCCTGTGGCGGCGGCGCCAGCGGCGGCGTGGTGCGGACGACCGCGGCAGGTGCAGGGGATGGCGCAGCCGCTCCTCCCAGCGCCTCCAGATCGGCGCTGGCGGCGTGCAGCGGCTCCTCGAAGGGCAGGTTGAGGTGCACCGCCCCAGGCGCCGACGTGCCGCCATCACCAGCACAGGTCGCCAGGGCCCGCTGCGCCAGGGCTCTGAGATCCTCATCCGCCATCGCCGCCAGCCCGGCGGGGTGGCCCTCTCCCAGCCAGCGCACGCTGGCGAGCAGGAAGCGCTCCTGATTCACCGTCTGGTTGGCGCCGCATCCCTTCAGTCGGGCAGGACGGTCGGCCGTGAGCAGCAGCAGGGGGATGGCACCGAAGTCGGCTTCGACGGCCGCCGGCAGCAGGTTGGCCACCGCCGTGCCGGAGGTGGTGATCACCGCGGCCGGCCGGCCACTGGCACGACCCAGCCCCAGGGCGAAGAAGGCCGCCGAGCGCTCGTCGATGGCCGTGTGCAGCCGCAGGACGCCGCGCCGCTGCAGCACGCCGGCCGCTGCAGCCAACGGTCCGGAGCGGCTGCCGGGGCAAAGCACCAGCCGCTCCAGACCACCCTCCAGCAGGGCCAGGAGCAGCGCCATGGCCGACCACAGGTTGGCGGCGGCGAGCGTCTGGCTGTCCGGCCCTGAGGGCGGGGTGGAAGCGGGCGGATCGGGGGCCACCGAAGGAGGAGCCGCAGCACTGCAGGATGGGTTGCAGCATCCTCCTGCCCGGCTTGAGCACACCGGCGACGGACCCCTCCCGCAACGACGGTGGCGGCAGCCCATCTGCGGCGACCGCTGCGGCAACGGGGCCATGGGCCCTGATCCGCCAGCAGCTGCTGCCGCTGGTGGCCTGGGTGACCCTGGCGCTGCTGCTGCGCTGGACCCTGATCGAACCCCGCTGGATTCCCTCCGGCTCGATGCTGCCCAGCCTGCAGCTGGAGGACCGGGTGCTCGTGGAGAAACTGCGCACCCGCCTGCACCACCCCCTGCCCCTCGGCACCGTGGTGGTGTTCCATCCGCCGCCGCTGTTGCAGGAGGCCGGCTACGACCCGGCCAGCGCCCTGATCAAGCGGGTGGTGGGACGCCCCGGTGATCGCGTGGAGGTGCGCAACGGGCGCCTGTGGCGAAACGGCGTTGCCGTGGAGCGCGACTGGAACGCCGAGCCGATGGACTACCGCCTCGACGGCCTCACGGTGCCCCCGGGACACCTGCTGGTGCTGGGCGACAACCGCAACGCCAGCCTCGACTCCCATCTCTGGGGCCCGCTGCCCGAGCAGCAGCTGATCGGCACGGCCGTGTGGCGCTACTGGCCGCTGGCACGGTTCGGTCCGATCCGGCCTGCGCAGGACGAGGCTGGAACCTCGACTAGGGTGCAGGCGTGACGTGGCGCACACGCAGGATGTTCAACCCGGAGTTCCTGACGAGCGACAACGAGGCGATCAGCGGCAATCCCCTGATCCAGTACCTCCAGGAGCAGTCACCGGATGTGCTGCAGCGGGTGGCCCGCTCCGCCAGCGGCGAGATCCAGGACATCATTCGCCACAACGTCCAGGGACTGCTGGGGATGCTCCCCGGCGAGCACTTCGAGGTGAAGGTGCAGACCAGCCGCGACAACCTCGCCGGCCTGCTGGCCTCGGCGATGATGACCGGCTACTTCCTGCGCCAGATGGAGCAACGCATGGAGCTGGAGGCCAGCCTGATGGCAGCGGCAGGAGGCGATGACCTCGACGCCGACCCGGGCCCCCTGCGCCTCTAGGCAGAAGGCTGGGACGGCACCAGGCCCAGGTTCAGCAGGCCCCGGTCGATCCGCGCCAGGGTTGACCAGTTGCCCTCGTCGGGCGCCCAGTTCCGGGCCGATAGTTCGTCGGCCAGCTCGTTGAGGAGCTCAGCGCCGCAGGACACCGGTGCCGCGTAGTGGGCGGGCACCAGCCAGCGGATCTCCCTCAGCTCCGCCAGCGAGCGGATCCAGGCCACCAGGGCGTCGCGAGCGCGGGGGAACACCAACCGCTCCAGCACCGGCGCCACCTGCACGCGGGGCGCTCCCTCCGGCACCAGTTCGTGGAAGGCCTGCTCCCAGTTCGAATGCCAGAGAAAGGGGTAGAGGCCGAAATGGCTGCGGGGGTTGCGCAGACCCGGGGCGAAGGATCGGCGCAGCACATCCGGCAGAGCGAGCACCGTGAGGGGTGCGGGACGCAGGTAGGAGGCGAACAGCACCAGGCGCCGCCACCCCCGCAGGCGCAGCTCGGGAGTGTCCTCCAGTGGCTGGTCGCCCCGCTCCCGGGCATGGAAGAGCAGGGGAGTGGGATCGGCGTTGAAGATCTCCGGCGGGTGCGGGTCGATGGCCACCAGGGCGTCGGTCACCAGCAGGCTGCCGCTGGCCCGGTGCAGGCAGGCCGCCTCCATGAAGGTGCCGAGCCCGAGGTTGAAGGGTCCCAGCGCTCTCCAGAGCAGTTCATCACCGTGGGGCAGCCCCTGCTCGAACAGCACCCGGGTGCGGGCGGCGGGAAAACCCAGCCAGCTGGGGGGCAGGCGCAGAGGAAAACTCCACTGGCCGGGGGTGACCCAGAGCTCCGCTTCGGGGAAGGCACGGGCCAGTGCCGGTGCCGGCAGCTTGTGCTCCAGTCCCGAGGCGGTGGGCATCACGATCGTGCGCACCGGTCCGTGGTCTGCTTCCAGCTGCCGCAGGGCCGCCAGCAGCTCAGGGGTGACCGGCAGGGGCGCGTAGAGCATCAGTCCCCGGCGCAGCCGCACCACGGTCATGCGGATCGGCACGGCCACGTACAGCAACCCCTGCAGCTGCTCGAGGCTCCACACCTGGCCGGGAATCAGCTCCCGCACCAGGGTGCGCCGGCGGCCGTAGGGATAGAGAGGCAGCAGGGGCCACCAGGCCCAGCGCTGGAAGGCCGGTGTGGTGGGAGCGGCGGAAGCGGCAGGCAAGGAGGCAGGCGGCACAGCTGCGGATGATCGCTGCGGTGAAGGCCGGTGGCAGCGTCCGGTGTGAGGTCGATGCTGCCAGCCCACGCAGCGGGAGCGTCGGGGTGGACAGCAGAAAGCCCCCTCGGAGAGGGGGCTGTTGAACCTCAACCGGAGGTTCCGGCCTCAGGTTGGCAGTCCGGACTCAGCGGGGCTGTTCCGCTTCAGCCAACCGCCGGAGCGGTGAGCGCCACGGGGATGGCTTCGCTGGCGGCCAGGTCGAGGGGGAAGTTGTGGGCGTTGCGCTCGTGCATCACTTCCATGCCCAGGTTGGCGCGGTTGATGACGTCGGCCCAGGTGGGAACCACCTTGCCCTGAGCATCCAGGATCGACTGGTTGAAGTTGAAGCCGTTCAGGTTGAAGGCCATGGTGCTGATGCCCAGGCTGGTGAACCAGATGCCCACCACCGGCCAGGCGGCCAGGAAGAAGTGCAGGCTGCGGCTGTTGTTGAAGGAGGCGTACTGGAAGATCAGGCGACCGAAGTAGCCGTGGGCTGCCACGATGTTGTAGGTCTCCTCCTCCTGGCCGAACTTGTAGCCGTAGTTCTGGCTCTCGGTCTCGGTGGTCTCCCGCAGCAGCGAGGAGGTCACCAGCGAGCCGTGCATGGCCGAGAACAGGCTGCCGCCGAACACACCGGCCACACCCAGCATGTGGAAGGGGTGCATCAGGATGTTGTGCTCAGCCTGGAACACCAGCATGAAGTTGAAGGTGCCGGAGATGCCGAGCGGCATGCCGTCGGAGAAGGAACCCTGGCCGAAGGGGTAGATCAGGAACACGGCGAACGCGGCCGAGAGGGGTGCCGAATAGGCCACGCAGATCCAGGGACGCATGCCGAGGCGGTAGGAGAGTTCCCACTGGCGGCCCATGTAGCAGGAGATGCCGATCAGGAAGTGGAAGACAACCAGCTGGTAGGGACCGCCGTTGTAGAGCCACTCGTCGAGGCTGGCGGCTTCCCAGATCGGGTAGAAGTGCAGGCCGATGGCGTTGCTGGACGGAACAACGGCGCCGGAGATGATGTTGTTGCCGTACAGGAATGATCCTGCGACGGGCTCCCTGATGCCATCGATGTCGACGGGAGGAGCGGCGATGAAGGCAATGATGAAGCAGATGGTGGCTGCCAGGAGACAGGGGATCATCAGCACACCGAACCAACCGACATAAATGCGGTTATCGGTGGAGGTGACCCACTGACAGAAGTTTTCCCAGTTGCCAGCGCGTCCGCTGCGAACGGCCGTGGTCATTGGAGGAATGAGGACGGGATGGATTCACCCAGATGGTCAGTTCCAGAACAGGCTCAGGGAGCTGACTCGGGAACTGGCCAATATGGGCCTCCATTGACGCTAAGCAAAGCCTTCCATCTGGCCAGCGAAAGCCTTGAAACGTTTCCTGTCTAAGGAGAACTTCATGAACGACTTCATCAAGGCTTCATGAAGAAGTTTTCCGTTGCGGGCTTCAGCCTGCTGCCTCCAGCCCCCGGCTCGCCTGGCTGCGCCACCAGGCCTGCCCCTGGCTGAGAAACCCCATCCAGTCGAGCCGCTCCGCTTCCGCGGCCCTGGCCACCAGCAGGGGGGCCTGTTGCCGGAGGACCTGCAGATCCATTTCGGGTACACCGCAGGAGAGGGCGAGCACATCGGCCATGGCATGGGCCACCACCCGGGTGAGGTAGGCGGCGCTCAGGGCCTGCAGCGCCCCCCCCACCAGCCAGGTGGTCCCCTCCAGGCGCATGGCTGTGAGCAAGGCCTGGCTGGTCCACTCCGTCACCCCCAGGGCCAGGGCCGCCTTGGCCAGCTCGGTCGCGGCCTCGCGCAACTGAGCCAGCTGCCAGGGGCAATCCCAGAGCTCGGCCATCTCCTTGAGCATCAGTCCATTGGCCACCGCCAGCACCAGCA
>JBATEO010000116.1:0-6399 GCA_049664045.1 Prochlorococcaceae cyanobacterium
GTTCAGCACCGGCCCCACCTCCAGCCGCAGGCGGTTGCGGCTGAAGCGCGGATCGCCGTTGCTGCCGTCGGTCCACACCGGCAGCGCCAGGCGGCGGCAGAGGCGCGCCGTGTCGCCGCGGTCGAAGTCCAGCAGCGGCCGCACGAGTTCGATCGGGTGGGCGAGGGTGCGCCGGCGCCGCAGGCTGCCCAGGCCCCGGCGGTGACTGCCCCGGGCCAGGTTGAGCAGCAGGGTCTCGGCCCGGTCGGTGGCGGTGTGGCCGGTGGCCACCCGGGTGCTGCCCAGCACCCGGGCCCGCTGGGCCAGCCGCTCGTAGCGCCAGCGCCGCGCTGCGTCCTCGGTGGGGATCTGCCCTGCGGTGCGCTGCCAGCGCTCCACCAGAATCGGCAGGTCGCGGCCTGCGGCCCAGCGGCTCAGTGCCGCCGCCTGCTCCGTCGACTCCGGCCGCCACCGGTGATCGCCGTGCCAGAGGCTGAGCCGCCAGCCGTGCCGGGTGCGCAGGTCCAGCAGCAGGCCCAGCAGGGCCATGGAGTCCTGCCCGCCGGACACCGCCAGCAGCACCGGCGCGCCGTCCGGCAGCAGCTGGGGATGGCACTGCAGCAGGCGGTGCAGGCGGTGGTGGTCGCCGCTCCAGGAGGCCGTGGGCTTGGGGTGGGAGAATCCCATCCACTGTGCTTCCCTTCGGCATGTCGCGTCTCGATCGCCTGCCTGCCCCGCTGCGCTTCGCCCTCGCCCAGCGCCGCCTGCTGAAGGTGATCGCCGGCCTCACCAACGTCGATGCCGCCGCGGTGGAGCGCATCAGCCGCGCTGCTGGCCGCGGCGGCGCCGACCTGATCGACGTGGCCTGTGATCCGGAGCTGGTGCGCCTGGCTGCCCAGGTGAGCGGCCTGCCGATCTGCGTCAGCGCCGTGGATCCCGAGCTGTTCCCCGCCGCCGTGGAGGCCGGCGCCGCCCTGGTGGAGATCGGCAACTACGACGCCTTCTATCCCCTGGGCCGGGTCTTCGATGCGGCCGAGGTGCTGGAGCTCACCCGCCGCACCCGTGCGCTGCTCAGCGAGGTGGTGCTGAGCGTCACCGTGCCCCACGTGCTGCCCCTCGATCAGCAGGAGCAGCTGGCCATCGATCTGGTGGCCGCCGGCGCCGACCTGATCCAGACCGAGGGCGGCACCAGCGCCAGGCCCTTCAGCGCCGGCAGCCTGGGCCTGATCGAGAAAGCCGCCCCCACCCTGGCCGCCGCCCACAGCATCAGCCGGGCCCTGGCCGCCAGTGCAGCGCCGGCTCCGGTGCTGTGCGCCTCGGGTCTCTCGGCCGTCACCGTGCCGATGGCGATCGCCGCCGGCGCCGCCGGCGTGGGCGTGGGCTCGGCCGTCAACAGGCTGAGCGACGAGCTGGCCATGGTGGCCGTCGTGCGTAGCCTGCGCGATGCCCTCGGCGCTGTCGCCGCGGCTCCGTCGCATCAGTAACGACACGCGTCTGTAACGACACGCGTCTGTAACGACACTCGGGTGTGGAGTTGCGGGTGCGCCAACCGTGCCTAGGTTGGCTGCGCCTCCCCCCCTTCTGAGGTCATGGGTTCTCTGGTCTGGCTGCTGCAGTGGCCGATCCGCGCGGTTGTGCTGCTGATCGTCGCCTGGCTTCCTCTCGGCGTGGAGCTGGAGAGCTTTCCCATCGCCCTCCTGGCTGCCGTGGTGATCGGCCTGCTGGGCACCCTGTTGCTCTGGCCCCTGAGGCTGCTGCTCGGTCCGGTCTGGGCGGTGACCAGCCTGGGCGGGCTGATCAGTCCGGTGAGCCTGCTGTTCAACTGGCTGATCACCGTCATCCTGTTCGGCCTTGCGGCCTGGCTGATCCAGGGCTTCCGCCTGCGGCGCGGCCTGCTCAGCGCCGCCCTGGGTGCCGTGGTCTACACCGTGCTCTCCACCCTGATCCTGCGCCTGCTCGGCCTGGACGTGGACTTCACCCGAGCCTCGGCGCTGATGGCCGGCCCGCTGGTGGGCTGAGGCTCCCTGCCGTTTGATCCGCACCGCTTCGGCACGCGGCGGCTGGCCCGGCTGGCCGACAATGGGCCGATGGCCAGCCCCTTCCAGCTCCACGCCCCCTACGAGCCCAAGGGCGACCAGCCCGAGGCCATCAAAGGCCTTGTGGCAGGCGTGGATGGCGGTGAGCGCTACCAGACCCTGCTGGGGGCCACGGGCACCGGCAAGACGTTCACCATCGCCAATGTGATCGCCCGCACCGGACGGCCCACCCTGGTGCTGGCTCACAACAAGACCCTGGCGGCCCAGCTCTGCAACGAGCTGCGGGAGTTCTTCCCGCACAACGCCGTTGAATACTTCATCAGCTATTACGACTACTACCAGCCGGAGGCGTATGTGCCCGTCTCCGACACCTACATCGCCAAGACGGCGTCGATCAACGAGGAGATCGACATGCTGCGCCACTCGGCGACGCGTTCGCTGTTCGAACGGCGCGATGTGATCGTGGTGGCCTCGATCAGCTGCATCTACGGCCTAGGAATTCCATCGGAATACCTCAAGGCGGCGGTGACGTTCCAGGTGGGCGACACGCTCAACCTGCGGGGCTCCCTGCGCGAGCTGGTGAACAACCAATACTCCCGCAACGACGTGGAAATCTCCCGCGGCCGCTTTCGCGTGCGCGGCGACGTGCTGGAGATCGGGCCGGCCTACGAGGATCGCCTCGTGCGGATCGAGCTGTTCGGCGATGAGGTGGAGGCGATCCGCTACGTGGATCCCACCACCGGCGAGATTCTGCAGAGCCTGGAGACGATCAACATCTATCCGGCCAAGCACTTCGTGACCCCGAAGGAGCGGCTGGCCGATGCGATCCAGGCGATCCGGGCTGAGCTGCGGGAGCGGCTCGATCTGCTCAACAGCCAGGGCCGGCTGCTGGAGGCCCAGCGGCTGGAGCAGCGCACTACCTACGACCTGGAGATGCTCGAGCAGGTGGGTTACTGCAACGGGGTGGAGAACTACGCCCGTCACCTGGCCGGCCGCCAAGCGGGCACGCCGCCCGAGTGCCTGATCGATTACTTCCCCGACGACTGGCTGCTGGTGGTGGATGAGAGCCACGTCACCTGCAGTCAGCTGCAGGCGATGTATAACGGCGATCAGAGCCGCAAGCAGGTGCTGATCGAGCACGGCTTCCGCCTGCCCAGCGCGGCCGACAACCGGCCCCTCAAGGGGGAGGAGTTCTGGGAGAAGGCGCGCCAGACCATCTTTGTGAGTGCCACCCCGGGGAATTGGGAGCTGGCCGAGAGCAAGGGACAGGTGGTGGAGCAGGTGATCCGGCCCACCGGTGTGCTCGATCCGGTGGTGGAGGTGCGGCCCACCGATGGCCAGGTGGACGACCTGCTCGGTGAGATCCGTCTCCGGGCGGAGAAGCAGGAGCGGGTGCTGGTGACCACGCTCACCAAGCGCATGGCCGAAGACCTCACCGACTACCTGGCCGAGAACGGCGTGCGGGTGCGCTACCTGCACTCGGAGATCCACTCGATCGAACGGATCGAGATCATCCAGGACCTGCGCAACGGGGAATACGACGTGCTCGTGGGTGTGAACCTGCTGCGCGAGGGACTCGATCTCCCGGAGGTGTCGCTGGTGGCGATCCTCGACGCCGACAAGGAGGGTTTCCTGCGCGCAGAGCGCTCCCTGATCCAGACCATTGGCCGCGCCGCCCGCCACATCGAGGGCGTGGCCCTGCTCTACGCCGACAACCTCACCGACTCCATGGCCAAGGCCATCTCGGAAACCGAGCGCCGCCGGGCCATCCAGCAGACCTACAACGAGAAGCACGGCATCACCCCCACCCCGGCGGGCAAGAGGGCCGGCAATTCGATCCTGGCGTTTCTGGAGGTGTCGCGCCGGCTCAACGACGAGCAGCTGGAGCAGGCCACCGAGCAGGCCGAGCACAACGAGGTGCCGCTGGATTCGCTGCCGGAGCTGATCCAGCAGCTCGAGGACAGGATGAAAGCCGCCGCCAAGAACCTGGAGTTCGAGGAGGCCGCCAACCTGCGCGACCGCATCAAGAACCTGCGCCAGAAGCTGGTGGGCAGGGCCTGACCAGGCGTGCCTGATCAGGCGGCCCGATCGGGCCGCCTCAGACCGGCGCCTCGCTGCCTTCGGCGCGGTGCACCACCGCGCCGCCCAGTCCGAATGCGGCATGGACGGCCTGCAGGGCGCGCACGCCGTCGCTTTCGGCCAGCACGCAGCTGGTGCGGATTTCGCTGGTGGCGATCATCTCGATGTTGATCCCCGCTTCCGCCAGGCAGCGGAACATGCGCGCCGCCGTGCCCGGGGTGCAGGGCATGCCGGCTCCGACGGCACTGACGCGGGCGATGGCCGGGCCCTCCTCGAAGCGGGAGCCGGGCCACTGGCGCAGCACCGGCGCCAGGGCCCGTTCGGCCCGGGGCCGTTCGTCGCGCTTGAGGGTAAAGCTGATGTCGCGGCTGAGCTGACTGCCCTCGCCGTGGGTGCGCTCCGACTGCACGATCGCGTCGAGGCTGATGCCGGCATCGGCCAGGGCGCGGCAGACGGCGGCGGCGGTGCCGGGCCGGTCCGGCACCCCCCGCACCGCCACCTGGGCCTGGTCGCGGTCCAGGGCGACGCCGCGCACCGGCGGGGCATCCAGGCGGCAGAGCTCGGGGTTGTGCTGCAGCTGGCCCTCGTGCAGCTCGAAGGCCTCGGCGGCGGCCCGCAGGGCGCGCTGGCCCTGCTCGCCGGCCACCAGGCAGCTCACCTTCACCTCGCTGGTGGCGATCAGACGCAGGTTGATGCCGCAGCGGGCCAGGGTGTCGAACAGACGGGCGGCCACGCCGGGGCGGCCCATGATCCCCGCGCCCGACACGCTCAGCTTGGCTAGGCCCCCTTCACCCCGCAGGCAGGCTCCGCCCTGGTCCGTGGTCTCCACCGGCTCGGCGCCCATGGCGATCAGCACCTCCCGGCACACCAGCCGGGCCCGGTCCAGGTCGGTTTCGGGCAGGGTGAAGGCGATGTCGTTGGTGTAGCCGTCGCCGCTGTGGACGCTGCCCTCGTGGGTGGCCTGCACGATCAGGTCCACGTTCAGGCCGGCGGCGCCCAGGGCCTCGAACAGCTGGGCGGCCACGCCCGGGCGGTCGGGCACGTGGGAGAGGGCCACCACCGCCTGGTGGGTCTCGAGCTGGGCGCCATCGACGGGTTTGCCCAGCTCCAGCCCGCCGCTGCCGATCGGCTGGGGGCTGCCGCTGGTGAGCCGCGTGCCCGGCGCGTCGATCCAGCTGGAGCGCACCACCAGCTGCACGCCGTAGTTGCGGGCGATCTCCACCGCCCGCGGATGCAGCACGGCGGCGCCCAGGCTGGCCAGCTCCAGCATCTCGTCGCAGGTCACCGTGTCCAGGAACTGGGCATCGGCCACCTTGCGTGGGTCGGTGGTGAGCACCCCCGGCACGTCGGTGTAGATCTCGCAGGCCTCGGCGCCGAGGGCCGCCGCCAGGGCCACCGCCGAGGTGTCGGAGCCGCCGCGGCCCAGGGTGGTGATCTCGGGGGTGCCGGCGGCGCCGCTGCTGGTGCCCTGGAAGCCGGCCACCACCACCACCTGCCCGTCGTCCAGCAGGCGTCGCAGCCGCTCGGTGCGGATCTCCAGAATGCGGGCCCGCCCGTGGGCCGACTCGGTGACGATGCCCGCCTGGGTGCCGGTCATCGACACGGCCGGCACCCCGAGGGCATGCAGGGCCATCGACAGCAGCGCGATCGACACCTGCTCGCCGGTGGAGAGCAGCATGTCCATCTCCCGCTGGGGCGGGTCGCTGCAGATCGCCCGGGCCAGGCCTGTGAGCTCGTCGGTGGTGTGGCCCATGGCCGACACCACGATCACCAGCTCGTGGCCGTCCTCGCGGGTGTTGGCGATGCGCCGGGCCACCGCCTTGATGCGCTGCACGTCGGCCACCGAGGTGCCCCCGAACTTCTGAACCAGCAGGGCCATGGCACCGCGACCGCGCCCACGCGGTCTGCACATCGATCGGCCCGATTATCTGTCCTCACCCCGCGCCGGCCGTGCCGAGCAGGTTGGGGGTGCCCAGCAGGAAGCCGTCGCGGAAGGCGGCGCCAGGCTCCGCGCCGCGCTTGAGCTGGACCTCCACCTCCAGCAGCTGGCTCAGCAGCCCCAGGAAACGCTCCGGCTTCCGGCCGCGGATCTGGCGGCGCAGAACGTAGATGCGCTTGGGGTTGCCGATGCCGGCGGCCTTGGCGATCGCGGCCACGTCCTGCTCGCCCTGGCGATCGAGCAGGGCCACCCACAGCAAGCCCCGGATCTGGCCGCTGAGGGTGGCCACGATGCGCAGCGCCGGCTCCCCGGCCGCCAGCAGCGCGTCCAGGAGGGCGATGGCCTCTGCCCGCCGGCCCGCCAGCA
>JBATEO010000117.1:0-20432 GCA_049664045.1 Prochlorococcaceae cyanobacterium
TCGGCTCTATCCCCTTCCCGTTGAAATTGCATTGGCCCCTCAGCGCCATGTAAACTCTTCTTTTGCCGCAGGCCTGGCCGGCCCTGCGGAGCTGGCTGCAGGCGCCGGTTGCGGCGCCGCTGCGGCGGGCGGCTCTGGAGGGCGTCGCGGTGGGCCTGCCGGTGTGGCCCCGGGCCGATCTGCTCCGCTGTCTGCAGCGACTGGCGGATGATCTGGACCCCCGCCTGGCGGCGGCGGCGGTGGATCTGCTCGCCCGCCTTCCCGGCTGCCGCCGGCTGCTGGTGCCCCTGGCCCGGCGAGGACTGGATCCCTCGGTCGCCCAGCGCCTGCAGCGCCGTCTGGCGGCGACGCCGGCACAGCCGCTCCTGCTGGTGGTGCACGGCCGCAGCGGCGGCGTGCTGCCCGCCGAGTTCCTCGACCTGGCGGAGGAGCTGGAGCAGCGGCGCGGGGCACCCGTGCGGCTGCAGGCGCTCACGGCCCCCTCCCCGCCGGAGGCCGGTGCCTGGCTGCGGGCGGGACCGCGGCTCACCCTGGTGCCGCTCCTGCTGCTGCCGGGTGGCCATGTCCGCCAGGACGTGCCCGCCATCGCCGCCCACTGGCGCCGCCTGACGCCCCTGCTGCGCCTGCCCTTCCTCGGTGCCTGGCCCCGCTGGCAGGAGGGTCTTGGCGCAGAGGTGCAGGCCCTGGCCGCTGCTCCAGCCGGGCCCGGCTCGCGCCCGCTGCTGCTGCATCACCCGCTGACAACCCCCCTGGCCGGGCGCTACCTGGCCCGCCTGGAGCAGGTGACCGGTGGGCGCGCGCACGCCACTCCATACAGTGCCGAGCACCTAGCCGACTTCCAGCTGCCCCCTTCAGCCCCGGCCCTGCCCCTGGCCCTGGCGGCCAACCGCTTCACCGATCGGCTCGGGGATCGGGTGGGACCGCCATTGCTGCAGCGGCCGGCCCTCCGCCAGCTGCTGCTCGAGGAGCTGGAGGCGCTGCCATGACCAGCCCGGGCCCTCCAGCCAGCAGTGGCCCTCCAGCCAGCAGTGGCACGGTGTATCTGGTGGGCGCCGGACCCGGCGATCCCGAGCTGCTCACCGTGAAGGCCGAGCGCCTGTTGCGGCGCTGTGATGCCCTCGTCTACGACTCGCTGGTGCCCAAGGCCCTGCTCGACCTGGTGCCGCCGGGCTGCGAGCGGCACTTCGTGGGCAAGCGCCGCGGCCACCACTCGGTGCCCCAGCCCAGCACCAACGCCGTGCTGGTGGAGCTGGCCGGGCGCCACCACTGCATCGTGCGCCTCAAGGGGGGTGATCCCTTCCTCTTCGGACGGGGCGGCGAGGAGGCCGCCCACCTGGCGGCCCAGGGCGTGCCGGTGGAGGTGGTGCCCGGCGTCACCGCCGGCATCGCCGCCCCGGCCTATGCCGGCATTCCCGTCACCCACCGCAGCGCCGGCTCCAGCGTCACCTTCGTGACCGGCCATGAGGAGATCGACAAGCAGCGTCCCGGGGTGGACTGGCGCGGGCTGGCCCGCAGCAGCGATGGGCTGGTGATCTACATGGGCCTGCACAACCTGCGCCGCATCGCCGAGGAGCTGCTGGCGGGGGGCCTGCCCGCCGACACTCCCGCCGCGGTGATCCAGCAGGGCACCGTGCAGGGTCAGCGCCTGCTGCTCAGCCCCCTCTCCGAGCTGGCCGAGCGGGCGGAGGCCGAGGATTTCGCCTCACCCTCGATCGTGGTGGTGGGTGAGGTGGTGGCCCAGCGGGTGAGCGCCTGCAGTCCCACCCCGGCGGCCGTGGAGATGCCGATCCCTTTCTGATCGGCCGGGTGCCGCTGCGGGGGTCAGTCGAGCTGCAGCACGCTGCGGGTGCGCTGGCGGCGTTGATGGTCACGGGGCCTGATCGCCTTGGCGTGGCGGGGCCACTCAACCAACCTCGGCGATTCCGAGGGAGGAGATTCCGAGGGAGGAGATTCCAAGAGCGGTGAGGCCAAGAGCGGTCAAGCCGACGGTGGCGAAGCTGGAGAGAACCGAAACTCCCTGAACCGGGATTCGGTTTTGGTAGTTCTCGCCACGGTTGGCGGTGCAGGCACTTCGGTTCACTTGAACACCGCCCAACCCGCCACCCGGGCGCACCTGCCATGGCCGCCACACCCCTCCGCCACAACCCCCACCTGCTGGAGAGTCAACCTCCGGCGCCCCCGCCGCATGCCGTGCCCTCAGCGACTCTGCACGCCGTGCGCCCGGCGCCCATGTTCGAGCTGATTCCCTACGAGCGCTTCCGCGACACTCCCAGCGTGCGCTTCTTCGACATCACCGTGGCCGAGTCGAACGCCCGCGACTTGGTGGTGCATGCCGGCCCGGCCATCTCCCCTCCCGACGACGAGAGCGGCGCCTGGCAGTTCTATCTGCATCCCCATCAGGAGGACAATCTGCTGGCCCTGCATGGCGGCCGCACCTTCTTCCTGGTGAACTTCGGCTGGAACTACCCGTTCCACATCGTGCGCCTGGAGACCGGTGGCGACATCCTGCGCATCCCCCCCGGCACCTTCCACCGCTCGGTGTCCGACGCCGAGGGTTCGGTGGTGCTGAACCAGGCCGTGCGCGAGGAGAGCGCCAGCCTGGTGCGGGAGTTCCGGGTGTACAACAGCCGCCGGATCCCGCGCCTGTTCGCCACCACCTGCAACACCGCGCCGTTGCCCAAGCTGCACGGCTTCAACTGGTAGGCGGGCCGGGGGCCTGCGGGGGCCGGGGTCAGGGGCTGGGCTGAAAGGCCGTCACGTCCACCCCCTGACCGGCCGAGACGAGACCGGTGTTGGTGTGGGTGGCATCGAGCATGTCGGCCTCGATCGACCACTCGAACGTGCTTTTCACCTCGGGCGGGCCGGAGAAGCTCCCGGTGATTGCGGCGGTGAGCTCCGGTCTGGAGGAGGTGGCCAGGGTGATGTAGCGGTCGTCGATGACGCCCATGCCGCTGGGGTCGAAGCCCCGCCAGCCGGCGCCGGGCAGGTACACCTCGGCCCAGGCATGGAGGTCGTAGCGCTTGGGCTTGGGCTCAACCAGGTGATAGCCGCTCACGAACCGGGCCGGCAGACCCACGCAGCGGCAGGCCTCCACCATCAGCATCGCCAGGTCGCGGCAGGAACCCACCCGCTCCTTGAGGGTCCGGCCAGCGGGCCAGGCAGGACCGACATGCCGCTGGGTGTATTTCACCCGGTCCTGAATGATCTCCACCAGCTGCTGCAGGAACATCAGTGCCCGCTGGTCGCTGCCCATCAGCGCCTCCTGGGCCAGGTCCACCGACGCCGGATCATGCTGACCGTTGGGGAGCCAGCCATCCAGCGAACCCATCAGGTCGCCGTTGAGGTGACCCACCGGATAGGGGAGGTGGGGTTCGTTCTCCTCCAGGCAGGCCTGAAGCAGCGGCGCCGTTTCCGTCTCCACCACGCTGGTGGAGCGCACCAGGAATTCGTCGCTGCTGCCCTGGAACCGGGCCCGCAGGATCTCGTCGCCGCTGGCGGCCAGCAGCGGATACAGCCGCGACGGCTCTGGGGTGATCTGCAGCTGGAAGTCCACCAGCTTCTGGAATCCGTGCCCGCGGGGCTTGAGGCAGAAGCGATGGGGCCCGAGCAGAACCGGGTCGCTGTAGCGGTAGGTGAAGGTGTGGGTTACGCGAGCACGCATGCCGGATCAGTGCTGGCGGAATGGACGGTGACGGCGGCCTCGTCGCCGGTGGTGATGAAGTAGCGCTTCTCGATCAGCTCATGGAGTCGGTTGAGATCGCTCTGGAGTGCATCGATGGATTCGTGCAGCCCGCTGGCGATCAGATCCTCGATGCGCGTGTAGCTCCAGCGGGCCAGGGTGAGCCCGCTGAGGCACTCCAGGTCGTCGGGAACGGCCGGCACCGCCTGCCCCTGCACGATGTGCAGGGTTTCCTGGATGCGCTGCAGGCAGTAGCGCACCGAGCGCGGGAAGATCGGATTGAGCAGCAGGAAGGCGGCCACCGCCTTGGGCTCGATCGCCTGCTGACGGGCCTGCCGGAACATCTGGTAGGCGCCGGCGCTGCGCAGGAGCGAGATCCACTGCAGCTCGTCCAGCACGCCACCCACCTCATCGGGCGAGGGCAGCAGCAGGAAGTACTTCACATCCAGGATCCGGGTGGTCTTGTCGGCCCGTTCCAGCAGCCGCCCCAGACGGCTGAACTGCCAGGACAGATCCCGGCTGAGAGTGGCGTCGGTGATGCCGTAGAAGAGCTGGCAGGCCCTGCGGATCTCGCGCAGCACCTCTTGGGGCTGCTGGCGCCAGAAGCTTTCGTTCTCCTGCAGGGTCCAGTAGATGTCGTTGATCTGCTCCCACATCTCCGTGGTGATCACCTCGCGGATCTGGCGGGCGTTCTCGCGGGCGTGGCGGATGCAGTTCACGACGCTGCTGGGGTTGGCCTCGGCCTGCACCAGGAACTCCACCACGTCGTTGGGGGAGCCGCCGGGATAGAGGGAGTCGAACAGCTCGCGGTCGCCGCTGGCGTCGATCAGCGGCAGCCAGGGTTCAGCGCTGCCCGGCGGACAGTCGAGGGCCATGGCTTCGCTCACCTCCACGAAGCGGGAGATGTTCTCGGCCCGCTCCACGTAGCGGTTGATCCAGTAGAGCGAGTCGGCGACGCGGCTCAGCATGAGGGCTCTCCCACGATCCAGGTGTCCTTGCAGCCTCCGCCCTGGGAGGAGTTCACCACCAGTGAACCGCGGCGCAGGGCCACCCGCGTGAGCCCCCCCGGGCTCACCCACGACCCCTTGCCCCGCAGCACGTAGGGCCGCAGGTCCACGTGACAGGGAAACAGTTCCCCCTCACTCAGGGATGGCACGGTGGAGAGCTCCAGGGTGGGCTGGGCGATGTAGTTGCGGGGGTTGGCCTTGATCTTGTCCGCGAACTCGGCGATCTCCTCCGGCCGGGCATGGGGACCGATCAGCATGCCGTAGCCGCCGGCCTCGGCCACCGCCTTCACCACCAGGTCCTTGAGGTGGGCCAGCACATAGGCCTGGTCGTCGGCTCTCGAGCAGATGTAGGTGGGCACGTTCTCGATGATCGGCTCCTGGCCCAGGTAGTAGCGGATCATCTCCGGCACGTAGGCGTAGATCAGCTTGTCGTCGGCCACGCCGGTGCCGGGGGCGTTGGCGATCGCCACCCGGCCGACCTGGTACGACGCCATCAGGCCGGCGACCCCGAGGATCGAATCGCTGCGGAACACGTTGGGGTCGAGGAAGTCGTCGTCGATTCGGCGGTAGATCACATCCACCAGTTCCAGGCCGCTGGTGCTGCGCAGCCACACCCGCTCGTCCTGCACAACCAGATCGCGGCCCTCCACCAGCTGGATCCCCATCTGCTGGGCCAGGTAGCTGTGCTCGAAGTAGGCGCTGTTGAACACACCGGGTGTGAGCAGCACCACCTTGGGGGTTTCCGTCCAGGGGGCCAGTTCCCGCAGGGTCTGCAGCAGGTGCGACGGATAGTCGTCGATCGGCTGCACAATCCGGCCGGCGAACAGGCTGGGGAACATGCGCTTCATCACGCGCCGGTTCTCCAGGAAGTAGGCCACGCCGGATGGGCAGCGCAGGTTGTCCTCCAGCACCCGCCAGGTGCCCTGGCCGTCGCGCACCAGATCCAGGCCGGAGATGTGGCACCACTTGCCCAGGGGCGGCTTGAAGCCCATCAGCTGGGGCCGCCAGCCCTGGGAGCTCACCACGTCCTCGCGCTGCACCACGCCGTCGTTGAGGATGCGCTGCTCGCCGTAGACGTCGGCCAGGAACAGGTCGATGGCTTCCAGCCGCTGAATCAGGCCCCGCTCGAGGCGCTGCCAGTCGCTGCTGCTGATCAGGCGCGGCAGCGGATCGAAGGGCAGGATCCGCTCCAGGCCGCGCTCGTCGGAGTCGTTGAGGCGGAAGGTGGCACCGAGGCGCTTGAGCAGGTTGCCGGCGGCGGCGTGGTTGCGGTTCAGCTCCTCCAGTCCCAGCTGGCCCAGCGAGGTGAGCAAGGGCCGCAGCGTGCCGCGGGGCTCGTCGAAGGCGCTGAAGTACTCGTCGTAGCCGCGGCTCGGACGGTAGTCGGTGAACATGGCTGGCCAGGGCGGCGCTACTGGATCATCCGAGAGCGGGCGGGGCCTCCCCGGTGTGGGTTGTTACGAAACCACCACCGCTGTTACAGCAGCAGTCACGGCACGACTCACAGCAGGAAGTAGCGCTGGGCCATCGGCAGCACCTCGGCCGGCTCGCAGGTGAGCAGCTCGCCGTCGGCGAACACCTCGTAGGTCTGGGGGTCCACCTCCACCTTCGGCAGGGCGGTGTTGTTCTTCATGGTGGCCTTGCCGATGCCGCCGCGGGTGTTCACCACCGGCACGCAGGGGCGCTTCAGCCCCAGCTGGCGAGGAATGTCGGCATCGAGCGCGGACTGGCTCAGGAAGGTGAGGCAGCTGGGGGCCAGGGCTGAGCCGAAGGCGGCGAACATCGGCCGGCCGTGCACCGGGCCGGGGGTGGGGATCGAGGCGTTGGCGTCGCCCATCTGGGCCCACACGATCGAGCCCCCCTTGATCACCAGCTCCGGTTTGACGCCGAAGAAGCCCGGCTTCCACAGCACCAGATCGGCCAGCTTGCCCACCTCCACCGAGCCGATCTGGGAATCGAGCCCATGGGCGATCGCCGGGTTGATGGTGGTCTTGGCGATGTAGCGCCTGAGGCGGGTGTTGTCGTTGCGGCCGCCGCTGGCGGCGTCTTCGGGGAGAGCGCCCCGCTGCACCTTCATCTTGTGGGCGGTCTGGAAGGTGCGGGTGATCACCTCGCCCACCCGGCCCATGGCCTGGGAGTCGCTGGCGATGATCGAGAAGGCACCCAGGTCGTGGAGGATGTCCTCGGCCGCGATCGTCTCGCGGCGGATCCGCGATTCGGCGAAGGCCACGTCCTCCGGGATCCTGGGATCGAGGTGGTGGCACACCATCAGCATGTCGAGGTGCTCCTCGAGCGTGTTGCGGGTGTAGGGGCGGGTGGGGTTGGTGCTGCTGGGCAGCACGTTGGCCTCACCGCAGATCTTGATGATGTCCGGCGCATGGCCGCCGCCGGCCCCCTCGGTGTGGAAGGTGTGGATGGTGCGGCCGCCGATGGCGCGGATCGTGTCCTCCACGAAGCCCGCCTCGTTGAGGGTGTCGGAGTGGATGCACACCTGCACGTCCAGCTCGTCGGCCACGGTGAGGCAGCAGTCGATGGCGGCGGGGGTGGTGCCCCAGTCTTCATGGAGCTTGAGGCCGCAGGCGCCGGCGCGTACTTGCTCCTTGATCGCTTCGGGGGTGCTGGCGTTGCCCTTGCCGTAGAAGCCCAGGTTCACCGGCAGCCCTTCGGCGGCCTGGAGCATGCGGCTGATGTGGAAGGCGCCGGGGGTGCAGGTGGTGGCGTTGGTGCCGGTGGCCGGGCCGGTGCCGCCGCCCAGCAGGGTGGTCACACCGCTGGCCAGGGCCGTTTCGATCTGCTGGGGGCAGATGAAGTGCACGTGGGTGTCGATCGAGCCGGCTGTGAGGATGTGGCCCTCGCCGGCGATGGCCTCGGTGCCCGGCCCCACCACGATCGTCACCCCCTCCTGGGTGTCGGGGTTGCCGGCCTTGCCGATTGCGCAGATGCGGCCGTCGCGCAGACCGACGTCGGCCTTGACGATCCCCCACCAGTCGAGGATCAGGGCGTTGGTGATCACCGTGTCCACCGCGCCCTCGCTGCGGGGCGTCTGGGCCTGGCCCATGCCGTCGCGGATCACCTTGCCGCCGCCGAACTTCACCTCGTCGCCATAGACGGTGAAATCCTTCTCCACCTCCAGGATCAGCTCCGTGTCGGCCAGCCGCAGCCGGTCGCCGGTGGTGGGGCCGTAGGTCTCGGCGTAGGCGCGGCGGGAGATGCGGAAGGGCATGGGGGTGGGGCGGTGCGGACGCGGCAGCGCGGGCGGATCAGTCGAGGGGCCCGTTCACCAGGCCGTTGAAGCCCACCACGCAGCGGGCGCCGGCGAAGGGCACCAGGTTCACGCTGCGGCTGTCGCCGGGCTCGAAACGGATCGCCGTGCCGGCGGGGATGTCCAGCCGCAGCCCGCGGGCAGCCTCGCGGTCGAACTCCAGGGCGCCGTTGGCCTCGTGGAAGTGGAAGTGGGAGCCCACCTGCACGGGCCGGTCGCCGGTGTTGGCCACCTGCACCGTGGTCACCGGCCGGCCGGCGTTGAGCTCGATCTCGCCCGGTTCGGGGATCAGTTCGCCGGGGATGAGGGGGGGCATGGCCTTGCGCGCAGGGGGTTCAGCGGATCGGGTTGTGCAGCGTCACCAGCTTGGTGCCGTCGGGGAACACGGCCTCGATCTGCACGTCGTGAATCAGCTCCGGCACCCCTTCCATCACCTGCTCCCGGCTCAGCCAGCCGCTTCCCTCCTCCATCAGCTGGGCCACGGTCTTGCCGTCGCGGGCGCCCTCGAGCACCTGGAAGCTCAGCCAGGCCACCGCTTCCGGATGATTGAGCCGCAGGCCACGCTGCAGCCGCCGCTCCGCCAGCAGGGCGGCGGTGACGATCAGCAGCTTGTCCTTCTCCTGGGGGGTGAGATGCATCCGGGAATTCAGCCCGCCTGCGGGCGCCAGGGCCTGGAGGGTGTCAGGAGAAGGCTGACATGGAACCGCTCCGACCACACCATGGCACTGCCGGGGCGGCTGGCCGGTTCATGGCGAACCCTGCAGGCACCAGGGATCTTCCTGTACGGGCCACACCCGCGGCAGCTGAGGCGGCGCGAGCTGCCGGAAGCGGCGGCTGAGGGCCCACAGGCGCGTGAACCAGTAGCGGGCGGCCTGGCTCGAACCGCCGCGGTAGCGGGCGATCAGGCCCTGCTCCAGGCAGCCCACCGCCATCTCGCCCTCCAGTCCCGCCCGGGCGGCCCGGGCCTCGGCGGCCAGCTCCCCCAGGTGCTGGGCCGGCAGTCCGTCGGGGGCCGCCCACACAAGCGTGCCCAGCACCGGCTGGCCGTCCATGCCGTGGGGACTGGCGTTCGCCTCGCCCTCCAGGCTGAGGCGATCCACCAGCTCCCATCGCCGCCCGCCGGGGCCCACCCGCACGACCTCCAGGGCGGAGCGCCAACAGCCCGCCCCCAGCCCCTCGCCGGCGGCACTGCGACCCAGCCGCACCAGTTCGGCCCCCAGCCAGCTGGCCCCCGGCGCCAGCTCCACGCGGCAGCGCTGCTCGTAGAGGCCGTCGGCGTACAGCACCAGCTCCTGGGGCAGCCATTCCAGATCCGCCCCCTCCTCCAGGCCCATGCGCAGGGTCTGGGTGGCCCAGCGCCGCCCGGCACCTCGCTGGCGGAAGCGGCCCACCGAGCCATACACCTTCTGGGCGGCCACAGTGGTGAGCAGGCCCCGGCTGCCCGGGCCCGCCTCCAGCTCCACCGTCAGGCCGTCGCCGCCCACCAGACCACCGGCCGTGTGCAGCAGCGGCAGCTGCAGCCGCCCCTCCTCGTCGGGGAAGGCCCGCTGCCACTTCAGCGGTGCCGTGGCGCCCGCCCGGTAGCGCCCCGGCTGTCCCTCCAGCCGCAACCAGGCCCGGGCCTGCCAGCCGGCGGGCGGTTCAGGCGACGCGATCGGCGAGTCGGCCATCAAGGGGCTGGACATCGGCGGGCCCTGGGGGTTGGCGGGCAATGCGGCGTGGCGATCACCCCCGACACTGGCAGAGCCGCCGCGGCCCATGCTGTGATCGTCGAGCAAGGCAGGGGCCGCAGGCCATCGCCATGGATCCACCGGTGTTCCTCAGCCGCCATCCCGCTCCGCCGCCCGGGGCGGCAGGCGACTGGCAGCTGCCGCTCACAGCGGAGGAGCGCAGCCGCTGCCGGGGGCTGCGCCACACGGCCT
This sequence comes from Prochlorococcaceae cyanobacterium, assembly GCA_049664045.1. Lineage (GTDB taxonomy): Bacteria > Cyanobacteriota > Cyanobacteriia > PCC-6307 > Cyanobiaceae > NIES-981. The sequence continues at coordinate 9,871 of JBATEO010000117.1, forward strand.
GTGGCGTGCCGGTGCTGCTGCAGCTGCCGCGGGGTGAGGCTCTGGAACCGGGTGAATGGCTGGGCAGCGACGGTGCTCAGCCGCGCTGGCTGCAGGTGACGGCTGCGCCGGAGCCGCTGCTGCGGGTGCGGTCCGGCGATGCCCTGGCCCTGCTGCAGGCGGCCTATCACCTGGGCAACCGCCATGTGGGGCTGGAGATCCGGGTCGGCGAGCTGCGGCTGCTGGACGATCCGGTGCTGGCCCATCTGCTCGAGCACCGCGGGCTGGAGGTGGGCCGGATCACGGCGCCGTTCCAGCCGGAACGCGGCGCCTATGGCCCCAGTCACGGTCACAGCCACGGTCACAGCCACGGTCACCATCACGATCCCAGCCCTGTGGCGGGGCAGGGCTGAGGGCGGCGATGGGCCTGGAGCTGCTGCGCCTGTTTCAGCTGGTGAGCCCGGCCCTGCCGGTGGGGGCCTTCTCCTATTCCGAGGGCCTGGAGGTGCTGGTGCAGAGCGGCCGCCTGGCCGATGCCGCCGCGGTGCGGGCCTGGCTGGAGGCGGAGCTGCGCCGCGGCCTGGTGGCGATCGAAGCAGCCCACCTGCCGGAGCTGATGCAGCGTCTCGCCGCCGACGAGTTGGATGCCGCCGCTGAGCGGGACGGCTGGCTGCTGGCCCAGCGGGAGGCGGCCGAGCTGCGGGCCCAGCAGCGCCAGATGGGGCAGTCGCTGCTGCAGTTGCTGGCTGATCTGGGCTGGCCCCTGCCCCTTCGCCTGGGCTGGACCGGGGCCTGGGCCTGGGCGGGGGTGTGCCTGGAGCTGCCGCCGCTGCCGGTGCTGGAGGCCTACCTCCACGGCTGGAGCGCCAACCAGCTGAGCGCCGCGGTGCGGCTGGTTCCGCTCGGTCCCACCCAGGCCCAGCGCCTGCAGCTGGCCCTGGCTCCCCTGATCGCCGAGCGCGCCGCGGCGCTGCTGGCAGCATGCCAGGAGGACGCGGATCCTGCCGCCGACGAGCTCTGGAGCAGCGGTGTGGGCGCCGGTCTGGCCCAGCTCCGCCATGCTGAGCTCTACTCCCGGTTGTTCAGGAGCTGAGCGGCGCGATGAGCAAGCTGCGCGTGGGTGTGGCTGGACCGGTGGGCTCCGGCAAGACCGCCCTGGTGGAGGCCCTCTGCCGGCGGCTGCGCCAGCGGCTGCAGCTGGCGGTGGTCACCAACGACATCTACACCCAGGAGGACGCCCAGTTCCTTACCCGCGCCGGCGCCCTGGAGCCGGAGCGCATCCGCGGCGTGGAGACCGGCGGCTGTCCGCACACCGCCATCCGCGAGGACTGCTCGATCAACCGGGCGGCGGTGGCGGAGCTGGAGGCGGCTTTTCCGGATCTGGATCTCGTGCTGGTGGAGAGCGGCGGCGACAACCTGGCCGCCAGCTTCAGCCCCGAGCTGGTGGACCTCTGCATCTACGTGATCGACGTGGCTGCCGGCGACAAGATTCCCCGCAAGGGAGGCCCTGGCATCACCCGCTCCGATCTGCTGGTGATCAACAAGATCGACCTGGCGCCCATGGTGGGGGCAAGCCTCGACGTGATGGAGGCCGACACCGAACGCATGCGGCCCGGCCGCCCCTGGTGCTTCACCAACATCCGCAGTGGCGAAGGGGTGGAGGCCGTGGAAAACTTTCTGCTGCAACGGCTACCGAATTGAACCCTGATCGGTTCGCTGCGAGCGCCGGGTTGTGCCTGGTTTAAGAAAGGGTGGCTGTTGCTACAAGTGCGGTCCCACGGCCTGCATAGCGTCGGTGCTACCGCTCTGAAGGAGCGGACCTTTCGTCGGGAATCCCCAGAGCTTTGATGAAACCCTCCTTTCTGCGCGGCGCTCTGTCGCAGCGTCGTTCCCCCCTGCGCCTTGTGGCGGGCACCACGGTGCTGACCCTGTCGTTCTCCCTCGTGGCCTGCGGCGGCGGTGAGCAGGCCGCCGGAGACTTCGACGGCGAGGTCAAGGTCGGGATCCTGCATTCCCGCTCCGGAACCATGGCCATCTCCGAGAACACGGTGGCCGAAGCCGAGCTGATGGCCATTGAAGAGATCAACAACGCAGGCGGCGTAACGATCGACGGCAAGAAGCTCAAGATCGTGCCGATCGAGGAGGACGGTGCCTCCGACTGGCCTACCTTCGCTGAGAAGGCCAAGAAGCTGATCGATCAGGATCAGGTGGCCGTGGTGTTCGGTGGCTGGACATCGGCCAGCCGCAAGGCGATGCTGCCGGTGTTCGAGTCCAAGGATCATTTCCTGTTCTATCCCATCCAGTACGAGGGTCAGGAATGCTCCAAGAACATCTTCTACACGGGTGCCACCCCCAATCAGCAGGCTGAGCCCGCTGTGTCCTGGCTGCTGAAGAACAAGGGCAAGGATTTCTTCCTGGTGGGCTCGGACTACGTCTATCCGCGCACGGCCAACACGATCATCAAGGAGCAGCTGAAGGTCGAGGGCGGCAAGCTTGTGGGTGAGGACTATCTGCCCCTCGGCAACACCGAGGTCGCTCCGATCATCTCCAAGATCAAACAGGCCCTTCCCAATGGGGGGGTGATCGTCAACACCCTCAACGGCGACAGCAACGTCGCCTTCTTCAAGCAGCTGAAGGCGGCCGGCATCACCCCGGCCAACGGCTACGCGATCATGAGCTTCTCGATCGCCGAGGAGGAGGTGGCCGCCATCGGCCCCGAGTATCTCGAGGGCACCTACGCTGCCTGGAACTTCTTCCAGAGCCTCGACACACCGGCCTCCAAGACGTTCACGGAATCCTTCAAGGCCAAGTACGGCGACAACCGGGTCACCAATGACCCGGCTGAATCGGCGTACAACATGGTCCACCTCTGGGCCAAGGGCGCCCAGAAGGCCAACAGTGTGGATGACAACAAGGTTCGCGCAGCTCTGATCGGCGTGACCTTCGACGCTCCCCAGGGTCCGATCGAAGTGCAGCCCAATCACCACACCACCGAACTGGTGATGATCGGTGAGGTGCAGAAGGACGGCATGTTCAAGATCATCGAGAACAGCGGGATCGTCAAACCGCTGGCCTGGAATCAGTTCGTGCCCGAAACCAAGGGCTACACCTGCGATTGGACCCAGGACCGTCCCGACGCCGGCAAATTCAAGCTCTGATCGGCCAAGCTCTGATCGGCTGATCTGACGGCACGAATCGCCCCATCCCGGGGGGAGTCATCTCCCCCCGTTTCTGTTCATTTCCACCGCCTTGTCCCCGCGGGGACACCATGACTGCACTTCTCGACACGCTCTTCAACGGTCTGGCGATCGGTTCGGTGCTGATGCTCGCCGCCCTCGGCCTGGCCGTGGTGTTCGGGCTGATGGGCGTCATCAACATGGCCCACGGTGAGTTGATGATGCTCGGCGCCTACACCACCTATGTGGTGCAGAACCTGTTCAAGACCGGTCCCCTGCAGGGACTCTTCCCTGCCTACATCCTGCTCGCCATTCCGGCGGCCTTCCTCGTGAGCGGTCTGGCCGGCCTGCTGCTCGAGAAGATCGTGATCCGCCGTCTCTACGGGCGGCCGCTCGAAACCCTGCTGGCCACCTGGGGGGTGAGCCTGATCCTGCAGCAGTTCGTGCGCTCGGTGTCCACGGCCTTCGCCCTCGGTCTGGTCGCCGCCGTGATACTGGCCCTGCTGGCACCGCGCTTCACGCCCCAGGCCTGGTGGCATCGGCGCTGGGCCCCGCTGCTGTCCGTGGGTCGCTGGATTGTTGCGGCGGCCGTGGGCGTCGCGCTGGCCTCGGGCCTCGGCAACGTGCGCGCCCTGGATCAGCCCTGGTTCAGCGCCCGCAACATCGACGTGACTGCCCCCCAGTGGCTGCGCGGCTCGATCGATCTGGCCGGGGTGAACATGCCCACAGGCCGTCTGTTCATCATTGCCCTCACGGCCCTGGCCCTGGTGGCGGTGAACTGGTTCCTTCAGAAGAGCGCCTGGGGCATCCGCATCCGCGCCGTGACCCAGAACCGGCCGATGAGCAGCTGCCTGGGCATTCCCACCGAAACGGTGGATGCGCTCACCTTCCTGGTGGGATCCGGCCTGGCTGGAGTGGCCGGGGTGGCCGTGACGCTGCTCGGCTCGGTGGGTCCCAACCTGGGCGGCAACTACATCGTGGACTGCTTCATGGTTGTGGTGCTTGGCGGCGTGGGCAAGCTGCTCGGCACCGTGGTGGCGGCACTGGGGATCGGCATCCTCAGCTATGTGATCGGCTCCGGATCGCTGCTGCTCGTGTGGCCCGCCATGCCCGGCGGGCTGAATGAGCTGGTGACCTTCTTCGCCACCACCTCGATGGCCAAGGTGCTGGTGTTCGCCCTGATCGTGGTGTTTCTGCAGTTCAGGCCGGCAGGTCTGTTCCCGCAGAAGGGCCGCATGGTGGAGGCCTGAGCGATGGCCGATCTGTTCTGCAGCCGCACCCTGCGGCGTGCCCTGCCCTGGGTGGTGATCGTGCTGCTGGCGCTGCTGCTGCCGGCCGTGCTGCCTCCCTTCCGGTTGAATCTGCTGGGTCGTTTCCTCTCGCTGGGCATCGTCGCCCTCGGGGTGGATCTGATCTGGGGCTTCACCGGCATGCTCAGCCTCGGTCAGGGCATCTTCTTCTCCCTGGGCGGCTATGCCCTGGGCATGTACCTCTCCCTCAACTCACTGGAGCCTGGCCAGCTGCCCGAGTTCTTCTCCCTCTACGGGGTGGAGAGTCTGCCGGCCTTCTGGCGGCCCTTCGGTTCGCCGCTGTTCACCTTCTTCGCCCTGTGGGTGATTCCGGCCCTGGTGGCCGGCGTGCTCGGCTATCTGGTGTTCCGGAACCGCATCAAAGGGGTCTACTTCTCGATCCTCACGCAGGCGGCCCTGCTGGTGTTCTTCAACTTCTTCAACGGCCAGCAGAAGCTGATCAACGGCACCAACGGCCTCAAGACCGACACCGCCCGGATCTTCGGCGAGCTGGTGGGCAGTGATGCGATGCAGCGCAACCTGTTCTTGCTGACCGTGGTGCTGGCGGTGGGCGCCTTTCTTCTCTGCCGCTGGCTCACCAGCGGCCGCTTCGGCGATGCCCTGATCGCCATCCGTGACGATGAGCCGCGCATGCGCTTCACGGGTTACAACCCCACCGCCTACAAGACCCTGGTGTTCGCCGTCGCCGGTGCCCTGGCCGGAGTGAGCGGTGCGCTCTACACGGTGCAGTCGGGCATCGTCTCCCCCCAGTTCATGGCGGTGCCGTTCTCGATCGAGATGGTGATCTGGGTGGCGGTGGGCGGCCGCGGCACGCTGATCGGCGCCGTGCTGGGTGCGGTGCTGATCAACTACGCCAAGAGCCTGGTGAGCGAGGCCCTGCCGGAAACCTGGCTGTTCATCCAGGGCGGCCTCTTCCTGCTGGTGGTCACCGCCCTTCCCGATGGTCTTGTGGGCTGGTGGCGCAGCGGCGGCCCCGGCCGCATCCAGGCGATGGTGGGCTGGCCGCCGCTCGCGGCCACCTACCCGGAGCTCGATCTCGATCCGGCCGTGCAGGCCGAGAAGGCTGAACTCGAAGGAGGCGCGCGATGAGCCCGCAGGCAACGGTTCCGGCGGCCGGTTCCCCGGAGGCACCCCTGCTGGAGCTGCGGGGGGTGAGCGTGAGCTTCGATGGCTTCTGGGCGCTCAACGACCTCAACCTCAGCCTGGCCGTGGGTGAGCTGCGGGCCGTGATCGGCCCCAACGGCGCCGGCAAGACCACCTTCCTCGATGTGATCACCGGCAAGCTGCGGCCCACCAAAGGCGATGTGCTGTTCCAGGGCCGATCTCTGGTGGGCACGGCCGAGCACCGCATCGTCCGGCTGGGCATCGGCCGCAAGTTCCAGACCCCGCGCGTGTATCAGAACCTCACCCCGCGCCGCAATCTGGAGCTGGCCGTGAGCCGGCGTTCCTCCCCCTTCGACCTCCTGTTCGGCCGCCTCGATGCCACGGCCCGCGACCGGGTGCAGCACCTGCTCGGAGTGGTGGGTCTCGAACCCCATGCCAATCTCCCAGCCGGCGGCCTGTCCCACGGTCAGAAGCAGTGGCTGGAGATCGCCATGCTGGTGGCCCAGGATCCTCAGCTGCTGCTGGTGGATGAGCCGGTGGCCGGCCTCACCGACGAGGAGACCGAGCGCACCGCCGACCTGCTCAAGCAGCTGGCCGGGGAGCACACGGTGCTGGTGATCGAGCACGACATGGAGTTCATCCGCGATCTGCAGGCGCCGGTCACGGTGCTGCACGAGGGCCATGTGCTCTGCGAAGGCTCCATGGATCAGGTGCAGGTGGATCCGCGGGTGATCGAGGTGTATCTCGGCAGCGAGAGCGAGGGGGAATTCCGATGAGCGTTCCGATCAGCGTGTCGACCAACGACCAGAGGAGAGATCCCATGGGGGCGCCGATGCCGGCCACGCTCCAGATCCAGGGGCTGAATGTGTATTACGGCGAGAGCCACATCCTCCGCGACGTGGATCTGAGCGTGCAGCCGGGCCAGATGGTGTGTCTGATCGGCCGCAACGGAGTGGGCAAGACCACCTTGCTCAAGACCGTGATCGGCCTGCTGCGCCAGCGCAGCGGCGTGGTGGAGCTGCTGGACCGGGAGGTGTCGGCTCTGCCCCCCCACGCCCGGGCCCGCGGCGGCATCGGCTACGTGCCCCAGGGCCGGGAGATCATCCCCCAGCTCACGGTGCGCGAGAACCTGATGCTGGGGATGGAGGCCCTGCCCGGCGGCCTGGCCAGAAACCGCCGCATCGATCCGCTGGTGTTCGAGCTGTTTCCGGTGCTGGAAAAGTTCCTGGGCCGCCGTGGCGGCGACCTCTCCGGCGGTCAGCAGCAGCAGCTGGCGATCGCCCGGGCCCTGCTGGGCAAGCCCAAGCTGCTGCTGCTCGATGAACCCACCGAGGGCATCCAGCCCTCGGTGGTGCTCGACATTGAGCGGGCTGTGCGCCGCATCATCGAAACCACCGGCATCTCCGTGCTGCTGGTGGAGCAGCACCTGCACTTCGTGCGCCAGGCCGACTGGTACTACGCCATGCAGAAGGGCGGGGTGGTGTCCAGCGGCCCCACCAGCGAACTCAGCAAGGACGTGGTGGACCGCTTCCTGAGCGTCTGAGGCGCGGGAAAGCGTTCAGCTGGCGAGCAGCCGTCGCCACAGCCGTTCCGCCTCCCGGGTCATGGTGCCCTGGCCGTGGGTGGTTGGCTGATCGTCCAGCTGCCAGCGCAGGGCCGTCCCCTCCAGGTGGCTGATCGGCCGGCAGCCAAGGCTGTTGAGCAGCAGTGCGCCACTGCTGGCCGCCAGATCCGCCAGCTCAATCACTCCCTCCTGGGCCAGCCCCAGCTCCAGGGCCCGGGCGCGCATCACGCCTGGCAGGCAGCCGCTGCTCAGCGGCGGTGTGCACCAGCCGCCGCCGCGGAGCACCAGCAGGTTGGCGCTGGTGGCGCAGCACAGCCCGCCGTCGGAACTGCGCAGCAGGGCGTCGCCGGCGCCGGCCGCCGCCGCCTGGCGGCGGGCCTGGATGGCGCTGCCGTAGGCGAAGGTCTTGACGCGGCTGAGCAGGCTGGTGGCGCTGCGGATTTCCGTGGGGCTCACGATCACCCGCACCGGCTCGAAGCAGGGGACGGCGGGGCTGAGCTGCAGCCAGAAACGGTGTCGGCAGCCGGGGGGGATAGCCAGGCCGCGGGCACCGGCGGCACCCGGGCTGCCGCGGCTCCAGTTCAGACGCAGGGCGCCGTTGCCGATGCCGCTGTTGTCGGCGATGCCGCTGCGGACGATGGCCTCCTCGATCAGGGTCTCCACCCGGGCCGGCGGCGGCGGCGGGTCCATGCCCAGCAGGGCGGCGCCGGTCTGCCAGCGGGCCAGGTGCCGGTTGAGCAGCCGGGGGCGGCCATCCAGCACCAGTACGGTCTCGAAGATGCCCTCGGCCAGCAGCAGGCCACGGTCGTTCAGCGGCAGGCCCAGCTCCGCCGCCGGGCCCCATTGGCCGGCGGGGGCCGGCTCGTCGATCCAGGCGATCTCCATGGGCGGTGCCACGGCGGCGGCTGGGTCCGGGTCTGGCTGTGTCACGGTGCGTTGCCGGCCAGGGCTGCCAGCAGGGGCTGGAGCTTCCAGTCCAGCTCCTCCGCTTCGGCCTGGGGATCGGAATCGGCCACGATGCCGCAGCCGGCGTGGGCGCGCAGGCGCCGGCCATGCACGAACAGCGAGCGGATCAGGATGCTGCTGTCGAAGCCGCCGGCGCCATCCAGCCGGAACAGGGAGCCGCAGTAGGGGCCGCGGGGCACCGGCTCCAGCTCGCCCAGGCGCTGGCAGGCGCGGATCTTGGGGGCGCCGGTGATCGAGCCCCCGGGCCAGCAGGCCCGCAGCAGGTCAGCAGCCCCCAGGCCTGCCCGCAGCTGGCCCCGCACCACCGAGGTGAGGTGATGCACCTGGCGGTAGCTCTCCAGCCCCACCAGCTGGGGCACCTGCACCGAGCCGGGCCGGCACACCCGGCCCAGGTCGTTGCGCAGCAGGTCGACGATCATCACGTTCTCGGCCCGGTCCTTGACGCTGGTCACCAGCTCGGCGGCCGCATCGGCGTCGGCCGTGGCATCGGCGTGACGGGGGCGGGTGCCCTTGATCGGCCGGGTTTCCACCTCGCCCTGGGCGTTGAGCTGCAGGAAGCGCTCCGGCGAGGCCGACAGCACCGCCTCCCCCGGCGCCGCCGCGCCGCCGATGGCCAGCCCGGCGAAGGGGGCCGGGCAGTGGCGCCGCAGCCGGCTGTAGAGCGCCAGCAGGGCCGCGGCGTCGGCTGGCTCGGCCAGCTCCTGCTCGCAGCAGGCGGTGAGGTTGGCCTGGAACAGATCACCGCTGGCGATCCGCTCGCGCAGGGCTGCCACGCCGGTGGCAAAGGCGGCGCGGTCGGTGTGCCAGCACCAGTCCTCCAGGGGCAGCCGGGTCGGGGAGACGGCTGCAGGAGCTGGGGTGGCGGCGGCACCGGCATCTGAGGCGGCATCGCTGGCTGCCCGCTCCAGCCGCCTGGCCAGGGCTTTCAGCCGCCGGGCGTCATGGCCCTCCAGCCACAGCTGCCGCTGCCGGTGGTCGATCACCAGCAGGGGATCGGCCTGGATCGCCCAGAGCACGGCCATCTCCGGGTGCTGCCAGTGCGGGGCGGGCTCCAGCCAGGCGCCGGCCTCGTAGGCCAGCCAGCCCAGCCAGGGCCGGCCGCTGGCCTCCAGCTCGGCCAGGGCGGTGAAGGGATCCTCCGCGCCGGCTTCCCCGGGCAGGCCGCGGCACACCCGCTCCGCCAGCGGCTCGAGGGCCAGCAGGCTGCGCTCTCCCAGCGCCGAGCCGTCCCCGTCCAGCCACACCAGCCCCGGCCGCTCCAGGTTGGGCAGCAGCCGACGCAGCAGCGACTCCGGCTCGCACCAGGGCAGGGGCCGCCGCAGCGGTGCGCTCATGGCGCCGGCGGTGCTGTCGGCGGGGTGATCGCGCCGCTGGCCAGATCCGGCCGCCCGGCTTCGATCAGGGCGGCGTCGCGGATGCGGCAGCTGTCGCACACACCGCAGGGCCGCTCGCCGCCGCTGTAGCAGCTCCAGGTCTGGGCGATCGGCACCCCCAGGCGCAGCGCCTCGGTCACGATGCGCGTCTTGCTCCACTGCACCAGCGGGGCCCAGAGCCGGGCGCCCCGGCCCTCGCGGCCGGCCCTGCTGGCCAGATCGGCGAGCCGCTGGAAGGCGTCGAGGTAGTCGGGGCGGCAGTCGGGGTAGCCGGAGTAGTCCACGGCGTTCACCCCCAGCACCAGCCGCTGGGCGCCGCGGGCCTCGGCCAGGCTCAGCCCCAGGGCGATGAACACGGTGTTGCGGCCGGGCACGTAGGTGCTGGGGATCACCCCCTCCTGCACCCCGGCGCTGGGCACGGGCAGCGCGGCGTCGGTGAGTGAGGAGCCGCCCCAGGCGGCCAGATTCACGGCGATGGTGTGGTGTTCGGCCAGTCCCAGCACCTCGGCCACCGCCGCCGCGGCCTGCAGTTCGCGCCGGTGGCGCTGGCCGTAGTCGAAGGAGAGGCCGATCACCCGCATCCCCTGCTCGATGGCCAGGGCGGCGGCGGTGGCCGAATCCAGCCCGCCCGAGAGCAGGGCGACGGCGGTGGTGGGTGTGGCGGCGGCTGTCATGGCCCTCAGCGCAGCCCCAGCCGCTTGTGGCTCTGCAGGCTCAGGCGCCAGGCGGAATGCGCTTTCACGTAGTCGATCGCCAGCCGGCGGCCCGCGTCGCTGTCCCAGCCCGGCTGCAGCAGCAGCGCCGGCCGCTGGCCCTGACCCGCGCCGGCGGCGGCGCAGCTGGCGGCCATGGTCTCGGCGAAGGCCAGGTCGGCCGGCTCGTGCACCACCACCTTGAGTTCGTGGCAGGCGGCCAGCAGCTCGGGCCGCGGCGGCCGGTGGCGCTTGGGCGAGAGGGTGATCCAGTCGAAACGGCCGCTGAGGGGGTCGACGCCGCTGGTCTCCAGGTGCAGCGGCAGCCCGGCGGCCTCAAGGGCGTGGCACAGATGGCTGAGGTCGTGGTGCAGCGGCTCGCCGCCGGTGACCACCAC
>JBATEO010000118.1:0-22660 GCA_049664045.1 Prochlorococcaceae cyanobacterium
CCCTGAGCCCCCGCAGGATCGCCGGGATGCTCGCGGCCCAGGGGCTGGCCGCCAGCACGGCGCGCAGCTCCGCCTCGCTCACCGCCCCGTCGAGGGCATCGGCGTTGGCGCCAGGGAACCAGTGGCCACCGTTACCCAGCAGGCCGTAGCGGGCGCGGGCGAAGCTCTGCAGATCCCAGGCCTCCAGCAGGTTGTGGAGCCAGAGCAGCACCGGCAGGTTGATCTGGCCCGGGGTGTCCTGCCAAGCCGGCAGGCCCCGCTCCCAGCTGGCCAGCCAGGCGTCGCCCAGGGCCCGGCGGCGGGCCGCCTCAAGCCGTTCCAGCACCGGCGGCAGCAGGGCATCGGCCTGCTCCAGCAGCGCCACCGCCTCGAGGTGGCGGTCGAGATCCTCGGGCCGGGCGGCGCCCACGCTGATCGTGTGGATGCCGGGTGCGCTGAGGCAGAAGAGGTCGTTGAACACGATCGGGTGCAGAGGCGCGCACAGCTCGCTGATCCGCGCCGATGGGCTGTGCAGGTGGCCGCCCTTGTCGGTGGGGCTGATCACGAACACGCCCATGTCATGAGCCCTGGCCAGTTCGACGGCGGGCCAGTTGGCCTGGCGGATGAAATACCAGTGCAGGTTCACGTAGTCGAAGGCGTCGCTGGCGATCGCCTCGCCGATCAGCTCCAGGGGGGCGTGGGTGGAGAAGCCGATCGAACCCACCCGCCCCTCGGCCTGCCACCGCCGTGCCACCTCCAGGCAGCCGCCGGGCCGCAGGGTGTGCTCCAGGTGTTCGGGCAGGTTCACGCCATGGACCGCCAGCAGGTCCACCCGCTCCACGCCCAGCCGCTCGAAGCTTGTGGCCAGCTCCGCCTCGAAGGCCGCCGGCTCGGGGTGTGGCGGCACCTTGGTCTGCAGGATGCGCCGCGGATCGGGCACCTGCGCCAGCAGCCAGCCCAGCTGGCGCTCGCTGGTGCCGTAGTGCCGCGCCGTCTCGATGTGGCGCAGGCCATGGCGCACCGCCTTCTCCAGCACCGCCCGCAGGTTCGCCTGGCTCTCTCCCGTGATCCCCTCGGGGGGCAGGTCGCTCCAGCTCTGCTGAAAGCGCATTCCCCCCAGCGACAGCACCGGCATGGCCAGCTCCGTGCGCCCGAAGCGCCGGGTGGGGATCGGCGCGGGAGGCGGGCCGGTCATCGGCGTCAGGAGGACTGGCGGCGGGGCAGCGTGCGCTTCAGTCGGGCGGGAGTGGGCAGCCCGAGGGGCCGGATGTCCTGCTGGGCGAGCTGCTCGACTAGGGCCGGCAACTCCTCATAGGCCACCCAGTGGATGCAGTCCACCGGGCAGGTGTCGATCGCCTCCTGAATCCGCTCGGTGCTGTCTCCGTCCTGGCGGATGGCGCGGGAGCGACCCCAGTCGGACTCGACCACGAAGGTGTTGCAGGCCACATGGGCGCAGTAGCGGCAGCCGATGCACACCGCCTCGTCCACCCAGACGGCCTTCTGCCGCAGTTCACCCCCGAGCAGCGGCTCCAGCCCGCTGGGGGCCTCGTCCACGGCGGGAGACGCGGCGAAGGCCAGGCCGGGATCCACGGAGCTCACCATGGACGTCTCCACGCGCCGATCGGTCGTTAAATCCTCTCCTCGGGGCTCAGGCCCAGCGGGTCACCACCAGCTCGATGCTGCCGTCGGCGCTGTTGGTCTGCTCGCTCACCTGGAAGCCCTCCTCGGCAGTGGCCGCCAGGATGCTGCGCAGGGCATAGCGCTGGTTGAGCTGGGCGAGGAAACGCTCCACAGGCACAGACTGCTTCCACAGCTGCAGATCGGCCACCAGCTCGTAGCAGCCCGTGTCGGCATTGAGCCGGAAGCCGATGTCGGTGCCGTCCGGCTGGGCGATGGCCAGCTCGGCGGTCTCGGTCTGGCCGCGGTAGCCGCGCACGCTAATGCTGCCCTCGCGGGGCGCATGGCCCATGTCCCCAAGGGCGGCGCGCAGGGCGTCGAGGTCGCGCAGCTCGGTCTTCACGGTGCTGAAGTGGGACATGGCGCAGAGAGTCAGGAAAGCTGGGTGGACTGGGATGCCGGCTGCACCTGGCGCTGCTGGGCGCTGGCTGCCTGGAAGGCCTCGGCAGTGGGCTGACGCTGCTGCACGGCGCCAAGGCGCGCTTCGAGCCGCTCGGTGAGCTGCTCGCAGGCCGCACCCGCCACGCCTTCCACCAGCTCCTCGACGCGGCCGTCGGGCCGGATGCGGAACCGGATGGTCTGCTGTGCCATCCCAGGCCAGAGGGAGTGGGCGGATGCTAGCCGCGTTCCGCGGCGGCTGGGCTCAACGCAACAGACTGGTCCAACTGAAAAGGCTGGATCAGCTCGCCAGGCTGGCTCAACTCAACCGGCTGGCTCAACTCAACAGCCCTTCGTCCACCAGGGTCTGCAGCCGTTCCAGCACCTCCGGCCGCTCCAGCTGCTCAAGGGCGAGGCGGGCCTCGTCGCGCACGCCCGATTCGCCGTCGTGAAGCATGGTGTGCAGCAGGGACTCCACCACCTCCTGCTGGCGCGGTTCCACCAGATCGGGGTACAGCCGCCCCAGACCCCAGGCGCTGTTGCTGCGCACCGCCGGCTCGCTGTCGATGCGCAGACAGAGCAGCAGCTGGGCGGCAGCGGGATCGGCCTTGGCCGGCCCCGTGCCGCCGGCATCAGCCAGGGAACTGGCGGCCCAGAGGCGCACGGCGGCGATGTCCACCTGCAGGGCACGGATCAGCGGGTTGAGCACCGGCGCGTCGGGGTAGTTGCCCAGGCTCCAGGCCACCGCCTTGCGCACATAGCCGTTGTCGTCGCCGGCCAGAAGCGCCAGCAGCGGCTCCACCGCCATGGGGCTGGGGTTGCGGCCGAGGGCATACACCGCACTCATGCGCAGGATCGGGCAGGTGGCCGCCAGCAGCGGCAGCAGCAAAGGCACCGCCCGTGGGTCGCGGTGCTCGCAGAAGATGCGCAGTCCCTGCATCAGTGCCTCGTGGCCGACGCGGGCGTCCACGGTCCGCAGCAGCTCCAGGCCCCGGTCGCACTCGGCAGCCACTACCGCCGGCGCGGGATCGCTGCTGTCGAGCTCGTCGAGGGGGTCGCCGAGCAGCTCCTGGGCCAGCTCCTGTGCCAGCACCTCTGGATCGAGGTAGAGCTCCTGGGGGCTCTGCTCGGGATAGGGGCCGCTGGTCACAACCGCGCTCAACCCAGGGGAGCGGGAGCGGCCATGTCACCAGGCAGCCAGATCCGGGCGCTCACGGCCACCAGGGCGAGGGCGAAGAGCAGCACGATCGCCGCCGGCAGCAGGGTGGAGCGGAGAAATTGCACAGGCAGGAGCGGTGCCGGTCACCGCGCCCATCATCACCCCTGCGGTGTCTGGCCCAGCGCCTGGCGCAGGCCCCCCCTGAAGCCAGCCCCGCTGGCGCAACGCCACGATCCCCAGCGCCGCCACCACCAGTCCGCCCCAGCCCCACAGGGGCAGCTTGAGCAGGAAGCCACCGATCCCCAGCAGCGCCCCGAACAGCACCGCGCAGCTGCAGAGCAGCTGGCTGAGCAGATCGAGCAGCGTTTCCTGGGGTTCCACGCCGGTGCGGCGACGCCAGCCCGCCCAGCCCGGACCGGCCGGCCGCACCTGGTGCACGAAGCCCTCCAGCACCGCGGCGCTCTCCGGCGGTGTGGCCAGCATCACCAGGATCCAGAGCACGGCCGTGATCGCGGTGGTCACCAGCAGGCGCAGGCCGTCGTCGTCAATGCGCAGCAGCGGCACCACCGAGGTGGAGAAGCCCACCAGGAAGCCCCCCAGCATCGCCGCCAGCTCGGCGGCCGCGTTGATCCGCCACCAGAACCAGCGCAGCACCAGCACCACACCGGGGCCGGTGCCGATCGCGATCACCAGCCGGGACACAGTGCCGATGCTGTTGCTCAGCAGCGCCGTGAGCACCCCAAGGGCCACGAGCAGCACCGAGGCCAGCTGGCCCACCGCAGCAGCTCCCGCTGGCCGGCCGCCGGACGCATGAAGCGCTGGTAGAGGTCATGGGTGAGGTAGCTGGCACCCCAGTTCACCGCCGTGCTCACGGTGCTCATGAAGGCCGCCACCAGCGACGCCACCACCAGCCCCAGGGCCACCGGCGGGAGCAGCTTCACCGCCAGCAGCGGGTAGCTCTTGCTCCCAGTCGGTGGACTCAGGCAGCAGCACCACCGCCGCCAGCGCCACCAGGATCCAGGGCCAGCTGCGCAGCAGGTCGTTCACGCCCAGGAACACCCAGCTGGCGATGCGTGCCTGGCGCTCGTCACGGGTGGCCAGCAGCCGCTGGATGAACTCACCGCCGCCGTCGCTGCGGCGGAAGCTCCACCACTGCAGGGCGATGTAGGCGCTGAAGGTGGCCACCGGATGCCGGCGCCATCCAGCCAGCGCAGTTGGCCGCCCTGCAGCTCCCTGGGCACCAGCGAGAGCAGCTCCGGCCGGTTGAGCTCCCGCACACTCGCCAGCATGGCGTGCATGCCGCCAGCGGCCTGCACGGCGAACACCGCCACCGCCACGGCGCCGGCCAGGGCCATCACCAACTGCAGCATGTCCGTCACCACCACGGCCCAGAGGCCACCGGCGGCGGTGTAGATCAGCACCAGCAGTCCCACGATCGCCAGCAGCGTGAGCCACGCCTGGGGGGTGGGAGCCAGCCCCAGCGCCTCGCTCACCTTGGCCATGGCCAGGAAGGCGTAGCCGATGCCGATGCAGTTGATCGGCAGGGCGAACAGGAAGGCCTTGATCCCCCGCAGCCAGGCCGCCGTGGCCCCCCCGTAACGCAGCTCGGTGAAGGCCGCGTCGGTGAGCACGCC
This sequence comes from Prochlorococcaceae cyanobacterium, assembly GCA_049664045.1. Taxonomy (GTDB): domain Bacteria; phylum Cyanobacteriota; class Cyanobacteriia; order PCC-6307; family Cyanobiaceae; genus NIES-981. The sequence continues at coordinate 4,828 of JBATEO010000118.1, forward strand.
GCTGCGCCGCCACAGGGGTGCGAACACCACCGCCATGGCCACGTGGGCCACACCGAAGCTCCATCACTCCCAGTTGCCGGCCAGGCCCCGAACCCCCACCAGCCCGGCCACATCCAGCGGCGTGTCCACTGAGAAGGTGGTGGCGGCCATTGAGGCGCCGGCCAGCCAGCCGCTGAGCTGGTGCCCGGCCATGAAGTAGTCGTCCTCGCTGCGGTTGCGGCGGGCCAGCCACAGGCCCAGCAGCAGGCTGGCCACCAGATAGCCGATCAGGATCAACCAGTCGATCGTCTGCACAGACCCCGCCACCCCTGGCCGCACTATGAAGGCGGTATCCCGGCCGGCCGCATCAGAGAACCCGATCCAGCAGACCCCAAGCCGAGCAGCGTCTTCGCCGCCTCCCTGGATCAGGACACGGTGAAGCAGCAGATCCTGGAGCTGGAGCAGGGCCGGGTGGGCTTCTCCAGCATCGGCCTCGACCCGGCCTCGATGGCCTACACCAGCACCATGCACGGCAGCGGCGACCGGCTGCTGCGGGATCCACGGCCGGGGCGGTCCCTGCCAGGCGCCTTCTCCGCCAGGGACCGCTCCGGCATGGACCCAGCCCACGGGGCAACGACGGAGGGTATGGCCTGACGTCGGGTAAACGGCCGGCCCCAGGCCCACAGCCTGGCCTCCCTGATCGAGCGGTGCGATCTGGTGCTGCTCAGCGCCAACAGCAACCACATCGAACAGGATCTGCAGGAGGCCTGCGACCTGCGCCGCCAGCTGGGCCGGGAGTGCACAACGTGGAGGCCCAGTACATCAAGGCCGCCAAGAACATCTCCTCGATCTTCGTCGGCTTCGGTTACACGTATCACGCCGAAAACACCGGCATCCTGCCCACCCGCTCACCCTGCCGATGGACCAGTGCCTCGATCAGGCCTCGTCGGTGTCGATGCGGCGGCGACATGGAGAAGGTGCGCGACCACACCTTCACCCAAGTGACGGCGATGCTGGCCGACGTGCGCGGCAGCATGATGCTGCCGGTGGTGGTCAAACCCACGCGCAATTTGCAGGCCAGAAGGTCCTACCCGAGGGCCTGAGGCGGCTGGAGTGCTGCCCGCAGGATGTGGAGGAATTCGAGCGCTAATTTGAGCAGGGCGGGCTACAGAAGGGCAGTCTGGAGGGGCGAAGGCCCTGCGCAACTGGCCTCAGATCCTGCGCAACGACGGCATTCAGGTGCACGACGCGTCGATGGTGACCCTGCTCTACATGACGATCTTCGGCAAGCGCGACACCCAGGCGATCGCGTCCCGGGTGATGACCGAGAGCCGCGAGCTCTCCAACTCCTGCCAGGAATCGGTGCGCCCGTCCGACAGCCGCCGCTATTCCGAGGCCCTGCAGAACCGCGATCGCCCCGGCGCCCTCATGCTGCTGGCCAACGCCGTGACCGCCGACAAGGCCCGCCGCGCCATCCCCGACGAGGACGGCGACGACGAGGACGGCGGCGACGAAGGCGAGAGGAGCGAGGGGACCCCGGCCTACCTCAAGGCCATGAACGTGATCGAGAACGTGTGGCGATCAGCTCCGATGACGCCGGCGGATGGCGTCCTCGGCGAACTCCTCGCTGTGGGCATGGCCGCTGGGGTCCCGGACCCCCAGCCACACCAGCAGCTGGCGGCGCAGGCGGCGCAGAGGCACGCCGATGCGCCGGTGCCAGCGGATCCAGCGGGGGCGGTAGCGGTCGAGATCCTCCGGGCCCAGGCCGCACTGCTGAGGCCGCAGGCGGATCCAGTGCTTCATCAGGTGGTAGGTATCGCCGCTGCGCAGCAGTTCGAACAGCGGCCGGGCCAGCGCCCGCCAGGGCTGACGCCGGGACAGGGCGAACGACACCTGGAAGTCGATCAGCCAGGGCAGGCCGTCGGGGCCCACGAGCACGTTTTCCATCTTGTGCAGGTCCACATAGGCCAGGCCGCGCGCATGCATCTGATCCAGCAGATCACGCAGGGCCGGGAAGAAGCGGTCATCGAGGCTGGAATGGCGTGACAGCGGTTCGCCGTCCACGAAGTCATGGGCCACGGCATGGGACAGCAGCAGCCCCCCCGCCTCGATGCGGCGATGGGGCCTTGGCACCCGGCCGGTGGCTGCCAGGGACTCCAGAAACCAGCCTTCCCGCCGGGCCAGCAACGGCCCCAGCCAGTCCAGCGGCAAACCGAACACGGTCGCCTGACGGTTGAACTTGCACACCAAGGCCGGAGCCGGCCGGGGATCACTGGGCCGGAACGGGGCGGCGGCGTCAGTGGTGGTCTGGTGAGCGATCCGGTAGAGGGCCGTGGCCGCCCAGGAGTCGTGCTTGAACACCCGCTCCAACGCCCAGCTGTGGCCCTCCACCTGGATCATGGCCGGCGGTTCCTCCCGCCCGAGAGCCCGCAGGAACGGGGGCCTGGGGCGCACCCCAGCGGGCGACGGACGCGGCAAGGGGCGGTTGGGGCGGTTCATGCCCGGCCAGCCGGGGCCGGCTCCAGGCTGGCTTCCAGGCGCCGCCGAAGCTGGCCGCAGGCGGCATCGGCGTCCAGGCCTCGGCTGGCGCGCACGCTTACGGCGATGCGGCGCTCCTGAAGGGCGTGGCGGAAGGCCTCCACCGCCGCCGGGGTGGGACGCTTGAAGTCCTCCTCGGCGATCGGGTTGTAGGGAATCAGGTTCACGTGGCTCTGGAAGCCGCGGATCAGCCGCGCCAGGCCCTCGGCGTGGTGCGGCTGGTCGTTGAGGCCGCCCAGGAGGATGTACTCGAAGCTCACTCGCCGCCCGGTGATCGCCACATAGCGGCGGCAGTCGGCCAGCAGGTCCTCGATGGGGTAGGCATGGGCCGTTGGGATCAGCTCTTGGCGCAGGCGCTGATCCGGGGCGTGCAGGCTCACCGCCAGGGTGAACTGGGCCCGCCCCAGCCGCTCCAGGGCCAGTTCGGCCAGGCGCGGCAGCGTCTGGGCCACTCCGACGGTGCTCACCGTGATCTGGCGCTGGGCCATGCCCAGGTCGGTGCAGAGGCAGTCGATCGCCGCCAGCACGGCCTCGCTGTTGAGCAGCGGCTCGCCCATGCCCATGAACACCACATGGCTGGGACGGGCGTCCATGGCCTCGCGCACGCTCAGCACCTGGTCGACGATCTCGTGCACCGCCAGGGAGCGCTGCAGGCCGCCCTTGCCGGTGGCGCAGAAGCGGCAGGCCATCGGGCAGCCCACCTGGCTGCTGACGCACACCGTGAGCCGGCCCTCGGCCGGGATGCCCACGGTCTCGATCGTGTGGCCTTCGACGGTGGCCAGCAGCAGCTTGGTGGTGCCGTCGCGAGCCACGCTGCGGTGGACCTCCCGGGAGCGGCCGATCCAGTCGGCGGCACCGGGGGGAGGCCCGGCTGCCAGCTGCTGGCGCCAGACCCTGGGCAGCACCGTGATCTGGTCCAGGCTGCGGGCGCCCTTGGCGTAGAGCCAGTCGTGGAGTTGGCGGCCGCGGAAGGCGGGCTGGCCCTGCAGCTCCGCCCAGGCTTCGAGCTGCTGACGGCCCAGCCCCAGCAGGGGGCGGTTGAGCACAGCGGCCACCGGCTCAGAAGTCGTCACCACACCAGCAGCCCGTGGCCGAGCTTCCATTCCACCGCCACCAGGGCGATGAACCCGAGCATGGCCAGACGGCCATTGAGGCGCTCGGTGTGGGTGTGGAAGCCGAAGCGGGGAAGACGCCGCTGGGGAATGGGGGTCCCCAGGGCGGTGAGGGCAGGGGTGCTCATGGGCGCATCAGATCGACGGGAGATGACCGCCGCTCTCAATCATCGGTGAGCAGACCCTCCTCCTGCAGGCCCTCCAGGGCGGCGGGATCGGCGACCAGCTCCTCCTCCAGTCCTTCCTCCACGCTGGGGCGGGTGAAGGCGGCGAGGTTGCTGGTGGTGGCCTCGATGCCATGGCGGCTGCGGGTGGCCTCGAGATCCTCATCGGAGGGGTCGTCGAGCACGGCGGTGGAGGCTGCCGGTGTGGGCATCTCCACGGTGTAGTCGGGCCGCAGGTTCTGCATGCGCCGGTAGCCCATGCCGTCCTCCTCGAGGATGTCGGGGTGCGGGCCGGCCTCGGCGCGCAGTTCCTCCTCGAAGCCGCTGAAACCGGTGCCGGCCGGGATCAGGCGACCGATGATCACGTTCTCCTTGAGACCCCGAAGCCAGTCGCTCTTGCCCTCGATGGCGGCTTCGGTGAGCACGCGGGTGGTCTCCTGGAAGGAGGCCGCCGAGATGAAGCTGTCGGTGTTCAGCGAGGCCTTGGTGATGCCCAGCAGCACCGGCGTGAACTCGGCCGGGGCACCGCCGGTGATCGCCATGGCGCTGTTCACCTGCTCCACCTGACGCAGCTCGATCAGCTCGCCCGGCAGCAGGGTGGTGTCACCGGCGTCCTCAACCCGCACCTTGCTGGTCATCTGACGCACGATCACCTCGATGTGCTTGTCGTCGATCGACACGCCCTGGCTCTTGTAAACGTTCTGCACCTCCTGAACCATGCGGAACTGGAGCTTGGAGATCGCCTCCTGGGCCGCCTCGAGAGTGGGCTTGCGGCTGCGCAGATCCTCGAAGTAGCACTCCAGCAGCTCGTGGGGGTTGATCGGACCGTCGGTGAGCAGATCACCGGCCCTCACCTGCTGACCGTCGCTCACCATCACTGTGCGGCCCAGCAGGATCGGATAGTCGCCGATGGCGTCATCGGCCTCGATCACCGTCACGGTGATGGAGTCGTCGTCTTCGCCCTGCTTGATCTCCACCGTGCCGCCCCGGCGGCAGAGCACGGCCGAGTCGCGGGGACGGCGGGCCTCCAGCAGCTCCTCGATGCGGGGCAAACCCTGCACGATGTCGCCGGTCTTCTGGCGCTCGAACACCAGCAGAGCCAGGCCGTCACCGCGCTGCACCAGCTCGCCGTCGCGCACGTGCAGCACCGAGTCGGGCGACACCATGTAGGGGCGTCCCAGACGGATGGTGACCGTGTCAGCGTCGATAGCCTCCACCTGACCGCAGCAGGGGGCTGGCACAGCGTCGGCGAGGAGATCCCCTTCCACCACACGCTGATCAACGCTCACCAGAGGCTGGCCGGAACCCAGGGACACCCGGCGGGTGTCGCCTTCCCGCTCCACGATCAGACGGCGCACGGGCTCGGCCTCGTCCACCTCCGGCACCTGCACCACGCCGTCCTCCTTGCAGAGAATCAGTGTGGTGGCCACCACATCGCCCTTCTTCACCGTGTCGCCATCGGCGACTTTCAGCTCGGTGTGGGTGGAGCCGTGGGTTGCATCGGAAAGGGTGTCGCGGCGCACCAGGAGGGATTCCAGGATCGTGAGCTGCAGCCGTTCGATCGTCTTGGCGCGCTTGTCGGGCACCACCTCCACGTCCACCGTCATCTGGGGGGTGGTGTCGAAGGTCTCCAGGCTCAACTGGGTACGCAGCAGTTCCACTCCCTCCACGCTCTTGATCAGTTCGCCGTCCTTGAAGGCCAGGCGCTGGGTGGCCTTGAGCCCCATCGAGGGACCGCCGGGCTGCTTCACCGTGGCGAGTTCAGGCAGGTGGGCCTGATCGGGAATGGTGTATTCCTCCACCGGGCGCAGCAGCAACGCTCCGCCATCGCTGGTGTCGACCGCCTCGACGAACACCATCACCTCGGCCTTCAGACCCTTGGCGATCTCCTCGCCCGGCATCACCAGCTTGCCCTCGGCGTACCTGGCGATGGTCTTGCTGTCGCTGGTGAGGTGCAGGGTGCCGGAGCGGACGATGATCTCGCGCAGGATGTCGTTCTTCTGGGTGACCGTGACGATGCCGGCGGTCTGGCTGAAGATGTCCTTCACCACCTCGGTGCCGGCCTCGATCCACTGGCCGTCCTCGATCATCAGCAGAGAGATGTCCTTGTTGATCTCGTGGGTTTCCTGCGGGATCCAGAGCAGGGTGCCGCCCTTGCTCACCTCGTAGCCGTGCTTGGCGCTGCGGGCCCGCTTGATGGTGAGCCCCGGGGCGAACTTCACCAGACCACCGGTCTGGGTGCGGAAGCGGTCGTCGGCAAGCTCGGCGATGACCTCACCGCTGCCGATCTTGCTGCCGGGAACGGTGTTGAGACGGTAGCGGGTGCCCTCCTTGCCCTCCAGATGCCAGGTCTCGCCGGTGTGGCTGGATTCGCCCACCAGCTTGAGGTCCTTGAGGGTGAGGCTGGCGGTGACGATCTGCACCTCCCGGGAGTCGCCGGCACCCTCGCGCAGGCGCACGGCGCCGCCGTACTCGGTTTCCTGGCGTCTTTCAGCAAGCACTTCGCCCGATTTCACGGACTTGTTGCCCTTCACCACGGGCTCAGCGTTGGGGGGCAGGTTGTAGACATCCCCGGAGAACACCCAAAGCCGGCCCAGACGGGTGGCCTTGTGGGTGGTGTTGCCCTGGCGGTCGGTGACCTCCTTGGGCTGGATCACGGTCTCGTAGCGCACCTGACCGGCCAGGTCGCAGATCACGTCCTTGGTGGCCTTCTCCACGCTCTTCTTCACGGCAGAACCGGAGGAGATCTGGGCCAGGATCGTGTCGGGAGGAACAGCTTCGCCGTCGGCGACGAACAGGATGGAACCTGACGTGATGTCGAGCCTCTGGGCCTTGACCTTGCCGCCGAACTTCACCTGAAGGGTGAAGTCGGTTTCGGCGATCTGTGCTTCCACGCCGTGCGGGGTCCGGAACGGGCGCAGACGAGCCTTGCTGTCGAATTCGACGACGCCCGCCACCGTCTTGTTGGAGCGCACCACGCCACTTTCGGCCGTGGACACGCCACCGGTGTGGAAGGTGCGCATGGTGAGCTGGGTGCCGGGCTCACCGATCGACTGGGCGGCGACGATGCCCACGGCCTCACCCAGATCCACCAGCTCGTTGTGGGCCAGGGCCCAGCCGTAGCACTTGCGGCACACCGAGCGGGAGGCCTCGCAGGTGAGCGGGGAGCGCACCTTGACGGTCTTCACGCCGGCGGCCTCGATGCGGCGGCTCAGGGGGGCGTCGATCTCGCCATTGCGGTCCACGAGGATGGCGCCATCGGCATCGAGCACAGGCTCCGCGGCCAGACGGCCGACCAGCTTGCTGGCGAAGCGGCCGCGTTCATCGGCGTCGATCGGGATGCTGCGGGTGGTGCCGCAGTCGTCCTCGCGCACGATCACGTCCTGGGCCACGTCCACCAGGCGGCGGGTGAGGTAGCCGGAGTCTGCGGTGCGCAGGGCGGTGTCCACCAGACCCTTGCGGGCGCCATAGGAGGAGATCACGTATTCGGTGACCGTGAGACCCTCCCGGAAGTTGGTGCGGATCGGCAGGTCGATGATCTCGCCCTGGGGATTGGCCATCAGGCCCCGCATGCCCACCAGCTGACGCACCTGGGACATGTTCCCCCGGGCACCGGAGTTGGCCATCATCCACACCGAATTGAGAGGATCGTTCTCGTTGAAATTGCGGCGCACCGCCATCACGAGACGCTCGTTGGTTTCGGTCCAGGTGTCGATCACCTTGGTGTGGCGCTCCACTTCGGTGATCTCACCAAGCCGGTAGCGCTCCTCGGTGGCGGTGATCTGCTCCTCAGCCTCCTCCAGCAGCGCGGCCTTGTCGCCGGGGATGCGCAGGTCGTCCACCGAGATCGACACGGCGGCCTGGGTGGCGTAGTGGAAACCCAGGTTCTTGAGCTCATCGGCCATGGAGGCCGTGGCGGCGGTGCCGTGATGCTTGTAGGCCCAGGCGACCAGGTTGCGCAGAGCCTTCTTGTCGATCACCCGGTTGCGGAAGGGGGGCGCCTGGCGGGAGAGGGGGGCGGAACCGGCGGGATTGGTGGGGGTGGCGGTCATGGCTGCGGGCGGAAGGGACAGGGGTTGGAGGGGTCTGGGCACTTCAGGTGGCAGCCACCGCGTCGATGATGGTGTGGTTGATCACCACGCGGCCCACCGTGGTGAGCAGATAACGGCTGATCAGGGCGCCGTCCTCGTCAAACCGGTCGCGTCGGTACAGCCACTGCTCGATACGGGTGCCGTCGCTCAGGGTTTCCCGGCTCTGGGGCTCGTGCTCCTCGTCGTCACACTCCACCTCGCCGTTGAAGCGCACCCAGATCCAGTCGTGCAGGGTGAGGTGCTTCTCCTCGAAGGCGGCGATCACATCCTCGAGACCGGCGAAGGTGCGGGCTCGGTCTCCAAAGGCGGGTCTGGCCGTGCCCGGCTGTTCCGCCGTGAGGTAATAGGCACCGAGCACCATGTCCTGGGAGGGGGTGATGATCGGCTCGCCAGTGGCGGGCGAGAGGATGTTGTTGCTGGCCAGCATCAGCATGCGGGCCTCGGTCTGGGACTCGATCGCCAGGGGAACGTGCACGGCCATCTGGTCACCGTCGAAGTCGGCGTTGAAGGCGGGGCACACCAACGGGTGCAGCTGGATGGCGCGGCCATCGACCAGCTTGGGCTCGAAGGCCTGGATGCCGAGGCGGTGCAGCGTCGGAGCACGGTTGAGCAGGATCGGGTGCCCTTCGATCACCTCCTGGAGCACCTGCATCACCTCATCGTCGGCGCGCTGGATCAGCTTCTTGGCCGCCTTGATGTTGTTGACGATGTTCTGACGGATGAGGCGATGGATCACGAACGGCTGGAACAGCTCGATCGCCATCTCCTTGGGCAGACCGCACTGGTGCATCTTCAGCTTGGGCCCCACCACGATCACGGAACGGCCCGAGTAGTCGACACGCTTGCCGAGCAGGTTCTGACGGAAGCGGCCCTGTTTGCCCTCGATGATGTCGCTGAGTGATTTGAGCGCCCGGTTGTTGGCACCCACCACGGTGCGGCCGCGGCGGCCGTTGTCGATCAGAGCATCGACGGCCTCCTGCAGCATGCGCTTCTCGTTGCGCACGATGATCTCGGGAGCGAGGATCTCCTGCAGCCGCGCCAGGCGGTTGTTGCGGTTGATCACCCGGCGGTAGAGATCGTTGAGGTCGCTGGTGGCGAAGCGGCCGCCATCGAGCTGCACCATCGGCCGCAGATCGGGAGGAATCACCGGGATCACGTCCAGCACCATCCATTCGGGACGGGCGCTGGTGGCGATGAAGTTGTCGATCACACGCAGGCGCTTGATCAGCTTGGCCCGCTTCTGGCCCTTGCTGGCGGCGATCTCCTCGCGCAGTTGCTCGGCCGTTTCACTGAGGTCGAGATCCTCCAGCAGTTGCTTGAGCGCCTCGGCGCCGATGCCCACCACTGGCTCGTTTTCGATGGTGGAATCCTCGGCATAGATCTCATCTTCGATCTCCAGCCATTCATCTTCCGTGAGCAGCTGCTTGTAGGTGAGCGACTGATGATCACCGGGATCCAGCACCACGTAGCAGTTGAAGTAAACAATCTGCTCCACATCCCGAAGGGGCATGTCGAGCAGAATCGCCACATAGCTGGGGATGCCCTTGAGGTACCACACATGGCTCACCGGCGCTGCCAGCTTGATGAAGCCCATGCGGTGGCGCCGCACCCGGCTCTCCGTGACCTCCACACCACAGCGCTCGCAGACGATGCCGCGGTGTCGCACACGCTTGTACTTGCCGCAGTGGCATTCCCAGTCCTTCGCCGGCCCGAAGATGCGCTCACAGAACAGGCCGTCCATCTCCGGCTTGAGCGTGCGGTAGTTGATCGTCTCCGGCTTCGTCACCTCACCCACCACCTGGCCGTTGGGAAGCGTGCGCTGGCCCCACTGCATGATCCGCTCGGGCGAGGCGAGCGTGATCTTCACGTAGTCGAAGTGATTCTCGGTGCGGAGGTTGCTGTTGGACATGGCGGCTGGCGCGCGGAGAGGGGATAAGCGGGGGAGACTCGGCAACCGGAGGCGGGATCAGGATCCGGCCAGCGGTGCGTCCGGGATCTAGTCGTCGTCGTAATCCGCGACGCCGAGGGATTCGTAGGTGGGGCGGCTGGGGGTGCTGCGACGGGGGTTCACGTCCTGCATCAGATCCACTTCCTCGCCTTCATCGGTGTAGACGGCAATGTCGAGGCCGAGCGACTGCAGCTCGCGCATCAGCACCTTGAACGACTCCGGCGTGCCGGGACGCGGGATCGGCTTGCCCTTGACGATGGCGTTGAGCGCCTCGTTGCGGCCCTGCATGTCGTCGGACTTGACGGTGAGCAGCTCCTGCAGGGTGTAGGCGGCGCCGTAGGCCTCGAGAGCCCACACTTCCATCTCGCCCAGGCGCTGGCCGCCCTGCTGGGCCTTGCCGCCCAGGGGTTGCTGGGTCACCAGCGAGTAGGGGCCAGTGGAGCGGGCGTGGATCTTGTCGTCCACGAGGTGCACCAGCTTGAGAATGTGGGCATAACCCACGGTGACGGGCTGGTCGAAGGGCTCGCCGCTGCGGCCGTCGATCAGCTGGATCTTGCCGGGATTCTCCGGGTCATAGACCCAGTCCTTGCCGGGCTGCTTGGCCGCCTCCTCCAGGAACGTCTGCACCGTCTGCTTCGACTTCTCGGCACCGTGCATCTCGTCGAAGGGCACCACCTTCACCCGGCAGCCGAGGTGGGAACTGGCCCAGCCCATCAGGCATTCGAACACCTGACCGACGTTCATGCGGCTCGGCACGCCCAAGGGGTTGAGCACGATGTCGATGGGGGTTCCATCCGGCAGGTAGGGCATGTCCTCCCGAGGAAGGATGCGGCTGATGATGCCCTTGTTGCCGTGGCGGCCGGCCATCTTGTCGCCCACCTGGATCTTCAGGCGCTTGGCCACGTACACCCTCACCACCATGTTCGCGCCCGGCGGCAGCTCATCGCCCTGTTCACGGGTGTAGATGCGCACATCCACCACCCGGCCGCGCTCGGTGCCGGGCACCCGCAGGGAGTTGTCGCGCACGTCGCGGGCCTTCTCGCCAAAGATCGCGCGCAGCAGCTTCTCCTCGGGGGGCTGGTCGGACTCGCCCTTGGGCGTGACCTTGCCCACCAGGATGTCGCCGCTCTCCACGAAGGCACCGATGCGGATGATGCCCATCTCATCGAGGTTGCCCAGGCTCTCCTCGGCCACGTTGGGGATCTCACGGGTGATCTCCTCAGGGCCGAGCTTGGTCTGACGGGCTTCGATCTCGTATTTCTCGATGTGCACCGAGGTGTAGAGATCGTCCGTCACCAGACGCTCACTCACCAGGATGGCGTCCTCGTAGTTGTAGCCCTCCCAGGGCATGTAGGCGATCAGCACGTTCTGACCAAGGGCGATCTCCCCGCCCTCGCAGGCCGAACCGTCAGCCAGCACCTGGCCGGGGATCACGCGATCGCCCTGCTTCACGATCGGACGCTGGTTCAGGCAGGTGTCCTGGTTGGAGCGCTGATACTTCTGCAGGTAGTGGGCGTGGTCGACACCATCCTCGTCGCGGATCACGATCGCCGTGGCGTCCACGAAGGTCACCGTGCCGGCGACCCGGGTCACGGGCACCATGCCGGAGTCACGGGCCACCTGGGTTTCCAGACCGGTGCCCACCAGGGGCCGCTCGGGCCGCAGCAGCGGCACCGCCTGGCGCTGCATGTTCGAGCCCATCAGGGCGCGGTTGGCGTCGTCATGCTCAAGGAAGGGGATCAGCGATGTGGCCACCGAGATCACCTGCACCGGCGAGAGCTGCACGTAGTCCACCTGCTCGGGCGGCACCTTCTCGAAGTCCTGGCGATAGCGCACAGGCACCAGTTCGGCGGTGATGCGGCCATCGGCGTCTGTGGGCACGTCACCGGGGGCGACGCGGCACTCGTCCTCCAGGTCTGCAGAGAGATAGATGGGGTCGCCCTGCTTGAGCACGATGCCGTTCTCCACCTTCCAGAACGGCGTCTCGATGAAGCCGTACTCGTTCACCCGGGCATGGGTGGCGAGCGAACCGATCAGACCGGCGTTCGGACCTTCCGGGGTCTCGATCGGGCATATGCGGCCGTAGTGGGAGGGGTGGATGTCGCGCACGGCGAAGCCGGCCCGCTCGCGCGTGAGGCCGCCAGGGCCAAGGGCGCTGATCCGGCGCTTGTGGGTGAGCTCGGCCAGGGGATTGGTCTGGTCCATGAACTGGCTCAGCTGGCTGGAGCCGAAGAACTCCTTGATCGCTGCCACCAGCGGCTTGGGGTTCACCAGCTGGGCCGGGGTGAGCGACTCGGTCTCACCCACGGTCATGCGTTCCTTGATGATCCGCTCGAGCCGGTTGAGACCCACCCGCACCTGGTTCTGCAGAAGCTCACCCACCGAGCGCACGCGGCGGTTGCCCAGGTGGTCGATGTCGTCGAGGCTGGCCCCGCCCACATCGAGCTCCAGGTTGATCAGGTAGTCGATCGTGCTGAGCACGTCCTCAGGCGTGAGGGTGCGCACCGCATCGGGGATGGTGAGGCGCAGCTTCTTGTTGATCTTGTAGCGGCCCACCCGGCCCAGGTCGTAGCGCTTGGGATCGAAGAAGCGGCTGTGCAGCAGGCTCTGGCCACCGCTCACCGAAGGGGGTTCGCCGGGCCTGAGTTTCTTGTAGAGCTCCAGCAGGGCCTGGTCCTCCGAGGAGATGCCCTCGTCGTTCGCCGCCTCGATCGACTTGTGGTAGTACTCGGGATGGCGCAGCTTGTCGAGCACGTCATTGTCCGACAGGCCGATGGCCCGCATCAGCACGTGGGCGTTGATCTTGCGGGTCTTGTCGACCCGCACATGCAGCAGGTCGTTCTTGTCGGTCTCGAACTTCAGCCAGGCTCCGCGGTTGGGGATCAGGCTGGCATTGAAGGTCTTGCGGCCGTTCTTGTCCTGCTCGTCCTTGAAATACACCCCGGGGGAACGTACGATCTGATTGACGATCACGCGCTCGGCGCCGTTGATGATGAACGTGCCGCGCTCAGTCATCAGCGGCAGCTCGCCGATGAACACCTCCTGTTCCTTGATCTCGCCGGTCTCCTTGTTGACCAGACGGCAGGTGACGTACATCTGCGAAGCGAAGGTGGCATCGCGACGCTTGGCCTCTTCCACATCGTGGCGGGGCCGCTTGAGACGGTACTCGCTGCCGATGAAGTGCAGCTCGAGCTTGCCGGTGTAGTCGGTGATCGGAGAAAAGCTCTCCAGCTCCTCGATCAGGCCCTTCTCCAGGAACCACTTGAAGCTCGCCCGCTGCACCTCCACCAAGTCGGGCAGGTAAGTGGCGGTCTTGGCGACCTGGATCGCGCTGCTCATGCGGTGAACCTGCAGGAACGGATGGAGAACACTGGCCTGTCGGCCTTACAGCAGGGAAGGGTCGAGGGCGCCAGCCCACACGAACAGCCGCTCCCGGGGCGGGAACGGCTGCCGGCAGGCACCCTCAGGGAACTCGCTTCAAGGCTGCAGGCTTCGACAACAAGGAGCGGATTCGCTTCCAGGCCAATGAACCATCATACATTGTGAAGGTCGAGCCTGAACAGTCGTGCGGCATTGGCGCTGCTGGTACGCGCCACCGTCTCGATGGGCTCGCCGCGCAGTTCGGCCACCCGGGCGGCCACCACGGCGACGTAGGCGGGTTCGTTGCGCTTGCCGCGCCGGGGCACCGGGGCCAGGAAGGGGCAGTCGGTTTCCACCAGGTAGCGATCCGCCGGCACCTGGCGGGCACAGGCGTGGGTGGCGTCGGCCTTGGGAAAGGTGACCACCCCGCTGAAGCTGATGTGGAGGCCGAGATCCAGAAACCCCTGCATCTCCTCCGGCGTACCGCCCCAGCAGTGCATCACCCCACGGGGGCAGCGGTCCCGGCCTGCCCGCTCGCGCAGCTCAGCCAGCATCGCCTCCGCCGCGTCGCGGCAGTGAATGATCACCGGCAGATCGAGTTCCCAGGCCAGATCCAGCTGGGGCCGCAGCGTGGCCAGCTGCTCCTCCAGGTTCGCCTGGCGGTAGAGGTCGAGACCCAGTTCGCCGATGGCCACCACCCGCGGGTCCGCTTCGGCCGCCGCGCGCAGCACCCGTGGGGTGTCCGGGGACCAGTGCCGGGTGTCAAGGGGATGCACCCCCACCGAGTAGCTCAGCTCGGGAAAACGATCGGCCAGAGCCCGGATCGCCGGAATCTCCGACGGCTCCACACAAGCGTGGACCAGGGCCCTGACGCCGGCGTCACGCCAGCGCTGAGCAACTGCATCGAGATCCGCGTCGAAATTGCGGAACACGATGTGGCAGTGCGAGTCGACCAGCGGCTGGCACGCCCCAGACGCTGCAACCGGTGAGGCTTCAGCCGGCGCCGGGGCGGCGGCGCAGGAGCTGGGCGGGGTCATGACTCAGGCCGGCGGGCCGGGGCGGGCACCGCCATGGTGGCGTGGCCGATCAGGCCTTGGCGGCGGGCTCGAGCACCCCCTTGACCGCCGCGCTCAGCCGGGACTTCTGGTGGGCGCCGGTGTTGCGGTGCAGCACACCGACCTTGACGGCCTTGTCGATCTTGCTGAAAGCCGCGTTCATGCTCTCCTGCACGGCCTGGCGGCCCGCGTCGCCGGGCTCCTGGCTGTAGGAGCTGCAGGCCGTGAAGCAGCGCTTCATCAGCGTGCGCAGCGCAGACTTGTAAGAGCGGTTGCGCAGGCGATTGCGCTCGGCAATCTCGATGCGCTTCTTCGACGACGTGTTATTGGCCACTGGCTGACGGGAGCTGGTTCGGCAAACGAGGATCCTACCGCCACACCCCTGGGCCTCCCGGTTGCTCCCTGAGCCACGCCAGGCACACAGGACCAGGCCCCCGGCAGCGGGCCCCCTAACTTGAGGAGGTCTCCCGTCAGACCCTGCCGTGCTCGCCTCACCAGCCCACGTGACAGGCAACACTCCAGGCGCCGACACCAACGCCGGAGCAACGATCACCTGCCTGCGGCAAGGTGAAGCCGCCGCCGCGCGGCTGGAAGCGATCGCCGGGCGCACCGGCGGCGACCAGATGGCCGCGGCCGCCGCAAGCGTGGAGGCCATCCTCGAGCAGGTGCGCCGGGATGGAGACCATGCCCTTCTGGAACTCACCCAGCGTTTCGACGGCGTGCGCCCCGAGCCCCTGCGCATCCCGCCGGAACGGCTGGCGGCAGCCTGGGAGGCCTGCGATCCCCAGCTGCGGGAGGCCCTGGAACTGGCCCACCGGCGCATCCTGGAGTTCCATCAGCGCCAGTTGCCCTCCGACCTCGACGTGGAGGGGCCGCACGGCGAACGGCTGGGCCGGCGCTGGCGGCCCGTGGAACGGGCCGGGCTCTACGTGCCCGGCGGGCGCGCCGCATACCCCAGCACCGTGCTGATGAACGCCGTGCCGGCCACGGTGGCCGGTGTGCAGCGCCTGGTGATGGTGACGCCGCCCGGGCCGGACGGCGATCCCAACCCCACGGTGCTGGCTGCGGCGCACCTCGCCGGCATCGAGGAGATCTATCGCGTGGGCGGAGCCCAGGCCGTCGGGGCCCTGGCCTACGGCACCGAAACCATCCCCCGGGTGGATGTGATCAGCGGTCCCGGGAATCTCTACGTGACCCTGGCGAAGAAAGCGGTGTACGGGCGCGTGGCGATCGACTCGCTGGCCGGCCCCAGCGAGGTGCTCGTGATCGCCGATCACACGGCCCGCGTGGATCAGGTGGCCGCCGACCTGCTGGCCCAGGCCGAGCACGATCCCCTGGCCGCCGCCATCCTGCTCACCACCAGCGCCAAGCTGGCGGCTGCCCTGCCGGCGGCACTGGAGCAGCAGCTGACCGGTCACCCGCGCGCCGGGATCACCCGGGCCGCCATCCGCGACTGGGGGCTGGTGGTGGTGTGCGACGACCTGGAGGGCGCCGCCGCGCTGAGCGACCGCTTCGCGCCCGAACATCTGGAGCTGCTGGTGGAGGATCCCGAGTCCCTCGCCGATCGCATTCAGCACGCCGGCGCCATCTTCCTGGGGCCCTACAGCCCGGAAGCGGTGGGTGATTACCTCGCCGGCCCCAACCACACCCTGCCCACCAGCGGCACGGCCCGTTTCGCCGGGGCCCTGAGCGTGGAGACCTTCCTGCGCCACACCAGCCTGATCCGCTTCAACCGCCAGGCCCTGGAGGCCACCGGCGCCGCAGTCATCACCCTGGCCGACAGCGAGGGGCTCCACAGCCACGCCGAGTCGGTGCGGCGGCGGCTGGGCTGAGCGGGCTCAGCGCCTTTGCAGTTCGCGCACGCCGGCCGCTCCGTCAACGATCTCGCCCACCAGCACCTGATCGGCGAGGTTCACGAACAGGCCGTTCTCGAGCACGCCGGGCAGGTTGTTGATCGCCTTCTCGAGCCCCTCGGGATCGCTGATGCCGCCCGCAAACTTTACATCGAGCACCAGATTTCCCTGGTCGGTGACCACCGGACCGGCCTTCTTCACCGCCATGCGCAGCTGGGCATCGCCGCCCATCTCCCCGAGCTGCCCCTGAACCTGGCGCCAGGCGCCAGGGAGCACCTCGACGGGCAGCAGGAAACCCAGGTTGAGCGTGTCGACGAGCTTGGTGGAGTCGACGACCACCACGAAGCGCTCAGCCCGCACGGCCACCAGCTTCTCCTGCACGTGGCAGGCGCCGCCGCCCTTGATCAGCTGGAAGGCCGGATCCACCTCGTCGGCGCCGTCGATGGCCAGATCGATGCGATCCACGGCGTTGAGGCTCTGCAGGGGGATGCCCAGCTCGGCCGCGAGCACCTCGCCCTGGAAGGAGGTGGTCACGCCCACGATGTCGCTGAGCTCACCGCTGCGCAGCTTGGCCCCGAGGGCCTGGATCATCAGGGCGGCGGTGGAGCCGGAGCCCAGACCCACCACCATGCCGCTGCGGATCTGGTCGGTGGCCGCCGCCGCCACCGCCTGCTTCATCTGGTCCTGAAGATCCGCCATCCATCCGGGCCCGGGGGCCCGCGACCGTAGCAACGCTCATCCGGCCTGAGGCAAGGGGGCGGGACGAATCGAGAGCTTCAGTTCCCGCTGGCCCCGCAGCACGGTGATCGGCAGCGGCTCGCCCACCGCCGAGCGCTCCACGCGCTGCAGCAGCGCGGCCGGATCACGCACAGCCTGCTCGGCGACACCGATGACCAGATCGCCGCGCCGCAGGCCCGCGGTTTCGGCCGGGCTGTTCTCCAGCACCCGCTGCACCAGGGCGCCATCACGCTCGGGGAGCTGCAGCAGGGCGTCGGGGTCGCGGTTGTTCTCACGGGCCCGGCGGGCGGTGAGCGGCACGAGCTGCAGCCCCAGGTAGGGATGCACCACCTGGCCGCCGCTCGCCAGCTGGTCCGCCACCCGGCGCGCCAGGTTGATGGGAATGGCGAAGCCCAGACCGGCGCCGGGCCCGGAGCGCACCAGGGTGTTGATGCCGATCACCCGGCCGGCTGCGTCGATCAGAGGGCCACCGGAATTGCCGGGGTTGATGGCGGCATCGGTCTGGATCAGGTCGAGGCGCTTGTCGGAAAAGCCGAGGCTGTTGATGTCGCGGTGCAGGCTGCTGACGATGCCCAAGGTCACCGTGCGCTCGAGACCGTAGGGACTGCCCAGGGCGATCGCCCAGTCGCCCACCTCCAGGGCCTCGGAATCCCCCAGCGGCGCGGCCTGCAGTTCGCGCACGCCGCGCACCCGCACCACCGCCAGATCGGTCACCGGGTCGGCCCCCACCACCTCGCCATCGACCTGGCGGCCGTCGGCCAGGGTCACCTCGACGCTGTCCACCTGATCCACCACATGGGCGTTGGTGAGCACCAGTCCCCGGGGCGCGTCGATCACCACCCCCGACCCCTGCCCGCGCTCGCGGCGGCTGCCGGAGGGATCGCCGAACAGATCGCGCAGCAGCGGATCCAGCAGCACCGGATCGAAGGGCTGGCGGGCCACGCTGCGCTCGATGTCGATGCGCACCACCGCCGGGGCCACGCTGCGCGCGGCGG
>JBATEO010000119.1:0-3353 GCA_049664045.1 Prochlorococcaceae cyanobacterium
GGCTGGCGGCACACGCGCCCCCACGGGTGTGGCTCAGCGGGGATCCGGTCCCGCAGGGGCCGCCGGGCTGGCGTGCCAGCGGTCGCAGCGGCTCGCTGCAGCAGAGCCTGGGCTGACCGGTGCCTACAGTGCTTCCGCGCAGGTGACGCAAGCGCCGGCGCGGTCCACCGGGAGAGGTGGCTGAGTGGTCGAAAGCGAACGACTCGAAATCGTTTGACGGGCAACCGTCCGTGGGTTCGAATCCCACCCTCTCCGTTTCCACAAAATCCGAAAGGATCCGCGGATATCCCAAAACTGTTCCAGCGCAGTCGATCTGCCCTTTTGGCTCGTCCGGGTAGATCCGGGGAAAACCGGCTACTGCCGCTGCGGATGACGGTATTTTTGACGGTATAGCCAGCCGGGTCCGGGTCTATACCGTCACCTGCCTTGCTGAACTGCCGACATCCCCTCCCGCGCCAGCGTTCCGGCGCTGTCCGCCATGCTCAGTGACAAGGCGATCCAGGCCCTGCGGCCCGACCCGGAACGCCCGGGCAGCAAGCACCACGACCGGGACGGCCTCTACCTCTGGGTGGCGCGCTCCGGCTCCAAGACCTGGCGCAAGGACTACCGCTGGCAGGGATTACGCCGCACCTTCACCATCGGCCCTTACCCGGCCGTGCGGCTCGCCGATGCCCGCAAGCAGGCCCTGGAGCTGAACACCTGGATCAAAGCTGGCATCGATCCGCGCACCCAGGCCCCAACTCAGCAGCGCAAGCAGGTCGAAAGCAGCAGCCGACCTTTCGTCCAGATCGCCCAGGCCTGGTTCGAGCACCACAGCGCCAGCTGGAGCCCCCGCTATTGCAGAGATATGCGGGAGAAACTTGATCACTTCGTGATACCGGCACTGGGGCAACTTGATATCGAGGCGATCACTCGCAGCGACATTGAAACCCAGCTGCTCGCGCCCATCCTCGCCAGAGGTGCCAATGAACAAGCCCGCCGCTGCAATGACGTCACCCGTCGCGTGATTGAGCACGCCGTTGATCTCGAACTTCGGCAGGACAACCCCGCCGTCAAAGCCCGCAAGGTCATCGCCGCCACCCGCGTAACCCACTACCACCGCATCAGCTGGGTGGAGCTTCCCGATCTCTTGGAGGTGATCGATCGCTTTGAGCGGCAACGCCTCGCCGAGCGCAGCAGCCTCATCGCTCTGCGCCTGATGATGCTCACCCTGGTGCGGCCCAGTGAACTCCGGGAAGCCCGTTGGAGCGAAGTGGATACCGAGGGTCGTCAGTGGATCATTCCCGCTGAACGCATGAAGACTCGCGTTCGCCACATCGTGCCGCTTTCCTCGCAGGCGCGGCACCTATTCGATCTGCAGCGGCCGATCACCGGCCACACCGATCTGGTCTTTCACACCCCCAACCACCGCGGCAGCGGCGAGCTGCGGGTCATGAGCAATGGCTGCCTCTCGATGCTGCTGCGGCGCATGGGCTTCCAGGGGCGGCAGACACCCCATGGCTTCAGGGGCTTCGGGCAGACCAACTGCATCGAGCAGCTCAAGATCCCCAGGGTGGTGACCGAAAAGCAGCTGGCCCATGCCGATGGCAACAGCGTCAGCCGCGCCTACGACTGGGCCGAATATCTCGAGGAGCGCTCCGACATGCTGCAGCGCTGGGCCGATCTGCTCGATCAGGTGGCCGTCGCTGCCGGTCTGGCGCCGGTCTCAGAGCTGAGCGCACAACTGGCTGGTCAACCATCAGCGCTGCATGCGGCCTGACGCTTGGAGGTGATCCAGTCCTCCAGCTCCTGCTGGGACCAGGCCACCGCCCGTGGGCCAATCACGATCTGCCTGGGGAACTCGCCTGTGGCGATCAGGCTGTAGATCGTGGTGCGTGAGAGGCCGACCCGGTGGATCACCTCTGGGAGCCGCAGCAGTCGATCGGTTGCGGATGTCATGGCTGATGGTCTGAATCTCAGGTGTGTGTCTTGGATTGGTTTGGTGCCTTTCAGTTGGTCTGGTGCAGCAACGCCACCACGGCCGGATCCCAGAGGATCTGCTGGCGGCGCTCTCCCCGACTGCAGAGCGGCAGGGCGACGCCCCAGTCCAGGCCGGCTTCTGTGAGCTGCCAGTCGTCGTCCTCGTTGCGCTGCTGCAATCCGGCGGCAGCGAGCCGCTGGTTGGTGTGGCGGAGCGTGCCATCCAGTCGGTCCGCCAGCTGATCAGCGGTCAGCCAGGCCACTCCGGCGCGCTGCTTCACGTCAACGCCGGCAGGACTGCTGTGGGCCTGGATCTCCTCCAAGACGCTGAGCAGGGCCTCGGCATGGGACACCCCGGTGAGGTGGATGATCTCGTCGGCCCCGCGCAGCACCTCCGCTGCGGTCTGCCTGCGGATCGCCTCGATGCTGCGTCGCGGCAGCTCTCCTTTGCCCTCTTGTCGGCGCTGCAGGGCGGGCAGCAGTTCGTGGGTGAGCCAGCGCCGCATCCGCGGTGCGCTGGGGTTGTCGCTGTTGAGCAGCCTGCGCAGCAGCGTGGCCTCATTGATCAGCGCCAGGGTGAAACCACCGGCGCCGGGACCCTCCTCTGAATGGAGGCAATGCTCCTCATCGCGTCGGTTCGCCATGGCCCAGGCCATCGGGCTCTCCGCCAGCGCATTGCAGGCATCGGCGACGACGATCCAGGCCTCGCCCTGCTGATCGGTGCTCACTCGGATGCGGTGCCCCTCGAACAGGTAGGGCACCAGAGCGGACGTGTTGCTCATGGCTGGGAAGTTGAGAGGACAGGTGAGTCATGCCGCGACGCGAACACTGCGGGGGTGAATCCCCCAGGGGTCGCGGCCAGTGGAGCTGGCACCGGACCCGCCAGGACCAGCAGCACCGTGCTCAGCTGCAGGGCCAGCACCAGCCACAGCAACCACTGCAGCTGCCGCAGGTCGCCCAGCCGGACGGTGGTGGTGATGGGCCGGCGTGTGCGGCAGAAGGCCGGCAGCTGCGGCTGCGCCATCGGCCGCGGCGTGCGGCCGGGGTGTTGGGGGTAGGCCATCAGAACGGCACCTCCTCATCGGCGAACTCGTCGCCGTAGTCCTCCCCATCCGCCAGCGGGATCGCCTGCTGCTGGCGGGCAGCGGCTTCATCGGAGCGGTAGGCCTGCTCCGCCGCCTCGATCCAGGCGGGGTCCGTGCCCTCGCGGATGCTCAGCGGGCCGTAGAAGCCGATCGTGACGTTGCGCGGCACCGCATCGGCCGCCGCCTGGTCTTCGATCTTGGGGCCCTTGGGGTTGCCGTCCTGGTCGTACTGCTGCGCCCAGCGGGTCTCCAGCACCAGCACGTCCCCCACGTTCAGCCGGCCGCGGCGGTGCTGACGGCGAGCCTCGA
>JBATEO010000120.1:0-4107 GCA_049664045.1 Prochlorococcaceae cyanobacterium
CCGATGCCCGGTTCCACCAGTTCCGCTCCCTCGCCGAGTCCATCGACCTGGGCTTCCACCACCGTGGCGGGCGGGTGATCGAGCTCGAGGATTGCCGCCAGGTCGCCCGCATGGCCCTCTGGCTCGCGGTCAGCCGCATCGAGGATCCGATCTCCGCCCCCGCCTATCTCTCGCGCTCCATCCGTGGCGCCCTGCTCCATCACGCCCGCGATCTGGGCCGCACCATCCGCGTGCCGCGTCGGGAGCAGGAGAAGCCGGGAGCACGCCACCCCTGGGTGCTCACCTCCCTCGATCAGCCCTGCCCCAGCGGTGAGGGCACGCTGCTCGATCGGGTGGCCGATCAGGCGCTTGCACCAGAGGTGCCGGCACCAGAGGCTGAAAGCCTCAGCCCTGAGGCGGCAGCGCTGGAGCAGCTGCTCGATCAGCTGCCGGCCCGCCAGGCGGCCGTGCTCCGGCTGCGCCACCTGCAGGGCCTCAGCTGCCGGGAAGTCGCACGCCAGCTGGGCGTCAGCACCATGAGCGTCAGCCGGGATGAGCGCCAGGCCCTCGCCCGGTTGAGGCAGGAGCTCCGCGCCTGATGGCCCCGGGGGCTGTGCCCCCTCAGTCCGGGCTCTGGTCCCCGGCAGCCACAACAGACGCACCATTGGCAGCACTGGCGGCGGCAGCACAGAGCGCGGGTGCCGTCCGATCGCAAGCAATGCGCGGGTCGTAAAGGCGAAACAACAGGGTCAGGTCCTCTCCCGCCCAGCTCTCGCCGGTCAGCGCCTCCAGCTTGGTGCGCACGATCTGCTCCAGCTGCGCGCTGCTGCACTGCTGCAGCAACGCCGGCATGTAGGGATCCAGCTGGCTGAGCACCAGCGGCGCCACGCGCAGGATCCTGCGCTGTACCAACCGCTTGGCGATCGGCTTCACCAGAGCCTCCACCAGCCCCAGCAACAGGAAGGCGAGCAGCAGATCAAGCAGGAGTCTCATCGTCCCCGGGGCGGCGGCGGGTGTACTGGCCCAGCGCGTTGCGGGGCCGAGCTGGGGCCGGGTCTGGGCGCCCACCACCACGGCCGCTGTCCATGAAGTAGGTGGCGGCCGACTGGCCCACCAGCGCCACCGCCGGCAGCACCAGACTCCAGCGGTGCTCGCAGGTCTGCAGGTTCGGCGCCCGCAGCTCGCAGATCCCCACGAAGGCCATCAGCACACCGACCTCAGCGGCCACCAGCGCCAGGATCGGCGCGGTGTTGGTGGACCTGCTGGCGGTCATGACCTGAGCAGCGCAGGGGGCTACCTCCTGTTGCCAGCTGCTCAGCGTGCCGGCGGCACAGCAAGGCCGCGGCAGCGCGATCCGGGTGATCGTGCTCGGGGGAGGTGCTCCTTGCCTGCCGTTACAGGGTGTCCAACCAGCTCATGAGCAGACGCTGCCGGTGCATGCCCTCGATCGCCGATGCCGGCACGACGGACAGCCGGGCGCCAGGGAAGCGGGCCTGGGTGATGTCTGCGGCATGGGCCTCATCGAGGGCTTCCACCATGTCGATGCCATCGCCCAGGGGGCCGGAGAAGAACACAGCGAAACGGATGGCGCCTCAGGGCAAGTGCCCTTCCTTGGTAGCAATGGCGACATTCCTTCGCAGGGTCGTCCTCGCGAAGAGGGCCGCACCGTCGCTGCTGTGCTGGCCGCTCCAGGGTCAGGTGGTCCGCCACGGGCGGTACTGCGTCTCAGCACCAGATCCGTGCAGGCAGAACCGCAGACGACTGGGGGCCATGGCTGGTCGGTGCGGAACCCCTCCGCAACCTGCCCCCTACGGCTCGCGCTGCTCAGCGCTACGCCTGCGGGGCGTGTGGTCGGTGTTCTCCGCACCCCACCAGCCATGGCCACACCCCAAGGCCCCGTCTGCGAAATCCGCCTGCTCACGGTTCACCGCTATGAGCCCGGCATCCGCAAGAGCGGCAGCACCCCCTGCGCGATCGAGCACTTCGGCCGGCGCGGCAAGCCCGTCAAGAAGATGCGGCTGATCCCAGCTGAGAAGGCGTTCGCCTTTGCCCGCAAGCTGCAGGGCACCCCCGGCTGCACCGTCTCGGTCTGCTGAGCCGTCCGGCTCAGGCCCGGCCCCCCGCAGGGCCGGGCCTGCTTCCCGGCGTCGGGGACGTAGGGAGAGAGAGGTCAATCGCAGAGCCGTGGATGCTCTAGGACTCCGGAACCCAGTTCTCGATCTGGAGTCCAGGCACCCGGGCAAATTCGTCGGTGTTGTTGGTTACCAGCGTGGCCTGTTGGCTCAGGGCATGGGCCGCAATCAGGGTGTCGAGCGAACCGATCGGACTGCCCCGGCGTTCCAGCTCGGCGCGCAGATCTCCGTACACCCAGAGGGCCGGCTCGTCAAAGGGAAGGATCGAGAGCGGCGCCAGAAACATCTCCAGTGCCTTCCGGTTGCGGAGCGAGCCGCTCTTGGCCACCCCATAGGCCAGCTCGGCCGCCACAACGCTGCACAGACCGATCTCACCCATACGGTATTGACGGAATCGTTGCAGCACCTCAGGAGGCCTGGCGTTGATGATGTAAATGCAGATGTTGGTGTCCAGCAGGATCATGGCTGGATGACGTCTGGCTGCTCCGGCTGTGGCTGGATGGCAGCCCGCAACTGCTGGTCGGGCTGCTCGCGGATCAGTTCGAATCCAGGCTCAAAGGCCGCCAGCCCTGCCTCCAGGGTGTCCCAAGGGTTGTCAATGGGCAGCAACAGCACGCCATTGCCGAAGTGCTTGACCGCCACCTCGCTGCCCGAGAAGCGATAGTCCTTCGGGAGGCGCACGGCCTGGCTGCGACCTGACTGGAAGAGCCGCGCGGTGTCCATCGCCTCACCCTATCCGGTATCTACCAACGATAACTACCGCAGGCCTCGATGTCGCCGCCCTGAGCCCCTTCCCTGGCAACAGCCTGTAACGCCCAGCAGCTTCCATGGCCACGCGCAAGAGCACCAGCACCAGAAGGCTCAGCACCAGCAATGCGGCGCCCGAGGTGGCCCTGGCCGCACCCCGGATCACCGCTGCTGAGCGGCGCAGTATGGCCCAGGAGCTAGCACGCTGGCGGGCCGAAAGTGATCTGCGCACCCTCAGGCAGGCCGAGGAGATCCGCCGTGATGCCGCCCGGCTGCAGCGAGCGGCGAGGGTGGCTGCTGAGGAGATGAAGGCACTTCAGGCCATCAGCACGATCACGCGGACCCGCTGAGACAGGCACTTGAGGGCCTGGGCGATCCCTTTCGCTGCGCTCCCCCCTCAGCAGGGGTCTGCCGCACAGGAGCGGATCAGGCCGGATCGTCACCTGGCGCTGCAATCCAGTGCACCCGCGGGCTGGCGGTGCTCAGCGTCGGCTGGCGTGCTGACGCCTGCACAAGGGCGGATCACAGGCTCAGCCGCCTGGGAGTGGGAGCGGTCTGGATCGCAGCACCGCACCACTGCGCGGTTGTTAGCAGATGGCAGTCCCTGGCGGAACAGCTCCCCAGGTTGCCCCGGCTCGCGGGTCGGCAAGGGCTGCGCAAGACCGCGTCGCGGTCCCTTGCCTTCCCCGCAGCGCAAGGGTTGCCCGGTCCTGTTCCCCGCCAGTCATCCCATGGCTGCTGCACAAGCCCCCTGCTGCGAAATCCGCTGCGTGGTCGAGCACCACTACCCCGAAGGCCCCAAGGGCGGCGCATCGCCCTGCGAGATCCGGTTCTTTGGCAAGCGTGGCAAGCCTGTCCAGAAGCTGCGCTACGTGCCGGCCGCCAGAGCCCACGAGATCGCCCGCAAGCTGCAGGGCGCCAGGGGCTCCACCATCTCGGTGATCTGAGCCAAGGGGCCTGCGGGCCCCCTTATCGGTGTTGCATGGCTGGCCATGGGGTCCATCGCGGCATGCACCCCAAGTGTGATTTGAAGTGTGTCACAGGGGCGCTGGCCGCTGATGGCACCATCGGTTGAGGATGCGGAACTGCCGCCTGCTTGTATCCCAGAGAGCCTCTTGCGCAACCGATCTCGACCTGATCAGCTACCTCAAGGCGATCCCGGATGCGCGGATGCGGCGTGGGGTGCGGTTTCCGGCCTGGTCTCTGCTGCTGGTGGCGGTGCTGGGCATCCTCAGTGGCTGCCAGAGCC
>JBATEO010000121.1:0-27704 GCA_049664045.1 Prochlorococcaceae cyanobacterium
GCTCCAGTGCCCGCACATCCAGCGCACCACGCAACCGCCACACCCTTGGCATGTGGTACGCCGTCAGTCCAGGCTCCAGCTGCTGCAGAAACCACAGCCGGCTCTGCGCATACGACGCTGGAAAGGCATCAGCGCCCGATGGCCAGTCGCCGCCCACGGCCTCAGCCGCAGATATGCCGATAGAGGCTGCTGGTGATGCTGAAACCGCAGACCCCGCGGAGGCCAGCTGACGGAGGCGCTCGAGACGAGATGACTCGGGAGAACCACTCATGGCCACAGTGAATCCTTCAGAACTTCCTGGCAGGAATGGAGAGAGACTCCACGGCTGAGGCTTTCAGAGAGAAGTAGCCGTCCCTCCACCAGACTCTCCAGTTGCAGCTCAATCGCACGCTGGGCAGCAAACAGGCATGGTGTGCTGTAAAGCAGCACATTGAGGCCCAACCGCCCCAATGTCTCCCGATCACAGGGAGGAACGCGCCCGCCGCCGATCACATTGGCGACGACCGGACAGGTGACAGATTCCCTGATGGCGGCCAGCAGCTCCAGATCATCCAGCCCATCAGCCAGAACCGCATCACACCCGGCCCCCTCAAACGCTCGGACTCGCCGCAGAATCTCCTCGTGGTCGGTTGCGTCGGTTCGTGCCACAACGAACAGTTGATCCCGTGCTGCAAGTACCGCCCTGAGCTTGTCAAGATACTCCTCAAGAGGAAGAATCTCTTTGCCGTGAAGGTGACCACAGCGTCGTGGGCGGCGTTGATCCTCGAGGACGATTCCAGACGCTCCGGCCCGCTCCACTGCATGCGCCACGTGAGCCGCCATCGTGGCATCACCAAAACCGTCATCGAGATCAACCAACAGATGATGACCAGGGAAAGCATGACGGAGCCTGTGGACGAAAGTGAGCAAATCACTCCAGGCCATGAATCCAACGTCTGGAAGACCGTAGGTACTGGCTGCCAGACCAAACCCGCTCACGAAGAGCGTGTCAAACCGGCTGGCCGCCAGACGAGCGCTGAACAGGTCATAGATGCCGATGAAGGGGATGGGACGTTGCCCATTGACGCCATCGCCTCCACTTTCGCGCAGAAGTGTGCGGAGGAGCGTACCGGGCACGCGAGCCATCCTCGAATCAGGGAGAGAATGAAACTACTGGAAACAACCAGCCAGAGCAAGGTATCGAAGAATCACTGTCACAGACTGGCCAATCGCAGACAACCATCCTCGCCTGCGACGCGTCAACGCAGGGAAGCACTCAAAACATACTTGAACTCATCAAAGAGGGCACGGATACCATCTTCCGAAAAACGACTGGTTGCGTAGATGATCTTCGCTTGGAGAGAGCCTCCGGATAAATGACGGAAACGAAACTCCAACTCGTATCGAGCCCTGAGGGAGGGTGAAGGGAGCCTATTGACGGCAACCCTTCGAAGAGAGGGCTTCCAGGGAAGGTCGACGAGATTCACCACAACTGGAACGTAGGTGTGGGGCCTATGAAGAGGCCAGAGCCTCTGTTCCAGCATCACAAAGGGGAATTCCTGATGGTCATAGGCATTCAGGCTTGCCTTCCGAACCCGCTCCAAAAGCTTCATGGGCGTTGGTTCACCTGAAAGGTCAATGCGGATCAAAAGAAGATCGACGAATGACCCGATCAGCGATTCAGACAAGGAATTGCACCGGCCAGCCACAGGTACGCCAAGGGTGATGTCCTGCTGACCGCTATGGCGATGTAGCAGTGACGCTACAGCCGCAACGCCACTCTGCTGTCCTACGTCGAGATGTTGGCTGACGAGAAGGGGCCGACCACAGTGGGCTTCCTGAGCCGTGCTGTGGCCTGGTTCAACGGCCAGGGGATCGAGTGCCGCCGGGTGCTCAGCGACAACGGCTCTGCCTACAAGTCCCATGGCTGGCGAAAGGCCTGCCAGGCCATGGGATTGAAGGTGAAGAAGACCAGGCCCGACACCCATCGGACCAACGGCAAGGCGGAGCGATTCATCAAGACGCTGCTGGAGGAGTGGGCCTAGGTGATGCCCTACAGCACCTCAGCGGCTCGCAATGAGCTGCTACAGGCCTACCTGCGGATCTATAACGGCCGCAGGTGCTACATGGCCTTGGGTGGACTCAGCCCACAGCAGCGGCTTGCTCAGCTGCAGGCATGAACAACCAGGTGGGAAAGCACACCTAGGGCGAGTGCACCTGCAGCCGGCTACTCCAGAGGACACCAGTGAGCGACAATGAGACGCGCCAAAAACCCTTGGCCCAACACCTGGAAGGTGTCTCTTCCATAACAGATTGGTGATGTGCCTCATAATGCTGGTAGGCAGTCTTAGCTTCCCCGTGCAACCCCATGACCCGATCACTAGCCGCTTTCGCTGAGGCGTCCCGCTCCATGATCGGGGTACGGACGGAAGAGCGTCCTCCATGGAACACAGTTGCAACTCCTGATGCCATCCGTCAGTTTGCCTTCTGCATTGGCGATGACAATCCCCTATGGGTAGATTCCAATTATGCAGAATCAGGACCTCATGGGTGCCTATGTGCGCCTCCCACCTTTTTGCTCTCCGTACTTTATCCGGTCCTGCATGGAGCAGCTGTTGACTTTACTCCAACCTTCTTGATAAGCGAGCTTGAATGCCACTTTTACCAGTCGATTCTTGCTGGTGATGCTCTTCACCCTGAAGCGGCCCTTCGAGATGTGTTCGCTGGAATTGATCGAGCCGGGCGTCAGGTGGTCTACCTCGTTACGGAAACGAATTACCGGAACGCGGTCGGGAGTGTGGTCGGCTCTATCAATACAACTCTGGCCGTCCTAGATCTCAGCCCTGGCGAGTTATTGGTGGATAGAGATATTCATGCCTACACTCCATCAGAGTTGAATGATATTGCTGACTCCTTAAAGGCAGAAACCCGTTCAGGTGCACATGGGATTGAGCCCCGATCTCTTCGAGTTGGGCATCGTCTAGCGCCCAAGGTCCGTGGGCCATTGACGATTGGTGACCTGATCTGTTGGCAAGCAGCCATCGGGCCTCCATACAGAGGGAATCGCCTTGCATACCTGGACCTTCTTGATCGACCCCACACCTCCACGACTCTCCCAAGAGTGGGTTGGCCAGTCCGCTACTCCCAGCAGCATGAGGACGGGCGGATTTCAACACAGCGAGGTATGCCTGCTCCATTCGACAACACGACCATGCGTGCCGCATGGATTGGCGCTATGGTCACAGACTGGATAGGTGACAGAGGTACCTTACGACGACTCCGTGTGAACGCAACGTCCCCGGTTCTCTACGGGGATGTGACCAGGTATGAAGGGAGTGTAAGCCGACTGTCTCACAATCTGAATCAGAGTCAATTGGAGGTGGCTATAGAGGGACGTAACCAACTTGGTGAATTGACAACTGTGGCCCTCGCTGAGGTAGCTGTTCCATGCCCGCGCCTCAGCTCTTCTTTCAGCGGCCCAAGCCGCACTCCTAGGGCGGCTTTTTTTGGTGCGGCTCCTGGAGTGACGCAACGATGCACCGCATCTGAACTCCTCAAAGCTGCTGCAATGGCTAGGCCATCTGCCCCAGCTATTAGAGCGAATGGAAAGCTCCTGAAGCATGGAGAGCTTGATATCAGAATTAATCAGATGTCCAGAGCTCTTTTGGAGAACGGGGTCAAGCCGGGCACCTTAACCGCCATCTGCTTGGATCGCTCATTGGAATCATTCATCCTGCTGCTCGCCTGTGCCCGGGCAGGAACCGCGGCGGTCCCCTTGGACAATACCTATCCCATCGATAGACTTGCGCGCATCCTTGAAGTTGTCAAGCCCACATATGTCGTGACGAATCCCGGAGCATTTGATCTGCCACTGGTCGCTCAGGTGGACGCTTTAGCATATAGAGATCTCAGTGAATTGGCCGTCAGGCAAGTCGAAACTCCACCTAGTGTTCGGCCTAGCCTGGCAGATCCCGCTTACGTCCTGCTCACATCAGGCTCCAGGGGAGTGCCCAAACCAGTGACGATTTCACATGGCTGTCTCAGCAGCTATCTCGGCGCTATATCTCGACGAATAACTCTCACCTCGGAGGACGTATTTCTTCATACAGCCTCTCTTGCTTTTTCGGCTGCTGTAAGACAATTATGGCTGCCGCTTGTTCAAGGGGCTTGCTTGGAAGTGGCTGATGACGAAGCCAGGAGATCGCCCCAACGAATCCTGGAACTAATCCAGACCAGAAAGATTTCCGCCTGGGACACTGTCCCGAGCATACTGAAAGCCGTTCTTGACTACATCGAAACTGCACATCTCAGCGGCCAGTCAAAGGCGGTGGCCGATTCCCTCATGAGCATCTACTTAACAGGAGAGCCACTAGAATGGCAGACAGTGCGCGCCCTTCAGCGCATTGCAGGCACTCGTATATCAATACACAACCTATATAGTCAGACCGAAACGGGTGGAACGATCAGCACTTTTAACATTGCGAGTGACCAAGTTTCGGACTCTGGGATAGTGCCACTTGGCCAGCCTTTAGACGATGTAGCGATTGATATCTTAGATGCTGATCATAGCCGTCTTTTGCATGGAGAGCCGGGAGAAATAGCTGTTACCGGAACGCGCTTTGAAGATAAAACTCACCTAAAGCAGGAGATAAAAGCCCAATCTATTAGAACGGGTGATCTCGGAATTCTACACAGCAATGGAGTTCTGGAGACACTCGGTCGAGTGGACGATCTCATCAAGCTACGAGGTTTTCGAGTGCACTTGGGTGACGTTGAATCTGCACTGATGACCCATCCCCTAGTGAGCAAAGCTGTGGTGCTTGCTGATCAAGATGGGCACCTTGGCACCGAGCATAAACTTGTGGCCTATTGGGTTTCAAAAGCAAAAGGGAAAGCGACAACTGAGGAACTTCAGGCTTTTGTCCGTACACACCTACCGGATTACATGATTCCAGCTGCATTTGTAGAACTCGAAGTACTTCCTCTAACTATTAACGGGAAGGTGGATCGCAACGCCCTGCCACCTGCTTCCTTCTCCGGCATAAAGCAGACCCGGGTGGCGCCCAAGACACAGCTTCAGAGCAAGCTCCATGCCATATGGACTGAAGTCCTCGGACATCATGACTTCGGAGTCACCGATAATTTTTTTGAAATTGGCGGCCACTCACTGACCGCAACAAGAATTATATCTCGCATTGAGAGCACATTTGGAAAGGCTCCACCATTGGCTTTTTTCTTCCAGAATCCCAACATTACGGCACTGGAACAAAGACTGCTTGCCATCCCAAAATAAACGCCTTGCTGCGTCTTTCAGCAGAATAGATGCCTGCAGACTGCAGGTCGAAAGAATATCTTTCCAGTACATATACTGGTCATTTTGCGGCATCCAACTGACTACTTATTTACTTCTCCGGAAGAATGCCCGAAAGGCCCCAGAACAACACGGTGCAGACCACCTATGCTCCCTACACACCATCAGTACCAGCGACTTGCAGCCATCCCCAACGCATTGGCCTTTTCGGAGGTCCTGCCATGCCTGGGAACCCTCTCATTTCCAGTCGTCAGTCTTCCCTTGAGGCGTGTTTACTGCCGGAAGCCCACCCTTCGCCATAGGAATCATAGAATCCAGCGCTGTCGATCCATCTCGAAGTCAGCAAACACTCAGACCCGGTTGGCGCTCAGCTGAGAAGTGGATCACCGACCGGTTCTACTGACGAATGTGATTTGACACAACACCTGCGGGCCTCCCTCCAGGCAAGAGCGCTCAGGGGCCATGCTGCCCCTCCTCCAGGGCAGCCAGGGCATGGTCGATCCGCTCCCCGAGCTCAGCCGCCAGCATCCGGAGCGTGGGATAGCGGAACAGGAGAGTGGCCGGCAGGTCGAGCGGAATCTCGCTGTTGAGACGGGAGATCACCTGCTGACCCGTGAGCGAATCACCGCCCAGGGCGAAGAAGTTGCTGTCGCGCGACGGCAGAGGGATGCCCAGCACGTCAGCGAAGATCTGCCCCACCAACTCCTCCACCTCTCCCTCAGGCGGCTCCTCCATCGGAGAGAGGAGATTGTCCAGCTTCGCGGCAAGGCCGATCCGCTGCAACTTCCCTGTAGGGCCCTTCGGCACCTCATCGACCGTCACAATCCGACTCGGCACCTCATGGGGAGCCAGGCGGGCAAAGCAGTGGGCACGTAGGTCGTCCTCCGAGGCAAGTGCACCCGGTCGAAGGACAACGGCAGCTGCCACGTCCTCGCCAAGGGTGGGATGGGGCACAGAGAAGCAGATCGCCTGCTCCACGGCGGGGTGCTCCATCAACGCCTCATCAACCTGCCGGGGAATCACCTTCTCCCCGCCGCGATTGATCATCTCCTTGAGGCGGCCTGTGAGTCGCAGAACACCGTCGGGATCCAACGATCCCTCGTCTCCGGTGAGGAACCAGGAGGACCCATCGGGACTCGTGACCCAGCCACCGCCCGCCACCTCGAGGTAGCCCACCGTCACATTGGTGCCGCGAATGGCCACCTCACCCACCTGTCCCGCCGGCAGCGGTTGATGGTCGGCCCCGACCACCGCCACCTCCGGCCCGGCCGCCAAGCCGACACTGCCGGCCAGGCGCCGACCCGGCGGGAGGTGGTTGCTGCAGATCTGGTGAGCTGCTTCGGTCATGCCGTAGGCCTCGATCACCGGCACACCAAACATCATTTCCAGCCGTTGCGCGAGCGCAGGGGCCAGCGGCGCCGAGGACGAACGGATCAGGCGCAGTGCATGCCCCGCCCCAGCAGTACCCTCCGGCCCGCAGGCGCTCACCAGGCCCTGCAGAAGCGTGGGCACGGCCGAGAGCCAGGTAGCCCGAGAGCTGTGGATCAGGTCGAGCAGATCGGCTCCGGGGAGCGGCTCGCTGCAGATCACGCTGCCACCGGAGAGCAGGGGGGCGAGCAGTCCGGCAACGATGCCATGGATGTGGAACAGCGGCATCACCGCAAGGCTGCGATCGACCGGCTTCAGCTCCAGCACCTCAGCCACGTGGCCGGCAGAGGCCAGAAGATTCGCGTGGCCGAGGGGCACCACTTTCGGCCTCGAGGTGGTGCCGGAGGTCTGCAGGAGCAGGGCCAGATCCGAGGGCTGCGGTGCGGACAGGAAACGCTGCGGCAAAGAGGTCGCCTCACCGCTTGCGGGCAGGGGGGCAAGCCTGTGCACGCGAAGTCCCAGACCGGCCGCCGCCGCGAGCAGCGCCGGCGGCGGCTGGGGATCGGTGAGCACCAGGCTGACCCCCAGGCGCTGGAGGTCGTCCCGATGGGCGGATTCCGGGGCCCGGGGGTTGAGTGGCGCCGCGACGGCGTGGGTCATCGTGGCCAGCAGAGCGGCCGCTGACTGGGGGCCCGGTGCAGTCACCAGAGCCACCCGGTCCTCACGACCGATACCGTTCTCCTCCAGAGTGCTCCACACGGCGGCCACGGCTGCGTTGAGGCCAGCCCAATCCAGCGTTGCCCCGGCGGGATCGAGCAGAACCGGATCTCCGGTATTCACGCGCTCACCCGCCTGCACAAGCTCGAGCAGGGTGCGAGGAGCAGTCCCCGGGGAGGAGGAGGTGCTCATGCTCGGTCCGCTGCCATGGAGAGTGGATCTACAAGCGTATTGATGAGCAAGGGCTTTCCACTGCCCAAACCCCTGGACAGGGCTTGGTGCAGTTCCTCAGGCGTGCTGGCCTGGCAGGCTGGGAACCCCAGTCCGCCCGCCACCTGATCATAGGCAAGGGCGCTCTGGAAGGCATGCACACGTTCCGGATGATCCGGGGGGAGCTTGGTGATCTGGTTCTGCAAACCCTCGGCGCCGTCGTTGTTGACAACGAGCACCACGAACGGTAACTGATGACGGACGGCGGTCTCCAGCTCGATGGCCCCCATCCCGAAGGCCAAATCCCCTGTCACCAGCAGCAGGGGCCTGCCGGGATGATGGAGACGGGCGGCCATGGCGAAGGGGATTCCGGTACCCATGCAGCCATTCCAGCCCGGATCCAGATACAGGAACGGCTGCTCACGGACCAGAAAGCGCTCGGCAGCTTCCAGGGTGATCTTTCCATCCACCACAAGGAAGGCCTCCGGAGGCATCACCGCCTCAATCACCGCGAACACCTCCCGGATCGTGAGACAGGCAGCTTTGGGAGCGGATGATTTGCTGGCAGACCGTGCATCAACAACGGGCTCACAGGCCTGGGGCATGGCCTTCTGGGAGGCCTCACGCGCCAGGGAGCGTGCGCCAGACGGTTGAGGAGCAGGCCGGGATCAGCAGCCATCCGCTCCCCACGCTCCGCCAGTGTGGGGGGGAGCTCCGTCGTGTCACTGACGAGGATCACGGACGCTCCCGGATTGATCTCGGCGCCGAAGCGAAGGCGCCAGTCGGGATCAGCACCGAACAGCACCACCAGATCGGCCTGGGCCAGCACCCTGGCGCGGGATACCGCACCACACACAGCGAAGGGATGGCTCTCCCCCAGCACGCCACGCACCAGGGCAAAGCTCACGACCGGCAGCGACAGTCGCTCCAGCAACCCACGGACCGGGGCGAGGTCGAGTCGCCAGCGCACCCCATCGCCGAGAATCAGCACGGGATCTCGGGCAGCCCGAAGCCGCCGGGCGAGCCGATCCACGAGCTGCTCCTCCGGATGAGCGGATTCCCCTGACAGCTGTTCCACAGGCCCCGGATCCACGATCCTTGTGCCAAGCACGTCTTCCGGAAGGTCGAGGTACACGGGGCCGGGCCGACCGGAGCGTGCAGTCCGCACAGCCTCGAGGAGCAGCCGGGGAATGTCAGCTGGGGCGTGGGGCGCAGCCCGTCCATTTGGCGATCGGTTGGATCAGGCTGGCCGCATCAAGCTGCTGGAAGTGCCCCCTCTGCCCTCCCTGAGCGACACGCCGACCACCGAGAACCAGGAGGGGCCAGCCATTGTCCGATGCCACCAGGATGCCGGTGATGGCATTGGTCACGGCCGGCCCGGATGAGAGCACCACAGCACCGCACTGGGCTCCCGCCACAAAGGCCGCCGCGGCCGTCATCAGCGTGGCCCCCGCCTGGGTTCGGGTGCCCAGCACCCGCAGACCCCTGGCGGCACAGGCTTTGTAGATGCCGTGCACGGGTGTCCCGCCGACACCGGCGATCCACGTGAACTCCAGTGCGGCAAGGCCGCTCGCCACCAGTTCGCTGCCGCTCACCAGGGCCGGCTGGCATTGGCCCCTCTGTCGCAGGAGACCGAGCCGACCCGCCCTTCCCGACCGCGGGAAACCTTCAGGATCAACAGGGGCCGTCGATGGCTCGGGAATCGCCTTCATCCGGATTGTCAGCGAAGCGCTGGCCCTGGCTGGTGAAGCCGGGTGGGAATTGGCGGCACATCCCTCATGGTGCCGGAATGATCATGGCCGGGATTCACCCACCGGAACAGTTTGGCAACCTTCCGACCCTGCCGGCCTGGGAAAGCGGGCCTTCCCCTGGGGGAGAATCGCCGGATCGCTGCGATGGTCGCCGGGATTCACCTGAGGCCACCGGCTCTGCGCCCGTTCCTGCACCTCCTCCCATGCTCCTCGATCTGCTCGGCAAGAAGGCCCTCGTTACCGGCATCGCCAACAACAAGTCGATCGCCTGGGGCATCGCCCAGCAGCTGCATGCGGCCGGCGCGGAGCTGGGGGTCACCTACCTGCCGGACGAGAAGGGACGCTTCGAGGGCAAGGTGCGCGACCTCACCGCACCCCTGGCCCCGACGCTGTTCGAGTCCCTGAACGTGCAGGACCCGGCCCAGATCGAGGCGGTGTTCGCCAGGGTGGCCGAGCAGTGGGGCTCGATCGACGTGCTGGTGCACTGCCTGGCCTTCGCCGGCAAGGAGGAGCTGATCGGCGACTACAGCGCCATCAGCCCCGAGGGCTTCGCCCGCGCCCTGGAGGTGAGCGCCTACTCCCTGGCGCCTCTCTGCCGCCACGCCAAGCCCCTGTTCAACGAGGGCGGAAGCGTGATCACCCTCAGCTACCTGGGCGCCGAGCGGGCGATCCCCAACTACAACGTGATGGGCGTGGCCAAGGCCGCCCTGGAGGCCTCGGTGCGCTACCTGGCCGCCGAGCTGGGCCCGGAGAAGCAGGTGCGCGTGAACGCGATCAGCGCCGGCCCGATCCGCACTCTGGCCAGCTCCGCCATCGGCGGCATCCTCGAGATGATCCACAACGTGGAGGAGAAGGCACCCCTGCGCCGCACCGTGACCCAGGAGGAAGTGGGAAGCACCGCTGCCTTCCTGGCCAGCCCCCTGGCCTCGGGCATCACCGGCCAGGTGATCTATGTGGATGCCGGCTACTGCATCACGGGGATGTGAGGGGGGGCCACTCAGGCGAGTGGCTTGAGAAACCGCAGACCCGGGAAGCGGCGTAAATCGCTGTCGGCCGAGCAGAGCGTGCATGTGTGCTCGACGGGCTGAGCGGCCAGATGTGCATCGCTGGTGAGATTGCCGGCCATGCCGACCTCCTGGATCGGCAGACGCAGCACAGTCCTGGGCCGAGCGATCGCCTCATCGCCTTTGCAGGTGGCCTCCATCCAGTCCTTGCCCGGGCGCGCTCAGGAACGTCCTGAAGCGAGCTGTAGAGCCAGAGCGTGGTGTCGATCAGGATCACCCGCCCCGCCGCGCAGCGTCTCGATAAGAAGGTCATCCTCCAGGGCTGCGCGCATCTGATTCCCTTTGGTGAGATCCACTCCCGGAGCCAGGGCACCGATCGAGAACGCGGGGCAGCGGTAGGGCTCGCGCTGGAGGAACGCAGGCTGATTGAGGCCTGCCCGCAGGGTGTCGTTCGCCACCTGCTTGAAAGGCTTGCCCGTGTCGAGCGCCTTCTGGCGCAGCTGGCTCAGCAGGGCGTCGTTGATGGGGAAGCGCGCTCACGCCTGAACCGAGAGGCCCAAGCGATCAGCCGGCCGAGGCCTCGACGCCCGACGAGCGCCCTGAAATGTCGCGTTTGATACAAATGATGATGCTTGATCGACCATTTCACGATTGAGTTGTCGCAGGCCTAGACCAAAAGAAGAGAGAGGGCCCCTCTTGGGGCCTACGGCCATGGCTACTTCTACTTACGACCCAGTCCTGTATCTGGACCAGACGACAGGCAACCAGTACGACGAGACAGATCCGAACCTCACGCTCCTGAGCGAGTGGGGCTTCGCAGCCCCTACCGACTTCGCATCCAAAAGCCAGACCTTCGCACTGCCCTCCGACTCCATCAGCTTTCAGCTGCAGGCTGGCAACGACACCGGCTTGCAGGCGCTGGACGGATCCAAGATCCTGCTGAGCGGCCCCCAAACCGCAGCCAACGGTGACACCTACTTCGAGGCCGTCGTCAGTGGCGGCACTGACGACGGAGTGGTGGCATTCCGACTGGTCTACGAGCCGACCCTGGATGGCGATGGGAAGGTGAGCGGCTACACGCTCTACACCCTTCTCTACAACGACGATGCGCCGATCCGGCACGGCGATCCCGCCGATCCGGACGACCTGGCCACCATGACGGCCCTGGTGGAAGCGCGCCTCACCGTCGACCTTCAGTTCATCTACACCGACTTCTCCGGCATCCCGGCCGGTCAGCAGGCCTTCGGGGTGCTCACCGAGCCCAGCCTCGACCCAGACCCCAGCCCCGGGATCTCCAACGACGTGGTGATCACCAGCAAGGTCTACAACGGCACAACCTGGGTCAACGGCACCATCAACACCAGCAATGTGGCCGGCACGGCCAGCGCCATCGGCGTCGGCAGCCAGGCTGTGGGCACCAATGAGGCGGTGATCTACGACTTCGTCACCGACGCCACCTACACCGACAGCAAGAACCTCGGCACACTCAGCACCGGTGGCTCCGTGTCGGCGAACCGGGCCTTTTCCACCGTCACCCAGCTGAACCCGAACAATGCCAACACACGCGCCGATGTAAGGGTGTGGCTGCACAACGGCAATCCCGGCGATGCCGTGTTCGATGGCGTGGACAACACCGGCATCAAGACCGTCTACCTCTACCTCAACGGCAACTACACCACACCTGCCCACACCATCTCCAGCAGTGATGGTGCCTCCTGGGCTGGTCCCCAAGGCAGCGGGCTGAGCGTGACGTTCGAAAACTCGGATGGCGACGCAGCCTACGAGTACGCCGTGATCAAGGGCCTCAGGGCGGGTGACCGCTTTGAGGTGGAAGGCGACACCCAGTTCAACCGGCTGGTGGTCGGCAACGCCGGCACCGGCAACCGCACATTCGACCTGGGCGTGACCGGGTACTCGATCGACAGCTCCGAGACAACCGGCCAGTTGCTGGGCGGCATCGGCATCCACGACGACGGTCCCATCCTCGCCAGCAAAGGGGTGGGAAGCACAATGATCGTTCTGGATGAAAGCCCCCTCCCTGATGCGGGGGATGGCCTCTGGAGCGACAAGGTCAGCTTCGGCACCGCCGCCTACTTCGATGATCCCAACTACGGTGGCGACAAGCAGGCCAGGGATGAGCAAGGGACCCCCATCGAACCCAGCTACGCGCTGCTGCTGAGCACCGATGGACTCGGCTCCGGCCTCTATGCCCTAGACCCCGCCAACAACACGAACGGCAAAGGCAGCCAGATCCAGCTGTACAACAACGCCGGCAAGATCGAAGGGAAAGTCGGCGATACCGTCTATTTCACGATCGAGGCGGATTCCGGCACCGGCGAGGTCACCTTCAGCAGGCTTGAGAACATCTGGCATGGCAACACGGGCAATCACGATGATGCCGCAAGCCTCGTCGTCAGCGGAGGCACCCTCATGCTCCGCAAGACAGTGAAGGATGGCGACCTGGATCCCGCCACAGCCGATCTCAACCTCGGCAATGGCGTGTTCAGGATCGAGGACGACGGGCCGGCCTTCCTCTTCCCCGCAGGCAAGACGGCTGTGGAGCTGCTCTCGGCCGCCGGCACAGGTGATACGCAGACGGAAGAAGTCCTCGGCTGGGATCCCGGCACCGACGGCTTCCGCAAGATCGACCTGGAGAACTTCAGCGGCACGGCCACGCCGGGCAATGGCGGTTTCAGCCACAGCGACCCCGTCGTGAGCGAAGACGGCACGAGCATCAGTCTCGACGTCAGCTACGGCGGCCAGAAGATCTCCACCCACGTCTTCAACGCCGACGGAAGCGACAGCTTCACCACCTATGAATATCAAGGCGAGGTGGTGATTGAGCCCACCGAGCTTGAGGCCGGAGCTGCGGTGAAGGCCGGTGGTCCCCACCCGCTGGAATTCCGTCTGTTCCCAAACCCTCAGGATCTGGCGATCATGGTCACGGGCGGTACCCGTACCGCCTCCCAGGACGAGACCAATCTCTTCACACCAGGCCAGCTCAACACCAGCGCCCAGGGCTATGCCGCGGGCAACACCAACCAGAACCTGGAATTCCGCGAGGCCATCAAGTTCACCTTCACTGAACACGGGGCCTATGACTACGACGGGATGACTGCACAAGCCGCAGCCGACTTCAAAGCCGGAATCTTCAGCGAGCCTGTGCCGGGAGTGGACATGGGGGATTACAAGCCCGAAGGCGGCTTCGGCTTCGACATCACCAAGCTCACCGGCGGGGCGAAGGTGGCGGACTTCATCGCCAAGGCCACCTTCCAGCTGGACGGTGGTGGAACGACTGATGTCTACTTCCAGTTCTCCAATGTTGGCGTCAATGCCAAGCACAATCCCAAGGTGTTCGTGGGTTACGACATGCTCACCGGCTGGACGGCCTACACGTGGAAGGACACCAACGGCAACAGCCTGCGTGATGGTGACCCGCTTGAAGGCCTGAATGGAACGGCACAGCTGATCCATGGAGGGACCCTCCCGGACAACATCACCGGCCTGGATGCGATGGAGATCTACAACAACGATATGGACGGCAAGACCGACACCTTCAACGTCACCAACCCCCGCTTCTACAGCCTGGGCAGTCGCACGGAGATCGTGCCGGAGTTCAACTACAGCTTCGATCTGAACCTTTACGACAAAGACTTCGACACCACCACTGCGAGCATCTCCGCCAAGATCGAGGGCCAGAACACTGGCACCATGAGCGAGCAACTGCTGCTCGGGCAGACGTCGCTGGTCTGAACGCAGGGGGCGCACACCGAGCGTGGATCGGCTCGGGTTTCCGTCAAGGGGGGCTCCCCCCCTTTTTCGTCGCCATCAGGGCGGGGGCGGTGTATCACCCTGACAGGCACCGCCTTGCTCGGCCATGATCAGGCCAGCGTGATCACGCACCATGCGCACAGGCGAGATCCACCGCGTCACCGGCGAGACCGATGTGCGCGTGAAGCTCAACCTCGACGGCACGGGCCGTTGCCAGGTGGGCACCGGCGTGCCCTTCCTCGATCACATGCTCCACCAGCTCGCCAGCCATGGCCTGCTGGACCTGGAGATCACCGCCGAGGGCGACACCCACATCGACGATCACCACACCAACGAGGACGTGGGCATCGCCGTGGGTCAGGCCCTGGCCCAGGCCCTGGCCGACCGGCGCGGCATCCAGCGCTTCGGACACTTCCTGGCGCCCCTGGATGAGGCCCTCGTGCAGGTGGCGCTCGACTGCTCGGGCCGCCCCCACCTGAGCTGCGACCTCGCCATCCCTGCCCAGAAGATCGGCAGCTACGACACCGAGCTGGTGAAGGAGTTCTTCGTGGCGGTGGTGAACAACAGCGGCCTCACCCTGCACATCCGCCAGCTGGCGGGGGCCAACTCCCACCACATCGTGGAGGCCTGCTTCAAGGCCTTCGCCCGCGCCCTGCGCATGGCCACCGAGATCGACCCGCGCCGGGCCGGCGCCGTGCCCAGCAGCAAGGGGGTGCTGGAGCGGGCCGGAGCGGCCTAACGCAGGGCCGGCCGGGCCCAGAGGAACAGCCCGAGGCGCTCGGCCTCGGCCATGGTCTGCTCGGCGTCGAGCAGCAGGGCGCCGCGGGCCTCCCAGGCAATGCCGGCGAGCCCGGCGTCAGCCGCCTTGGTCACGGTGACGGGGCCGATGGCCGGCAGGTCCATGCGCCGGTCCTGATGGGTCTTGGGGGCCTTGTACAGCACGCCCGTGCGGATGCCCTCCGGCGGGTGCTCGCGGGTGCTGGCCACCCAGTCGAGCATGGCGTCGGTGCCGGGCAGCGACTCGGTGGCCAGGCACAGGCCACCAGCAACCACCGCCCCCTGGCCCACGTCCACCGCCGAGATCGCCTCGACGATGTCGGCGGCCCGCTGCACATCGGCGCGGTCGGCCTCACTGGGCACCCGGCTGGCGTAGAGGCCGGGCTCCGGCAGGAGGTGGGGGGCCACCTCTTCCACCCCCACCACCTCCAGGCCCAGCTCCTCGATGATCTCGGCCAGGGCCCGCAGGGAGGCGTCATCCCCCTTGCGCAGGGAGGCCAGGATCCGCGGCGCGGCCATCAGCGTGGAGCCCTCGAAGCGCAGCGGGTTGAGCACCCGCGGCCGCTGGAACTTGCCCACCATCACCACCTGGCGGATGCCGCGCTGCTCGAGCGAGCGGAAGAAGGAGATCGCCCGCTCGAAGTAGAAGTCCTCGGCGTCATCCAGCTCCACCTCCACACCGTGGGGCCGGCAGCAGATGTGCGCGCGCCCGGAGGCCTCCAGGGCGCGGGAGAGCATGCGGGGCAGCACTCCAGCACCGGCGATGATGGCGAGGGTGGGATCTCCCATCCGGGCCGGCAGCTGGGGCAGACGGTCTGGGGCAGTCAACTGCCGCACCCGAGCGCCGCGCCGCTGGTAGTGGACAGGTGCTGGGGCGTCATGCCGCCGACCCCTCGCCAGTCGGCAGTGCCCCCACCACCGCGAGCAGCCCTTCGACGTCAAGGCGCTGCTCCTGCCGCTCGCCGCGCAGATCCTTGAGCAGAACCACTCCCTCGCTGGCCTCGGCGTCGCCGATCACGGCGGCGAAGCGGGCGCCGGAGCGGTCGGCGCGGCGCAGCTGTTTGCCGAAGGCGGCGCCGCTGGCATCGAGCTCCACCACCAGCCCGGCGGCGCGGCAGCGGCGGGCCAGCGGCAGTGCCTGGGCTTCGGCCGCCTCACCGCGGCTCACCACATAGAGATCCGGGGCCGGCGGGGCCACGGGGGGTTGCTCCGCCTGGCTGAGCAACAGCACCAGCCGCTCCATGCCCAGGGCCCAGCCGATCGCCGGCGTGGAGGGTCCGCCCAGCTGCTGCACCAGGCCGTCGTAGCGGCCGCCGCCGCAGACGGTGGCCTGGGCGCCCAGCTGGTTGCTGGTGATCTCGAAAGCGGTGTGGCTGTAGTAGTCGAGGCCGCGCACCAGCCGGGGGTTGAGTTCGAAGGGAATGCCCAGGGCCTCCAGCCCGAGGCGCACCTGCGCGAAGCGCTCGTGGCTGTCGCCGCTGAGGGCATCGGCGAGGGTGGGGGCGCCGGCCAGCAGGGCCTGGGTGTCGGGATTCTTGCTGTCAAGCACCCGCAGGGGGTTGGTGGTGATGCGGGCCTGGGAGTCGGGATCGAGCTGCTCGCGGTGGGCCTCCAACCAGGCCACCAGCTCGCCGCGGTAGCGGAGGCGGTCGTCGGGACTGCCGAGGGTGTTGAGCTCCAGGGCCAGGCCGCCCACGCCCAGGTCGGCGAGCAGGTCCCAGGAGATGGCGATCGCCTCCACGTCGCTGCGGGGATCGGCGAAGCCCAGCAGCTCCAGGCCGATCTGGTGGAACTGGCGCTGGCGGCCGGCCTGGGGCCGCTCGTAGCGGAACATCGGACCGCCGTACCAGAGCCGCTGCGGCCCCTGGCTGAGCAAGCCATGCTGGATCGCGGCGCGAACCACCGAGGCGGTGCCTTCAGGCCGAAGGGTGCAGCTGCGCTCACCGCGGTCGAGGAAGGTGTACATCTCCTTACCCACCACGTCGGTGGCCTCACCGATGCCGCGGGCGAACAGCTCGGTGACCTCCAGGAGCGGGGTGCGGATCTCGGCGACGGCGGCGCGGCGGAAGTGCTCGCGGGCGGTGGCCTCCACGTGCTGCCACAGGCCCGTGACCTCGGGCAGCAGGTCGACCATGCCGCGCAGGCTCTGCAGCGAAGACAAACCGGAGGCGCTCAGGTGGGCACGAGTCTGCCTGGCGAGTAGTGCAGGTACCAGGCGGCGAAGCGCTCCACCCCCTGCTCCAGCGGCGTGAACGGCCGGAAGCCCACCCACGCCTCCAGCAGATCGGTGTCGGCAGCGGTGGCCTCCACATCGCCCGGCTGCATGGGCAGCAGGGTCTTGATCGCCTCGTGGCCCAGGGCCCGCTCCAGCACCTCGATGAAGCGCAGCAGCTCCACCGGCTGGCTGTTGCCGACGTTGAAGATCCGGTGCGGCGCCCAGCTGGTGGCCGGATCGGGGGCGGCGGCATCGAAACCGGGATCGGGCGTGGCCGGCTTGTCGAGGCAGCGGATCACCCCTTGCACCACATCGTCGATGTAGGTGAAATCGCGCCGCATGCGGCCGTGGTTGAACACCTTGATCGGCTCGCCGGCCAGGATCGCGCGGGCGAACAGCATCGGCGCCATGTCGGGACGGCCCCAGGGCCCGTACACCGTGAAGAAACGCAGGCCGGTGGCCGGCAGCCCGTAGAGGTGGCTGTAGCTGTGGGCCATCAGCTCGTTGGCCTTCTTGGTGGCCGCATAGAGGCTCACCGGATGGTTCACCGGCTGGCGCTCGCTGAAGGGCAGGTTGGTGTTGCCGCCATACACCGAGCTGCTGGAGCCATACACCAGATGGACCACGTCGTGGTGGCGGCAGGCCTCGAGGATGGAGCCGAAGCCCACCAGGTTGCTCTGGATGTAGGCGGCCGGGTTGTCGATCGAATGGCGCACGCCGGCCTGGGCGGCCAGGTGAATCACCCGGTCGGGCCGTTCGCGGGCAAACAGATCGGCCACGGCGGCTGCATCGCCGATGTCGAGCTGGTGGAAGCGCCAGGCTTCGGCCCCCGTGGAGGTCTCGGCGGCAGCGGCGACGCGCTCGAGCCGGGCCCGCTTGAGGGCGGGGTCGTAGTAGGGGTTGATGTTGTCGAGGCCCACCACCACCTCACCCCGCTGCAGCAGGTGCTGGGCCACGGCGGCGCCGATGAAGCCGGCGGCGCCGGTGACGAGAACGGGGGAGGCCATCAAAGGCGGGAGGGTTCCAGCACCACCGAGACCGAACCACGGCAGCCGGTCGCACGGGCCGGGTCGAGCTCTCGAGGAGCCGAACCCAGTGACGCGCCGATCCAGCAGATCTGGCGGCTGCCGTCGGCAGCGTCAGCCATCTCCCTGTTCCCGCTCACGCCCAAAACCGATCACCGGCCGAAGCTAGGACGAACCCTCGGGATTTCCCGGCGGGCGGATGACGACCCAGTCGATCCGGTCGATGGGCCCAAGGGTGCGGAAGTCGACCTCGCCCACCGCCACCTCCAGCAGATCAGGCCGGCCCACCAGCAGACGCAGGCCCTCACCCAGGGGAAGCCTGCGGACATCGCCGGCCTGGAAGGTGTTCACCAGAACGGTCTCGCCGGCGAGGGTCTGCACCTCGATCCAGCACTCACCGTTGAATCGCAGGCGCAACTGCGGCTCGTCTTCAGGCTGCGAAGCAGGCTTGAGGGCGGTGGTGGGCGCGGGGCTGGATGCCTGCGGCGCTGCGGGAGGTACGGCGGGGACGGCCAGCTGTGGCACCCGGGAGCGGCGCCACAGGCCCAGGCCTGTCACCAGCGCTGCAACCGTGAGGGTGGTGACGGCGGCCGTCAGCACCAGACGCCCACGGGACGGCGACGCTGACTCGGTGGAAGCAGGCCCGAACCGACTGCGAAGAGCAGAGAGCGGGCCGGTGCCGCGGCTAGCTGACGGCGCCGTTGGGGCCGGCGGCTCGGAGGACGGGTTCGCCGCGGCGTGGACGGTGGAGAGGGCCTCTGGCTGCTGAGCGGCGGTGAGAGCGTGACTGATCTGCTCCTGGAGGGCCTGCTGCTCGTCCAGCAGGCGACGGATGTCCTGGGCGACGTCATGCAGCTGGTGGCGGAACTTGCCCTCGTAGATCGTTGGCAACTCCTCGATCAGCCCCTGGTACTCCTCCAGCTCGGCCTTGACGCGGGTGAGCTCCTGCTCAAGCTCATCGACGGAAAGCTCTTCGGCAGGAGGACCGGGCGAAAACTCAGGCTCGGGGGGGTTGGGCACCGGAAAGGAGGAAGTACGGAAAGGCGTGGGACGTGACCGGATGACGACGCCGCTGCAGCATGCGTTCAGATGCTGAGGGTAGCGGCGGAACTGCGGAGAACGGAAGATGAAGGAAGCCCGCTGGCGCAATTGACGCTGGATTGGGGCGCCGACTATGGTTCAGAAAAACCAGGGTCAAGATGGCCAACGTCACACGTCTCCTCGGCAGGCCACCAGAGAACGATTTCGACATTCCCTACAGAAAGACATACTTCCGTGGAGACGGGAATGACGTCTTCGAAATGCGGCGACAAAGCGACTTCTACACAAGCGTCTTCACATACGGAGGCCGGGGCAAGAACACGGTAAGCCTGCCGTTTGCGACAGACGACATCATCTACTCCTCCATTACCCGCGGAGGGAATGTCTCAATCCAGTTCCGAACCGCGATTGGCGAAGGCGAGTCAGCCCCCCAGAGCATCCATGTCAATGGCGTTCGCGGCATCGACCTTCTGGATACCAATCTGCAAATCAACCAGCTCTACGCATCGACTTTTGGGAAG
This sequence comes from Prochlorococcaceae cyanobacterium, assembly GCA_049664045.1. Classification (GTDB taxonomy): domain Bacteria; phylum Cyanobacteriota; class Cyanobacteriia; order PCC-6307; family Cyanobiaceae; genus NIES-981. Next base: position 19,691 of record JBATEO010000121.1, read on the forward strand.
GATCTCCCCAAACCGCCCTCTGAGCCCCAGACCCGTTGGATTTCCAATGGCCGCTGGGATGATTTCGAACCCAAGAGCGGCGACTTCGACACCCTCACAGGCAGGGCCCGAGGCGCGAACAACTTCTACCTGAGTGGAGCCAACAATGACGCCATCATCAAAGGGTCAAACTCCAGGAATGCCATCGATACACTCTTCTTTGATGAGTACGAAAGCGAAATTGAAATCTTCCCGCGCAAGCCCGGGAATGTCAACGTTCGGGTGAGGTTCGTCAACGTTGATAACGCGGAAGAAACTCACGTATCAGTGTTCAAGGCTCAGAATCTGGAGAGGGTCGTCTTCCGAGATGTCTATTTCGAGCGTCGTGGTAGTGGATGGCGCAGATTTAACGCCCAGCCAGTAGGGTCTTTTTCCACGGCAGTTGAGACTCCCGAGGAAGAGCAGCCGAATTTTGTGAGCGCTGAAGGCGACCCGGTCTTCAATCCAATTCCCGACGACATCTTCGATCCCAGATTTGTTTCTCCTTCGCCGACAGATCCCCTCGCGTGAGTTCCGAGGAGAATCGAATCAGGGCTGACTCAGTAGATCCCGCACCGAGTTGCTGGACGGCTGGAAGCCATAGCCGAACATGCCGCCATCCTCATCGTTAAGGATGCGCGGCGTCACCATGATCACCAACTCACGCTTCTCGCGCTGGTTCGTTGTGGCCCGGAAGAACTGACCGATCAGGGGAATGTCACCAAGGATCGGCCACTTGGACACTTCGGAGCGGGTGAAGTCCGAGATCACACCGGTGAGGATCAGGGTCTGACCATCGCGCACACGCAGTGCACCGGTATCCAGGCTGCGGATGCTAAGGATGTTCAGAGGCGCACCGCAACCTTCTGGTGCAGGCTCTTGCTGTACAACAGCAGAAACACTTGGAGACAGCGTAAAGGTGACGAATCCGTTGTCGTCGATCTTTTCAACCCTGGCGCCCAACACCAGTCCAGCGGTGGACAGCTCAGGCGTGCAGGTGATCACACCCTGGGTTTCATCGGTTTCGTAGTTGGTCACCACATTGGTACCGACGCGAACGACACCCTCGTTGGCCCTCCGGCGCCCGATCGGCGAGTCAATGCCGATGTCGCGGATGCCTTGAGCGACATCCTCCTCAACCTCATTGGTCGTGGACTCAGCTGCTCCGCCACGCAACAGAGAAGCATTCTCCTGGAGAATCAGCGTGGGGCTGGCCAGAAGCTTGGTGTTCCTGGAGACAATCTGGGCTCTGAGGAAATTGAAAAATTCGTTTTCCGGATAGGCCAGACCCGGATTCGCAGCAGGGTTGCTGAAACCCAGGTTGGGGTCAACTGCGCCAAGAGTTGGGCGGTAGGCAGGCGGGAGTGCACGACCGAAAGCTCCCAACAAGGAACCGCGATCGTTAACGATGAACGTGTCACCCCAGCGGATGGCGAAACTGTTGTCGATCTCAGTGTCGTTACCGAGATCGACATCCAGGATCTTGAGCGAAAGCGCCACCTGCCGCTGCCTCAGATCCAGCTGCTTCAGATATTGCTCGCCAATCGCCACGATATTCGGAGAACCGATCATCGTGATTGTGCCCAGACGCGTGTCCGTGGTGGCTCGCAGACCCACCAGTGGTCCACGGGCCGCGCCAAACTCCCGCACCTGTGTGACGGCCTGAGTCTGCGTGGTCTGCGATGCGTTGCTGCGGGCTACAAGCTCAGATTCGGTGACGCCAGACGTCACGGAGGTGAGGATCGTGTCCGTCTTGGTGATGGTGGCGCCCAGGTTGGCCAGATAATCGGCCGCTGCGTTGGGGCCCACCTGATTGAGGCGATACACCCGGGAAACCTGAGGGCCGATCCCACTGCCGAGGGCATTCGGACCGGCAAAGATCACGTTGCCTTCGCGCGTGCCCTGCAGGCCGGCCGAGAGGAGGGTGGTGTTGATCGCCGTGACGTAACTCTCGTTGCGGAAGGCCACCGAAATGGGCCGGGAACCGGGGGAGGGCGCAGTGCCTGGCCCCCCCTGATTGGAGATCGGATCCTCCACATAGGCAAAGCCATAGCCACCCAGCTGGGCCAGAGCCATCAGGGCATCCTTGGCGGGGGCATTCCTGAGGGTCATCGTCACCGGCGGGCCGGAGACGTTGAGGTAGCCGGGAGCGCGCATCGTCAACGTGCCCACGGCCATGTCACCCAGCGGCGGCGCCACGGCCCGGGGCTGCAGCGGCGGCGCGTAGGTGGGCAGGGGCACGGCGCCGGGCTGGGTGAGGTTGGGCCGGTTCACCTGCAGCCGGGCCTGGGGCACCGGCGAGGCGAAGGTGAGGATCAGATCCCGCCCGTCGGAACTCACCACCGGGCGACCCAGGGTCATGCCCGGTGCCGCATCCACCTGCAGCAGATAGGAGCTGCCGGAGCCGCCCAGACTCACCGACTGAAAGCCGAGTTCCGGGAGCGACAGCCGCTGGGGGCCGCTCCTGAGGCCGGAGGGAGACGCCAGCTGCAGCCGGCCCTGCCAACCCGAGGGTGTGGTGGACTGCTGCAGCTGGGGACTGGCGCCAGCACCCTCAATGACCAGCTCCACCGCGTCGGGGAAGCGGCGAACATTCAGCTGCAGGGGACCGGCGTCGGCGCGGCGCGATGGCTCCGCGGCTGATGAGGATTGCGGCGCCTCACCCCGCCGGAACGCCTGGGCGTGAGCCTGACCCTCGGCCAGAACCAGGCTGGTGGTGGTGCCGGCAGACAGCACCGCAGCCAGGAATCGAGAGCGACGGAAGCTGGACACTGCGGGAACCGGTGAAGTGAAAAAAATGTACCGAGGGAAAACAGTTGAGACAGCCGGCGAAGCCGGATTGTTCAACGTCAGGAAGGGGCCTCAGCGGCAGGTTCAGCCGGCGCCTGGCCCGGCTGAGAGGGATTGGCCGGCGCCGGCCCCTCAGGCGCTGGGGTGTAGTAGGTGAGCTTCAGCTTCAGCTGCGGAACCGTGGGCTTGGGTGCGTTCGCGGCCGGGGCAGGGGCTCCGGGCGGCGGCGGCACTTCCACCAGGGAAATGGCGAAATTGCTGGGCACCACCAGAAGGCTCAGGCGTTCCACGGCCCGCATGAAGCCGAGCAGATTGGGATAACGGCCTTGAGCGGAGAGCAGCACCGATTCCGACTTCAGACCGGCGGCCTCCAGGGGTGATTTCGGCTTGGCCGCCTCCCCTTCGGCGGCAGGCTTCTCCCCTTCGGCTGCAGGCTTCTTCCCCCCGGCCTGGTTGGCGGGCTCTGCCGGCGGCGGTGCAGCCACCACGGGCTCGAACAGATGGAGCTGGACACCGCTGCGGCGGGCCTCGCGGTCCAGCTGGGCCAGGAAGGTGTGGAACTCACCGCTGCCCTGGATCAGGGTGAGGATCTTCTGGCGCCGCTGCTCGGCCTGGTCCTGAGCCTGGGAGGTCTTGTCGAGCTGCGCGCGCAGCAGCGGCAGACGCTGCTCGAGGTCGCGGGCCTGCTCGATGCGTGCAGAGTTCTCCCGCAGTTTCAGCCACTGAGGCACCACGGCGGCGCCGAACACCAGGGCCGCCACCAGCGCACCCGCGCCGATGGGCACGCCGAGCAGCAGGCGCCTCTGCAGCAGTTCCTGATCCCGGTCGGCGGTCTGTTGAAAGTTGGTCATTGCAGCAGCCCCTCCTGTTGGAGCAGGGCCAGACGCCGCGCCAGGCCATCGGAACCAAGTTCCTCGAGGATCACCTTCTCGGCCGCCGGAGGAATGGCCGGGCGGAAGCCCACCTGCAGCTCGAAGTCCACCGCGGGGGTGGCGGCCACCTGGGTGCCCGCGCCGGATGCCGGAGTCTGCCGGGAGCCCTTCACCAGACGCACCGCGTTGGGATCCACCAGGGGCGAGCGCCTGAGATCGAGCTGGAGGGCATTGATGCGCTCGAAGGCCTGAGGGTCGCGGGCCATGCCCTTGATGGTGATCCCCGCGCCGGCCTCGGTGGCATCGGTGAGCTGGACCCCCTTGGGCACCCGCAGCTGGATGTCCCGCATCAGGGCTGAACCGGAGCGGGAACTCACCAGACCCTTCACCAGCTCCTGGTTGGCGCTGGTGAGCTGGTTCAGCCGTGCGCGCTCGGCCTGCAGGCGGGTTTCGAACTGCTCCACCTCCGCCTCCACGGTGGAGAGGCGCTCCAGCTCAGAAGCGATCATGGCGGACCGCAGGGCCAGCAGGGCCGCCACGCCGAGGGACACGCCCACCAGGACGGCGCCGATCACAACGCCCCTGAGCAGCGTCTCGCGGGTCTGGGCCGCGGCCTCCTGCGGCTCGGGCAGCCCCAGCTCCTGGCGCTTCTCCCAGAGCAGATCGAAGGGTGTGGTGCCAGTTGTGCCGGTCATCGCGCCTGCTCCAGCATCCCCAGACCCAAGAGATGCATCGAACCGTAGTCGCCGCGGTCGGCGATTTCCAGAGGCAGCCCCAGCTGCTCCCCGATGGCGGCGCTGCCCTCGAGGGGTTCGGCCAGCATCAGCCGCACCCCGGTGGCCCCCAGAGAGCTGCGGCAGAAACCGAGGGCCTGGCGCAGAACGGGGATCAGCTGATCGATCGCCAGGGGCAGGATGCGTTCGTACTCCGGAATGCCATCCCGCCACACCACCAGCTGGCAGTCGCTGGTGGTGGGCTGGAGCAGGGCCACCAGCTCTCCCGGGGTGGCCTCCTCCAGCGTCGGCTGCAGGGCGGTCATCAGCGCGGCCTGGGATGGGATCAGATGGCGCAGGTTGCCGCCGGCAATGGCGAACACATCGATCCAGGCCTCCACCGCCTGGCGTGCGGCACCGGCGACCAGCGAACAGGACCCCGTGCCGGGCAGGGGCCGCACATCGATGAACGCGTCGCTCAGGGCAAACGGCCAGCCGAAATCAGCCCCCCGCGCCCGCAGAGCGGCCACCGGGTCGCCGGGTTCGCGGCCATCAGGCCACTGGATCACGCGCCACTCACTGAGCACCCGCGGCAGCGCCACCACCAGTCCGGCATAGGGACGGCTGTGTTCCAGCAGCAGGTCGCCGATGAAGTCGCCCAGGGCGTCACGCACGATCGGCACCCCGTCGCGAAGGGTGCGGGCCGGCACCGGCGCGGTCCAGAGGGGCTCGACGGGCTTGCCGGCCTTGAGCGCCTGGCCGATCAGCAGCTGGGGCTGGCTGAAATCCAGCAGAACCGTCTGGGGGAAGAGTTCCGCCCGCAGCGGCAGCCACCGCTCTCTGATCCCGGACAGCACCAAGGGTTTGCTGCGCGAATGGCCAGAACCTACCCGAGTTTCAGCGCCATGCCAGCCCTGAGCCAACAGCTTCACCGATGTGAGCGAGGCCGTGGTGATCGAGCTGGCTGCCGAGACCCTCCAGAATTCCGGGCACCAGGGCAGGGCCCCGGTAGATCCAACCCGTGTAGATCTGCACGAGGGAGGCGCCGGCGGCGATCCGCTCCCAGGCCGCCTCCGCGGAATCGATCCCGCCCACGCCGATCAGCGGCAGAGCCGGTCCGGCGGTGGCCCGCAGGCGACGCAGCACCTCCAGGGCACGCTGGCGCAGCGGTGCGCCACTGAGGCCCCCGGCCTCCTCCGCCAGGGTGCGTCCCGTCTGCGCAAGGCGCCGACTCTCCAGCCCCAGGCGGTCCAGGCTGGTGTTCACGGCGATCACCCCCGCCAGCCCCTCCTGGAAGGCCAGCCGGGCGATGGCGTCGATCGCGTCGTCCTCCAGGTCAGGAGCGATCTTCACCAGCAGCGGCGGACATCCCGGCAGACGCCGCAACCGCTCCACCAGGCGACGCAGCAGCACCTCGTCCTGCAGATCCCGCAGCCCCGGGGTGTTGGGCGAGCTCACGTTGATCACCGCGTAGTCGGCCAGGGGCGCCAGCACCTCCAGTGAGGCGGCGTAGTCGTCGGGCGCCTGCTCCAGCGGTGTGATCCTCGACTTGCCCAGGTTGATGCCCAGCACCGCCGGCCGCTGACCGGGCGGGGCCAGGTGCTGGCGCTCCAGCAGACGCCGGCAGGCCTGGGCGCCGCGGTTGTTGAAGCCCATGCGGTTGAGGGCCGCCCCCTCGGCCGCCAGGCGGAACAGGCGCGGGCGCGGGTTGCCGCTCTGGGCGTGCCAGGTGATCGTGCCCAGCTCGGCGAAGCCGAAGCCGAACAGGTGCCAGATGGCGGCGGCGACGCCGTTCTTGTCGAAGCCGGCCGCCAGGCCCACGGGGTTCGCGAAACGGCAGCCGAACAGGGTCTGCTCCAGCCGCGGGTCCTGGTGGCGCAGCTCGGCGCCCAGCCCGGCCAGCACCCCGCTCACCAGCGGCCAGTCGCGGCGCAGCGACGCCTGGGCCAGGGCCCCCAGGCTGAGCTGGCTGAGCTGCTCGGCATCGGCGCCCTCATCACGGCTGAGCAGGGGGCCGATCAGCCGTTCATACAGCGGGCCGGTGCGTCGCTCCCCGGTGCCATCACCAGCCGTTCCCACCCCATGCTTCACTCCTGCCTGCTTCACTCCGCCAGCCCGTCCCGCTGCGGCAATCCTGACGTCCCGCGCCGCAGGCGCCAGCGGCCGTCGGCCAGGGGCTCCACCTGCCAGTCGCGCCAGCTCCAGGCGGCACTGCGGCCCTCGAGGCTGCTCAGGGGCTGTTGCACCAGCTGGGCCAGCTCCACCAGGGTGAGGCCATGGCCGCCCCGGGCCAGCCGGTCGGCCAGCTCCAGGCGGCTGAGCAGCCCTTGCAGCTCCGGTGGGGCGGGATCATCGGCGCCGGCACCGGTCCCGGCGGGGGGCTCGTCTGCGGCCGGGCGAGCGGGATCGGCGGGGGTCGCCAGCCGGGGACGCTGGCCGCGGGAGAAGGCCACGGCGATGGCGTCGCAACGGTCGTTGTCCGGGTCGCCGCTGTGGCCGCGCACATGGCGCAGGGGCACATCCCGAAGGCGGGCACGGTCGAGCTGCTCCCAGAGATCACGGTTGAGCACCGGCGCGCCGGAGGCGGTGCGCCAGCCCTTGCGCTTCCAGCCCGCCAGCCACTGGCCCAGACCATCCACCAGATAGCGGCTGTCGGTGCGGATCACCAGATCCGGATGGCGGGGCAGGGACCGCAGCGCCTCCATCAGAGCCAGAGCAGCGGTGAGCTCCATGCGGTTGTTGGTGGTGGCGGGCTCGGCACCGCCCAACTCCAACCGAGAACCGTCCTCGAAGCGGATCAGGGCGCCCCATCCGCCTGGCCCGGGATTGCCGCTGCAGGCGCCGTCGCAGGCCGCGGCCACCACCCGCACAGGCTCACTCGACACTGGACAAATCCCCGTTCTCGGCTAGACAGGCTGCCTGATCTGTGCAAGGCCCCTCGCGGGCAGGAGCGCTCATGTCCCTCAGGATGTCCACCGGGGTCCCGTCCCTTGGGATCCCGTCCCTCGGGTACAGGCGACGCTACCTTGCCGCCGCAGGCGTGGCGGCCCTCCTGGCCGGTGCCCTGCCCCAGCAACTGGCCCGGGCGGCGGCACCCTTCGGCAGCACCCCGGTCGAGACCGACCGCGCCATCGCCGTCGCCCAGCCCCTCAGCGGCGGCCGCTGGAATCTGGTGGTTCTTGAGCAACTGCAGCCCGCGCCCGCCTGCTGGCGCCGCAACGCCGATGGCACGGTGGACAGCTTCGAGACCTATCAGCCCGCCAGCGTCTGTGGCCGCTTCGCCTCCAGCAACGACTTCTCGCTGCGGATCGCCGGCGACGATCTCCGCCACCCCTGGCGGCTGCGGCTGGAGAACCGCGACGGACAGCTTGAGCTGCTGGCCACCAGCCCCGAAACCCCCACACCGCTGCTGGTGGGCAGCGGAGCTGTCTCCGGCAACCAGCTGGTGGCACTGGACCTGGCCGAGGGCTGGAACCTCGAGCGGCGCCAGTTTGAGGGCCGCAGCCTGAACCACCTCTATCTGGCCAACGCCGAGCCCCTGCCGGTGCTTCTGGCCCGGGCGACTGGCGGCAACGGGCTGCTGCTCGGCCGCGCCACGCCGCCGCCGCCGCCGCCCAGCCC
>JBATEO010000122.1:0-1687 GCA_049664045.1 Prochlorococcaceae cyanobacterium
GCTCGCGGGCCCGCTGACGCAGCCACAGGGCGCCGCCAGCGCCCACCGCCACCGCCAGGGCGATCACCAGCGCGAGACGCTGCCGCATGGCCGGCCGCCTCAGAGCACCTCCCAGTGCAGGGTCATGGGGATGGCCCCCTCGAGGCTGGCCTTCACGGGGCAGCCCTCGGCCGCCCGCTGCAGCACCCGGCGCTGCTGCCCATCGAGGGCCGCGGGCAGGCTCACCCACACCTCGAGCCCGGCGATGCGGCGTGGCGGCTGGCTGCTCATCGTCTTCTCCACCCGCGCGGCGGCTCCCTGGAGGGGCCAGCCGTGGCGTTCGGCCACGATGCCCATCACCGTGAGCAGGCAGGTGGCCAGAGACGTGGCCACCAGGTCGGTGGGGGAGAAGCACTCCCCCTTGCCGGCGTTGTCAGGCGGAGCGTCGGTGTCGATGACGCTGCCGGAGGGGCCGTGTTCAGCGGCGCAGCGCAGGCCGCCGTCGTAGCGGCAGGAGATGGTGGTCATCGCCGTGCTGGGTGACGCCATGGCTTTCCACTCTGATCGCCCGGCGGCAGCCCGGCCGCATTGGGACGCTGCGAACGCCGGTCATGGGCCCGCCAGACCGATCTCCTCGAGCAGCTGGCGCTGCTGGCGCGCCGACACGAAGCGATGGGCGGCCATGGCACCGCTCACCGCCGCCGGCGGCACGCCGATCCCCGGGAAGGTGCCGGCCCCGCAGAGCACCAGCCCCTCGACCGGCGTGCCGCCTCCCGGAAACGGCCCCTGATCGGCGGGCCAGGCCGGCCCGTAGCTGCCCTGGTGCATGCGCAGGTAGTGCCGGTGGGTGAGGGGAGTGCCCTGCAGTTCCAGTACCACGCGCTCGCGCCAGTCGGGGATCAGGGGCGCGAGCACCCGGTGGAACAGGCTGCAGCGCTCGGCCTTGAGGGCCGCGTAGGCCGGGCTGCCCCGCTCCAGATCCTTCCACAGCTCCCAGGGTTCGTTGGCCGGGGTGTAGCCGTGCAGCACCTGGTGGCCGGGAGGGGCCAGGGAGGGATCGAGCAGCGAGGGCATCGACAGCACGGCCATGTTGCGCTCGGCGTCGATGCCCCGCTGCCAGTCGCCCACCCACACGTGGTGGATGGGCAGGTGCTGGAGGTCGTCGCCGCGCAGGGCCAGGTGCCAGTGCAGGAAGCTGCGGCAGGCCGGGGTGTCCGCCTGGCGGCGGCGCCAGCGTGCCGGGGTGGCGCTCTCCGGCAGCAGCTCGGGCAGGCTCCAGGGGCTCACGTTGGCGATCACGCCGCGGCGGGCGCCGATGCGCTGGCCATCGGCGAGTCGTACGCCGCAGGCCCGGTTGCGCTCCACCAGCACCTCCGCCACCGGGCTGCCGGTGCGCAGCGCGCCGCCGTGACGCTCCAGGGCCCGCACCAGGGCGGCCACCACCGCGGGACTGCCGCCGATCGGGTAGTCGAGGCACGCGCCGGGCTCGAACCACTCGCCGAACAGCGTGGCCATGGCGGCGGCGCTGGTCTGATCCATCGGCAGCCCGGAGATCAGGAAGCAGAGCAGATCCACCCAGTGCAGCAGGAAGGGATCGCTCAGGTGCCGCCGTGCCATCGGTCCGAAGGCGCCGCCCAGGGCCGCCAGCCGTCCGGCCTGGCCCAGCAGCCCCAGCCCCTGGCGGCCGAGGGTGGCGGCCATGCCCAGC
>JBATEO010000123.1:0-43676 GCA_049664045.1 Prochlorococcaceae cyanobacterium
AGCCCAGCCACAGCGGCGCGGCCGGGCAGGCCGCCAGACGCCGGCGGATCCAGGTGTCGGCCTCCGCGCCCACCGGATCGGCCAGGCGCCGCAGGGCCGCCGGTGAGGGGCTCACGGCGGCGAACAGGTTGAGCACCTCCAGCTGGCCGTAGCCCCAACCGCGGGCGAAGCCGATCAGGCGCCGCAGGGTGGGGTCGTCGCGCTCCGCGTCGGCGCGGGAGGGGTTGAGGCCGATGAACAGCAGCGGCGGCGCCGCGGGGTCCCAGCGGCGACGCAGCCACCAGCGGTAGCGGCCGCAGCGGCTGAAGCGGGCACGGCCCCGGACGGAAGCGGCGCCCATGGGGCCGTGGCGGCGGCCCTGCCATCCTGGCGGGCCTGCCGTCGGCCAGGGTGCTGCTCCGCAAGGCGGCCCCGCGGCGGTGACGGGAGCCCCGCGGCGGTGCAAGGTTGGCGCCTGCAAGCCACGAGTGCTCCCGGCGATGGCCCGTTTCAGCCAGCTGTACGTGTTCGGCGACAGCGCCAGCGACTACGGAAGCCTGGCGGCAGCCCTGCGCCAGGAGACCTCACCGCGGGGTCGCTACAGCGGCGTGACCGCCCACAACACCCCCAACAACTGGCAGATCCTGCTGCGGCAGCGCCTGAATCTGCCCCTGCCCCGCGATCCTGAGGCCGACGGGTTCCGCATCGCCAACCGCTTCGTGGCGCCCCAGCGCCCCAGCTCCCTCACCGACCCCTCCTTCGCGGTGAGCGGGGCCACCAGCGGGCGGACCCACCTGGCCGAGTTCGGCGATCTGCGCGAGCGGCCGGACGTGATCGCCGGCCTGCAAGGGCGTGGCCTGCAGGGCCAGATCGATGCCGCCCTGGACCAGGGAATCCGCCCCACCTCCGGCGACCTGACGGTGATCTGGGGCGGCGCCAACGACCTGCTGCTGGGGGTGCGGCAGGAGAGCAATCCCCGCCAGGTGGTGCGCCGCACCGTGCGCAACATGCTCGCCAACGTGGAGGTGCTGCTGCGCTCCGGCGAAACGCGCCAGATCGTGGCCTCCGCCCTGGTGCCCTTCCAGGGCCAGGTGAACGGGGTGTCATACCAGCTCCCAACCATCACCGAACTGCTGAAGAGCGCCGAGCGTCCCGGCGCCAGCCGCAACACCCGCGCCTGGGCCGACTACTTCCGCAGCAACGGCAGCACGAATCTGTTGGACGCCTTCGACCGGGGTCTGGACAGGCTGCGGGAGCGCTACCCCTACGCCGCGATCGTGGGCTTCCGCAACGAGTTCGAAACCTCCTGGCGCCGCTTCGGCGACCGCCTGGGCGACTTCGCCGACTACGGCATCCGCGACACCCGCCGGGCCGCCCAGGGCAGCCGGGGCTTCGCCGATCTCTCGCGCGGGGAGATCGCCCGCTTCCTGCACTTCGACAACGTGCACTTCGGCGAGAACGGCAACCGCATGCTGTCCCGCTCGCTGGAGCTCACCCTGGGCAGCAACCGCAGCCGCTTCGCCGCGGCGGCGCTCACCAGCCGGCGGGAGGGCGGCGGCGGCAACGACCGGCTCGGCGGCAGCACGGGCAACGACCTGCTGATCGGCGGCGGCGGTGACGACCGGCTGGTGGGCAAGGCGGGGAACGACGTGCTGATCGGCGGGCAGGGCAGCGACCGCATGGGCGGCGGCCCCGGCGCCGACGCCTTCATCTGGCGAAGCGGGGATCTGGGCGGCCCTCCGGTGGATGTGATCGAGGACTTCAACGGCCAGCAGGGCGACCGCCTGGCGATCAAGGCCCTGCTGGATGGCGACGACCCGTTCGCCAACACCGGCTGGCGGTTCATCGGCAGCGATGGCTTCTCCGGGCGGCGGGGGGAACTGCGCTTCAGCGGCGGACTGCTCCAGGGGGATCTGCGCGGCAACGGCAGCGCCGACCTGCGCGTGCAGCTGGAAGGCGTGAGCACCTTCTCGTCCGACTGGATTGCATGATCAAGATATCGCGATCAAAGATACTTTTTGCAGAGACAAGCCTTGACTTCTGCACCGATGACCCTTGATTTCTGAACAGATCACCCTTGGATTCCGAACAGATGACCCTTGTTTTCCGGACAGATCGTCCTTGATATCATGATATCGTGTTGAATCTTGCCTCGTTAAGGGATCACCGCCGCAGTGCCCTGCTGGAAGCGTTGCGCCAGGGTTCCGAGGCGGCGGTGGCCGGCCATCCAGGGAGTGAAGTGTGGCTGTTCGGCTCGCTGGCCCGGGGCGACTGGGACGCCTACTCCGATGTTGACCTGCTCGCGATCGCCCACAGCCAGGCCACAGCTGAGGCTCTGGCCGACGATCTCCTTGCCGCCCACCTCGGCGACGACGTGCTGGCCCTCACGAGCGAGCACTGGCAACGCCTCAAGGCCAGCGACGACCCCTACTGGCGTGCCATCGGCCGCGATGCCCTGCGGCTCGATCGACCATGACCCCCCGAGCCGAGGCCTGGCTGCGCCAGGCCAGGAGCGATCTGGAGGCTGCCCGCTGCGTGGCTTCCGGCGAGTTCCATGCCCAGGCCTGCTCCCTGGCGGGGCAGGCGGCTGAAAAGGCGCTCAAGGCACTCCTGGTGGCAGCTGGCATCACCCCGCCCTACAGCGATTCGCTGGAGCGCTTTGTAGAGATGCTGCACGGCCAGGGGCTCAACACCCAGGACCTGGGCGCCTTGCGACTCAAACCCCTCACCCGCATGAACAGCGACACCCGCTACCCCCAAGGGGATGAAGCCCCGGCCGATCTGTTCGATGCCAACGACAGCCAGGCCGCCCTGGCCACGGCGGAGGCCGTGGTGCGGATCGCCACAGCCGAACTCACAAGCTGAACTCACGAGCTGAGCCCGCACCCCCAGTTCTGCCAGGCTGGGCCGTCGATCGGCGAAACCACCTGTGAGCGCGGCGGCAGACACGGCGGATGAAACCGGCGCAACGGAAGCCAACGGCGCCGGCAAACCCCTGCTGCTGCTGATCGACGGCCACTCCCTGGCCTTCCGCAGCTTCTACGCCTTCGCCAAGGGCGGCGACGGCGGTCTGAGCACCAAGGCCGGCGTGCCCACCTCGGTGACCTACGGCTTCCTCAAGGCCCTGCTCGACAACTGCAAGGGCCTGCGCCCCCAGGGGCTGGTGGTGGCCTTCGACACCGACCAGCCCACCTTCCGCCACGAGGCCGATGAGGCCTACAAGGCCCATCGCGACGAGGCCCCGGAGGCGTTCTTCGCCGACGTGGAGAACCTGCAGCGGATCCTGCGCGAGAGCCTCGACATTCCCCTGGCGATGGCGCCGGGCTACGAGGCCGACGACGTGCTCGGCACCCTGGCCAACCGGGCCGCCGGCGAGGGCTGGCGGGTGCGCATCCTCTCGGGCGACCGCGACCTGTTCCAGCTGGTGGACGACGCGCGCGACATCGCCGTGCTCTACATGGGCGGCGGGCCCTACGCCAAGAACAGCGGCCCCACCGAGATCCGCCGCGAGGGGGTGATCGCCAAGCTGGGCGTGACGCCCGAGGAGGTGGTGGACCTCAAGGCCCTCACCGGCGACAGCAGCGACAACATCCCCGGCGTCAAGGGTGTGGGCCCCAAGACGGCCGTGAACCTGCTGGCCGCCTACACCCACGTGGACGGCATCTACGCGGCGCTGCAGCAGCTGGAGCAGGCCGGCCCCAAGGCCAAGGACCCCAAGGGCGTGCTCAAGGGCGCCCTGCTGCAGAAACTGCGTGACGACAGGGAGAACGCCTACCGCTCGCGCATGCTCGCCGAGATCCTGGTGGACATCCCCCTGCCCGAGGAGCCGCGGCTGGAGCTGGGCAGGGTGAACACCGAGGCGCTGCAGCAGAGCCTGGAGGAGCTGGAGCTGAATTCCCTGGCCCGGCAGGTGGGCCGGTTCGCCGAGCTGTTCTCGGCCGTGCCGCCGGAGCCCAGGGAGGACGCCAGCCCCGCGGGCGGCAAGTCCGTCACAGCCGCCACCGGGCCTGCCAGCGCCACCGGGGCCAGCGCCGGCGAGGAAGCCGGCGCCAGAGCCGACTCCAGCAGCGAAGCGCCCGAGCCTGCCCCAGCCGTGCCCGGACTGGAGCCCCAGCTGATCACCACCCCCGAGGCCCTCGCCGCCCTGGTGACGCGGCTGATGAGCGTCACCGACCCGGCCGCCCCCGTGGCTCTCGACACCGAGACCACCGCCCTCAACCCCTTCAAGGCCGAGCTGGTGGGCATCGGCCTGGCCTGGGGCGAGGGCCCGGCGGACCTGGCCTACATCCCGATCGGCCACCGGCCGACCGAGGCCGCCGAGCAGGCCGTCCCTGATCTGCTCACCCCCACAGCCGCCGCCGCGACCCGATGCCCCAGCAACGAAGCCCAGCCCCCAGCCCAGCTCCCCCTCGATCAGGTGCTCACCGCCCTGGCCCCCTGGCTGGCCAGCGCGGCGCACCCGAAAACCCTGCAGAACGCCAAGTACGACCGGCTGATCCTGCTGCGCCACGGCCTGGCCCTGGGCGGGGTGGTGATGGACACGCTGCTGGCCGACTACCTGCGCGACGCCAACGCCAAGCACGGCCTGGACGTGCTGGCAGAGCGCAACTTCGGTTTCACCCCCACCAGCTACGGCGAACTGGTGCCCAAGGGGGCCGATTTCTCGTCGGTGCCGGTGGAGGCGGCGGCCCAGTACTGCGGCATGGACGTGCACCTCACCCGGCGGCTGACGCCGCTGCTGCGCGCCCAGCTGGCCGAGCTGGGGCCGCGGCTGCTGACGGTGCTGGAGCAGGTGGAGCTGCCCCTGGAGCCGGTGCTGGCGCTGATGGAGGCCACCGGCATCCGCGTCGACACCGCCTATCTGGCCGAACTCAGCGCTGAGCTGGGCGCCACCCTGGAGCGCCTGGAGGCCGAGGCCAAGGCGGCCGCCGGGGTGGACTTCAACCTGGCCTCGCCCAAACAGCTGGGCGAGCTGCTGTTCGACACGCTGGGGCTGGAGCGGAAAAAGTCGCGCCGCACCAAGACCGGCTGGAGCACCGACGCGGCGGTGCTGGAGAAGCTGGAGGACGACCACCCGGTGGTGCCGCTGGTGCTGGAGCACCGCACACTCAGCAAGCTCAGGAGCACCTACGTGGATGCCCTGCCCGCCTTGGTGGAGCCGGAGACCGGCCGCGTGCACACCGATTTCAACCAGGCGGTGACGGCCACCGGGCGGCTGTCGAGCAGCAATCCCAATCTCCAGAACATCCCGGTGCGCACGGAGTTCAGCCGGCGGATCCGCAAAGCCTTCCTGCCGGCCGAGGGCTGGACCCTGCTGAGCGCGGACTACTCCCAGATCGAGTTGCGCATCCTCGCCCACCTCAGCGGCGAGGAGGTGCTGGTGGAGGCCTACCGCACTGGCCACGACGTGCACGAGCTCACCGCCCGGCTGCTGCTGGAGAAGGGCGAGGGCGAGAGCGTGAGCAGCGCTGAACGGCGGCTGGGCAAGACGATCAACTTCGGCGTGATCTACGGCATGGGCCAGCAGCGCTTCGCGCGCGAGACGGGCGTGAGCCAGGCCGAGGCCAAGACGTTTCTGAGCAAGTACAAGCAGCGCTACCCGAGGGTGTTCGCCTTCCTGGAGCTGCAGGAGCGGCTGGCCCTGAGCCGGGGGTATGTGGAGACGATCCTGGGGCGGCGGCGGCCGTTCAGCTTCGATCCCGCCGGGCTGGGGCGGCTGCGGGGCAAGGACCCCCTGGAGATCGACCTGGAGGTGGCCCGCCGCGGCGGCCTGGAGGCGCAGCAGCTGCGGGCGGCGGCGAACGCGCCGATCCAGGGCTCATCCGCCGACATCATCAAGCTGGCGATGGTGCGCCTGCACCACCAGCTCACGGCCCATGACCTGCCGGCCCGGCTGCTGCTGCAGGTGCACGACGAACTGGTGCTGGAGGTGGCCCCCGACGCCCTGGAGCCGGTGCAGGCGGTGGTGAAGGAGGCGATGGAGGGGGCGGTGCAGCTGGATGTGCCCCTGGTGGCGGAGATGGGCGCCGGGCCGACCTGGATGGCGGCGAAGTAGGCGCGATTGCAGGTGGAGCCAGCTGACCGATCAGCGCACCCATCAGACGTCCAGGTAGACCCAGACGAGACAACCCACCGGCAGCAAAACGGTATCAACCACTACCAGTCAACCGGCGCAACCGGAAGGATGGTGGGACGAGCGACTCGGCCCAGATGATCAGCTCGGGACATCAACCGGAGAACGCAAAGGCGAGCGCCTCCCGGCGCAGTCGGCGGCCCCAGCGGCGGGAGCTGAGCTGCCCGGCGCACTCCGAGAGCACCCTGGTGGGCACGGGTCGGAAATACTTTCTGCACCTGCTCACTCCCGAGGAGCTCCGGCAGCGGGGGCTGAGTGAGAAGCGGGCCAAGCTGGTGATCCAGGCCTATCCGGTGCTGGTGCTCAGCAACGAGTGGCTGGAGCAGCTCTGGTGCCCGGAGTGCGGCGAGAGCCGCTGGTGCCATATCACCCGCCACGACCGGGTGAGCCACACGGTGCGCTGGGCGCCACGGGAGCTGTGGCAGCAGGTGGCCCACGTGGATCCGGTGGGTGCCAACCCCAGCGTGAGCGAGTTCAGCCGGCGGGCGGCGCGGCGCGGTGATGCTCGCCGCAGCGATGGGCGGCGCTACTGGGAGAGCTGATCGAGCAGGCTGAGCTGGCCAGCCAGGGGGCTGGTGCCGGGGTGCACCTGCATGAGGTAGTCGAGGGACTGGATCCGGCTGAGGCCGCGGTGACGGATCAGCCAGGCGAGACACAGCAGTGGCGAACGTTCCATGGCGGCCATGCAGTGCACATAGAGAGGCCTGCCCAGCTCACGCAGCCGTGCTGCCGCAGCTAGAGCCGACTCCAACTCCTCGAGAGTGGGATAGCGGCCGCTGTGATGATCGGGCAGGGGATGGCGCACCCACGCGAAGCACTGTTCGAGACCCGACGGTGCAGGCCATTCCTCGCTGGAGCACAGACTCAGCACCGAACCGATGCCCTGTTGCTCGAGCTCGATCAGGTGCTCGGGGCGCTGTGGCGCCGGGCCGAGCGCCAGTTGGCCCCGCAGCACCCAGTCGATGCGGAACTGAGACGATCGAGCTGCCAATGGAGCCATCGAGACGAGCACTCACGTTGGTTGTCGTCAGTTTCAGTTGTCGTCGACGATCTGAAGCAATGTCAGCGCACTGACAACGGTCGTGAGGGGGCCTCCGACTGCATTGATGGCATCGGTGAGGCGGGCGTAGTTGCTGCGGTTCACCACCACCACGTCACCATCGCGCATTGGTGGATTGAACTCCGGTGATGGAGGTGCACCGAGATTGAGGGGCACGGCCATGCGGGTGAGGGTGCCGTTGCGGTTGATGCGGATGAGGTCCACGCGGTTGGTCTTGGCCCGCTGCACCACACCGCCACCGGCGGCGAGCACCGCCTGCACCAGTGGCGTGTTGGGCTTCACCTGAACGGGGCCTGGGCGTACCACCTCACCCACCACATTCACCGTGATCTCTGGCGGGGCGATGGTGGTGACGGCCAGTTCACTGAGTTCCACCACCGGCTCGGCGGCCTTGGGCAGCTGGATGATGTCGCCATCGAAAAGGATGGGGTTCTGGATCTGATCACCCTGCTGGATGAGGGTGAGCAGATCCACACGGGCACGCCGATAGCGCACCTCTTCGCCGGGGAGGCGGCGGCGCAGCAGCACCTGGCGGAGGTCGGCGTCGCCGGTGACGCCACCGGCCTTCTGGATGGCGTCCACGAGGGTGGGCAGGCCGGTGATCGGCACCTGGGCCAGGGTCTGGGAGACCTCCTGGGTGCTGAGGGTGTAGATGCCGGGCCGTTCCACCTCGCCCACGAGGGACACCCGCAGGGGGCGGGGACGCACCAGCAGGAGATCGAGTTCGGGGCGGAGCAGCTGCTGGCCGTAGAGGGTCTGCAGCCAGAGGGAGGCCTGGGAGAGGGTGAGGCCGCTGAGGCGCACGCTGCCGATCAGGGGCACGGTGGCGGTGCCATCGCTGATCACCTCGATGGCCCCGGAGAGGTCCTGCCGGGTGCTGAGGCTGAGGAAGCGAAGTTGGAGGCCGTCGCCGGGCCCCAGGATGTAGGCGTCGTCCTGGGGAACAGGTGCCGGGGCGGCGGAAGGGCCCGGCTCTGGCGATCCTTGTGGAACCCCCTCGCGGATTTCGAGGGTGATCGGTTCGAGCGCCTGGGCGCGCACCGGGAGGTTGAGGTAAGGGACCAGGGCAGAGGCTCCGGCCACCGACGCCACACAGACGCGCAGGAGGCGAGGGGAGCGGGGTTGCTGCATCTGGGCGGATCCACGCGAATCGTGAGGAACCTTAGCAGTGATCTATAGCCTGAACAATTGCAATTGCCTGCGATTCAAATGTGTCACTGCAGTAAATAATCCTCGAAAGTGACCACAATACGGGTCACTTTCGAGGATCAGCGTGCTGTGATCGATTGCCTGCGAGCCTGGGCGCGATCAGGGATTGTTGCCACGGCCGTTGCCGCGGCTGGGAGCGAAAAGGATGGTGGAGGTACGGAAGGAGTTGGCCGTGGAGAGGTTTCCGCTGTTCTGAGCTCCTTTACCACGGGAGGGGTTGATCGGACTGTTCCCATTGCCGCCCTGGAATGGTCCGGGGGGGCCTGGAACAGGTTGGTTCTTGGGTCCATTGGGCACAGCAACTGCCTCAGCAATGCCAACTGTGGCTTCAAGGAACGCTCCCCCCGCCAGAGCGAGGGCGAAGCAGATGGAAGTGGATGCGAGAGTTTTCACTTGAAGTAAGCAGCCTTCCATGCATGCTAGCAGCCTCGGGGCGACAGGTGACTGGCCATGCCGAAAGATGGTGATTCGCCCACAGGCTGGTTGTGAGGCTGACCATGCCGCCGCTGGAGCACAGCGCGGCATGGTCCAGGCAGAGGAGTGATCGGATTCAGAACAGGCCGCGGCGGAAATTGTCGCCCCAGCTCACCGTGAGCACGCCAGCGGGGCCGAAAGGGCTCTGATCGAAGATGTCGGCAGCCACCACATTGATGCCGATGGGTACCTCCCGGAAGGGGGTGTAGGAGAGATTGACGTTGGTGCCCCGGCCGCTGGCGCCCATGGAGATGCCCAGGTTGGGAGCGAGCTCCACCCCCACGGCCCCGAACGGGGCTACGTCATCGGAGTTGAAGTTGGAGTCGAGGGCGGCGAAGTTCTCGCCCCCCACACCCACACTGATCTGCAGCACCTGGTTGAACACGAAGTTGGGCTCGCGCAGCGGCAGGGCCACGGTGAGCACGCCGTAGGGGGTGGGATCCGGGAGTGACTCGCTGCTCTCGGAATTCTTGTAGGAATAGAAATCGAAAATCCCCCCGCCGAGGGTGACCAGGAGGCGGGGCTGGCTCACAAGGGTGCGGCCCACCGCCACGCTGAAGGTGCCATTGCCGTTGAAGTTCTTGAAGCTGGCCATGTTCCAGCTGAGTTCAACGCCGATCAGCTCATTGCTGTCACCAAGGCCGAAGCCGGCGGTGAAGGCGGCATCGATGTCGTCGCGAAAGTTGTCTTTCGTGCCCACGCTGCCCTGCACGTAGAAGTCGCCCCAGTTGGCCACGTAGGCGGAGGGCACGCCGCCGCCGAGGTTGGGGGGCAGGTAAGGCTCCAGCAGCAGGGCCTCCATGTCCTCAGGGCTGAGCTGCGGTTCGGCGGGAGGCTGGGCTGAGGCGGTCTGGTCGGCCGGCACCCCGGAGGTGGCGGCCAGCTGGGGTGGGGGGACATCGTCGGCCTTCCAGTGCAGGCTCGAAGCCACGGTCGCGGGTGCGGCCTGGGGTGCTGCCGCGGTGTGGGGTGCGGGCGATGAGAGTGGCCGGGTGGAAGCGGGTGGCTCGAGTTCCCAGGTGAGTCGTGAGGCGGTCAGGCCCGGTGTGGGGGAAGGAGTTGTGGGGGAAGGGGCCGTGGGCGGGGGGAGGGCGGCGGGTCCGGGCCGGCGGGGATCGGCCTCGACCTGCCAGGCCAGCTGGGCATGAGCCGCCGGGGGCAGGCAGCAGAGCAGCAGGGAGAGGGCGGGTAGCGCTGAGGCCAGCAAGCGACCCGAAACCAACGGGGGAACCATGAACTTCCTGCAGCAAACCCGGTTTCGCCGCAGGATGCCAGATGGGTCAAGACGTCCGTGATCAGCACGGACAGTTCCGGCAACCGGCAGAAGGTGAAGAGCAACTACAAGCACACCTGCCAGGAGCCGTGGGATGGCGCTCGGTCTGGAGATAGAGAACTGCGGAGATTTTGCCTTGTCAGCGCCCGTAGAGTGGTATCCACGCCCGTGCACCAGGCTCTCGATGCCCCCACAGAACCCCAATCCCCAGCTTTCCGGACATTCGGCGCTGGCGGGGCAGACGGTGCTGGCGACTCCCACCGGGCTGGTGGTGACGGGTTACACGGGGGCCAATTCGGCTGCGAAGGATGGTGAGGGGGGGGGGTTCGATTTCCGCAACCTCCTGCAGATTTTCCAGCGGCGGCGCAAACCCTTTCTGATCACCTTGGTGCTGATCACCGCGGTGCAGGCGGCACGCACCCTGCACGAGCGCTACGTGCATCCGGTGTATGCGGGCAATTTCACGCTGCTGATCACCGATCCCGTGAACGCGCCTACGGAGACGCCAGGGAACGAGGGAGCCGGCGCCCTCACCTCCCTTGCGCGCAACAGCTCCTCGGTGGACCTTCCCACCCTGTTGGAGGTTCTCCAGAGCGGAGTGGTGCTCGGTCCGGTGTTCGAGACCCTGAAGAGCGAGGGGGTGGCCCCGGGCGAGCTTCCCAGCATCGCGCTGGGGATGGCGAACGCGGTGAGCCCGGAAGCGGGTCCGTCCTTCGGCGTGGTGCAGGTGCGCGCCAGGGGATCCGATCCCCAGGTTCTCAAGCGGGGCCTCGAGCTCACCGAGAAGGCCTACCTGGCCTGGGCCACCAGCCAGCGGCAGGAACGGCTGAGCGATGGCCTGCGCTTCCTGGAGGAGCAGGAACCGAGGCTGCGCTCCAACAGCGAGAGCCTGCAGATGAGTCTGCAGCGCTTCCGGGAAGCCAACACCCTGATCGAACCCACGGAGGAGGCGGTGGCCCTGCGGGCGCAGCTCGAGGAGCTGCAGCAGAGGCTACTGGGCCAGCAGGGGGAGCTGAAGCGCCTTGACGAACTGCGGGCGGATGTGGCCAGCGGCCGGCTTTCGGCCAGAGAGTTCAGCATCAGTGGTGATGCGGGCAGCGCGGGAGAAGGTGGAGTCGGTGCGAGCGCTTCCGGGGGGGGGTCGGTGTCGGCCAACCTGCCCAGCCAGTCGCAGCTGGATGAGCTGCAACGGCTGGAGCAGGAGATCGCGCAGGCGGAGGCCAATTTCAAGCCAGGCTCGCCTGTGCTGGCTTCCCTGAAGGCGTCGAGGGACACCCTGCTGCCGCGGATCCGGGGCAAGCAGATGGAGGCCGTGGACGCGGCCCTGCGCCAGAACGCCAACGCCATCGCCACCACGAAAGCGCAGATCAGCCGTCTCGAGGGTCAGTTCCAGAACCAGCCCGAGCTGCTGCGGCAGTTCGAGGGGTTGCAGAAGCGTCTGGAGATCGCCAACGGCAATCTGGAGAGCTATCTGCAGGCGCGTGAGCAGTTTCAGCTCGAGCTGGCCCAGCGCAGCTCACCCTGGAAGGTGATCTCGGCCTCGCAGGTGGGGGATGTGCCGGTGGAGCCGGCTCTCGGCCGTGGGCTGATGGAAGGGCTGTTGCTGGGCGTGCTGGGCGGCGCGGCAGTGGCTTTCCTGCGCGAGCGGCTCGACCATGTGTTCCACAGCCCCCAGGAGGTGCGCGATGAGCTGAATGTGCCGCTGCTGGGGCACATGCCCTACGTGGAGTTCTTCGATGGGGTGCGGCGCGAGAAGCGCTTCCTGATCAACGAGCTCGACCAGCAGAGCGCGGGAGCGGGGGGCTATCAGCGCTTCTTCTACCAGGAGTCGCTGCGCAACCTCTACACGAGCCTGCGCTTCCTGAGCACCGAGAAGCCGCTGCGTTCGGTGGCGATCACCAGCTCCCTGCCCTCGGAGGGCAAGAGCCTGCTGAACGTGCTGCTGGCCAAGACGCTGAGCGAACTGGGCCAGCGGGTGCTGCTGGTGGATGCCGACCTGCGCAAACCCCAGATCCACTACCGCCTGGGGATGGACAACCTGCGCGGCCTGAGCAATCTGCTCACCGAAGAGGCCGCCAGCTGGCGGGAAGTGGTGCAGCAGGTGCCCG
Organism: Prochlorococcaceae cyanobacterium; assembly: GCA_049664045.1. Lineage (GTDB taxonomy): Bacteria > Cyanobacteriota > Cyanobacteriia > PCC-6307 > Cyanobiaceae > NIES-981. Next base: position 12,237 of record JBATEO010000123.1, read on the forward strand.
ACTATCCCGGCTGGAGTGTGCTCACGGCCGGCCTGCTGCCGCCCGATCCGCCGCGACTGCTGGGGTCTGAGCGCATGGATCAGATCGTGGGGGATCTGGCCAAGAGCGGCGAGTTCGATCTGATCCTCTACGACACGCCCCCGGCCCTGGGCCTGGCCGATGCCGCGCTGATCGCCCAGCACCTGGAGGGCATCGTGCTGCTGGTGAGCCTGAACCGGGTGGACCGGGGGCTGCCGGCCCAGTCGCTGGAGAGGATCCGGGAAGCCGGCGCGCCCCTGCTGGGGGTGGTGACCAATGCCCGCCGCAAGACCGCTGCACAGGAACCTGGCTACGGCTATGGCTATGGCTACGGGAGCTACGGCACCTACGGCGTGGGCGCGGCCTACGGGTACTACGGCGGAACGGCAGAGAGCCCGAAGCCGGCCGTGAGCGTGGCCGTGCTGCCGAAGGCGAGGCGGGGGCTGCGGCGCCTGGGGCGCAGGGTGAGCACCTGGCTGGACCGCTGAGCCGCGGCGGCGCCCAACCCATCAATAGGCGTTGGGCGAGCGGATGTGCAGCACGGTCTTGATGAGGATCTTGAGGTCCCGACCAATCGTCCAGTCGCGCTGATACTCCAGATCTGCGGCCACGCGGTGGGCCATGGCCTCGAGGGTGGAGGTCTCCCCGCGGAAGCCGTTCACCTGGGCCAGGCCGGTGATGCCGGGCTTGAACAGGTGGCGCTGCATGTAGCCGGGGATGAGCTTGCGGTATTGCTCGTTGTGGTCGACGGCGTGGGGGCGGGGGCCCACCAGGCTCATGTGGCCCTGGAGCACATTGAAGAGCTGGGGCAGCTCATCGAGGCTCCAGCGGCGCAGGATGGCGCCCACCGGGGTGACGCGCGGGTCGTTGCGAGTGGCCTGGCGCAGGCCCTGCTGGTCACCGGCTTCGAGCACACGCATGGTGCGGAACTTGTAGATGCGGAAGCGGCGGCCGTCGAGGCCGTAGCGATCCTGCACGAAGAGCGCGGGTCCTGGGCTGGTGAGGCGAATGGCCAGGGCGATCAGCAGCAGCAGCGGACTGAGCAGCACCACGGCGGTGCCAGCCACGGCGAGGTCGAAGGAGCGCTTGAGCTGGCGATCGAGGGCGGAATCGAGGGGCTTCCAGAGGTCGATGCAGGGCTGGCCGCCGAGGTGCTGGGCCTTGAAGGTCATGCCCGGCACCACCCAGGTGGGGGCGTAGACCACAGGGATGCAGGTGTCGCCGAAGAAGCGGATCAGATCCTGCATCGAGATGTCGCTGCGGGAGAGGTAGCTGAACACGATCTGATCGGCGTTGTGCGTGTTCAGCCAGCGGCGCAGATCGGAGAGGTTGCCACCGCAGGGAGGCATGCCGGCGGGCAGCGGCTGGCCGGGGGTGGGGGGCTGGGGGCTGAACCAGGCGGTCATGCGCAGGCCCAGGTAGGGGCTGGCCTGCAGCCGCCGGTAAAAGTCGATGGAGGCCTCGGGCAGGCCCCAGTAGAGGATGGTGCGGGCGTTGCCGCCCCGCTTGCGGTGCCAGCGGAGCAGCCTGCGGCCACCCACGTGCAGGGCCACGAGGCAGCCCCAGCTGAGGGTGGCCCAGAGGATCAGGTCCAGGCGGGAGACCTCTTCGGACACCCGGGAGAGAAAGCCCATCGTGAGCAGCATCGCCATCACCAGCATCCAGCTGGTGGTGAGGCGGCGCAGGAGGGAGATCAGGGAGTGCTGGCGGTAGCTCTGGTAGAGCTTCCCCTGGGGCAGGATCAGGGCGGTGCAGAGGCCCACCACGATCGAGGGGGCGAACCCGCTCTCGCCCTGCACGCTGGCAGGGAGGGTGCGGCACACCAGCAGCCAGAAGAGCCCCGTCACCAGCAGGGGGTCGAGCAGGCGAAGCAGGCGGTGCAGGTCGCCGGCATGGCCCCGCAGCACGCCGCCCAGGGGGGAGGGAAGCGGAAGAGGTGTGGACATGGCCGAAATGGCTCGCAAGCGTTGGGCCGGTGGGGCAAGGTGGGCCAGCTCTCGGGGAGGAACCGGCCGTGAAGGTGCTTCTCTACGGCCTGAACTATGCGCCGGAGCCTGTGGGCATCGGCAAGTTCAGTGGGGAAATGGCCACCTGGCTGGCGGCGCGGGGGCACCAGGTGCGGGTGGTCACCGCTGCGCCCTATTTTCCGGAGTGGCGGGCCCGGGGCAACCGCTACCGGCGGGAGACCCTGCAACAGGTGGACGTGTGGCGCTGCCCGCTGTGGGTGCCTCGGCGGCCCGGGGGGCTCACCCGGCTGCTGCACCTGGCCAGCTTCGCGGCCACCAGCCTAGCGGTGCTGCTGGCGCAGCGGCGCTGGCGGCCGGACGTGGTGCTCACGGTGGCGCCGGCCTTCTTCTGCGCGCCGGGGGCGCTGCTGCTGGGTGGGCTGTGCGGCAGGGGCACCCGCACCTGGCTGCACATCCAGGACTTCGAGCTGGATGCAGCCTTCGAGCTGGGGCTACTGAAGGGCAAGGTGCTGCGCCGGCTGGCGGAGCGTTGGGAGCGGGGCACGCTGCGGGGCTTCGATCGGGTGAGCACGATCAGCGGCGCGATGCGGCGGCGGGCGCTGGAGAAGGGGGTGGCGGGTGATCGGGCCATGCTGCTGCCGAACTGGGTGGACCTGGAGGCGATCCGGCCCCAGGGTGAACAGGAGCGAGCGAGCAATCCCTACCGCCGGGAGCTGGGAATCAGCCCGGAGGCAGTGGTGCTGCAGTATTCGGGCTCGATGAGCAGGAAGCAGGGCCTGGAGCTGCTGGTGGAGGTGATCCGGCGGCTGGCGGATCGGCCAGCGAATGGGCCCGATCTGGTGTGGCTGCTGGCGGGGGAGGGCCCGAGCAAGGCGGAACTGGCAGCCGCCACGGCGGGGATGGCCCAGGTGCGGATCCTGCCGCTGCAGCCGGCGGAGCGGCTGAACGACTGGCTCAACCTGGCAGACGTGCACCTGCTGCCGCAGAAGGCGGGGGCGGCGGATCTGGTGCTGCCCTCGAAGCTGCTGGGCATCCTGGCCAGCGGCCGGCCGGTGGTGGCCGGCTCGCCGGCAGGCAGTGAACTGGGACAGGTGGCCGACCAGGCCGGGCTGCGGGTGGAGCCGGAGGATCCGGCCGGCTTCGCGGCGGCGGTGCGTGCCCTGGTGGCGGATGGAGCGCTGCGGCAGCGGCTGGGCCGGCAGGCTCGGCGGCTGGTGGAGCAGCGCTTTGGCCAGGATGCAGTGCTGAGGGAGCTGGAGCGGGTGATGGAGGCAGATCGCAGGGCGGATCAGGAGGTTTCGAGAGAGCTATCGTGATATCAGTTCCAGCAGACGCCGCTCTCCACTCCATCGGCCGGATCATGCGAGCGCTGCTGAAGAAGGCCGTAGCCAGGCTGGGGCTCTACCGCCTGGCCTCCGCGGTGTATGAGCTCTACCGGGTGGTGGCCAGGCCCCACACCCATGGAGCGCTGGTGGCGATCTGGCACCGGCAGCGGCTGCTGCTGGTGCAGGCCAGCTATCGGCGCAGCCTGTCGCTGCCGGGCGGGGGGATCGAGCGCGGCGAGACCCCGCGGCAGACGGCGGTGCGGGAGCTGGCCGAGGAGCTGGGGCTGCGGGTGGCCCCCGAGGAGCTGCAGAGTCCCTGGCGGATCACGGAAACCTCAGCGCGAGGCCGGAACACGGTGACGATCCTGGCCTGGCAGGCGGACCGCCGGCCGGAGATCCGCGTGGATGGCCTGGAGATCAGGGCCTGCCAGTGGCTGACGCGAGAGGAGGCGCTGACGCGGCCGCTCGTGAGCCACGTGCGGGAGTATCTGCTGGCCACCGCTCAGGGCAGCCACACTTCGGCCAGCTCGATCCGCAACCCCGGGAACAGCACACCGGCATCCACAACCTGAGCCGGGGCGATGCGCTGCGCACGGCGAGAGCCAGCAGCACCAGCAAGGAACTGTTGCGGACCCCGATTTCGCTGCCGGTGACCGGAGCTGGCCATCACTAACGGTAGGGGCAGTGCGTCCCCACTACATCCGCCCCTGCAGGCCATAGAGCAGGGTGGCTGCGGCTTCCCGGAGCGCGAGCCGGTTGCGCTGATCGGGCGGCAACCCTGGATCGGCGGCCAGGGGATACACCGCCAGCTGCTGGCGCTGGAAGGCGCGGGTGGCCCGCGGCAGCTGCCAGGGATCTGTGATCAGCACGATCGCCGGCGTGGAAGAAGGGGGATGGTGCTGGCGGATCCAGGCGGTGGTGCGGATGGCGTTTTCCCAGGTGGTGCGGGCACAGCTGTCGCCAGCGATGCGCTCGGGTGGGACGCCTAGCTGAAGGAGCCGACGGGCGGTGGCAGGCGTGTCGCCAGACACATAGATGCCCTGCACGCGGCCCTGCTGGAGCAGCGGAGCGGCCAGCGCAGTGGTGGCGGAAGCGACATCGGGGCCGCGGCCCACGAGCACGGCCAGGGCAGGACCACTGGATGGCGGGGGCGGCAGCGGTAGCTGGCTGGTGAGCCAGGCGCTGAGACCTGCCGTGGTGAGGGGGCTGTAGAGGAGGGAAACGATTACCACGGCAAGGGCGCTGAGCGAGGCCCTTACGGGCCAGCCGAGGCCTGCGACGGCGCAGAGCACAAGAGCCAGACCCCCAACCAGGGGCAGCAGCAGAGCGGGGGTGGAGACCAGCTGAAGCAGGGCATCCCGCATGGAGAACCAGGCCATCGGGGCCGCCGGGCAGCTGCTCCAGTCGACGGCGGGGGGCAGCATGGTGGGCCAGGCGATACGGAAGCGTTCCTAAATCTGCCGCTGGGGCTGCAGTTGCTCGAGTTCCCGGTAACGACAGGCGATCTGCACGAAGTAAGCGGCCTTCAGCAGGGCGAAGGCGAAGCCCACCGAGCCATCGCGCCAGCCGCCCATGACAACAAAGCTGCCGAAGAAGAACACCAGCCCACCCCAGGGGCTGGTGACCAGCCGATACTTGAGGCGCTGATTGCGGCTCCAGGCTTTCACGGCCGTGCAGTCGCGCCGGGCTGCCAAAAGGCGGTGGGCTTCCCAGGCGGCGTACTCGTTGTGCTTGCGCATGTAGGAGTCGATGCCGCGTAGATCGCGATGGTCGATGCGGCTGCGGATGGTGCCGACTGATCCGCTCACGATCGGATGTTCATGCACCTCCATGTCGCACTGCGACCAGGCCTCTTCATCGATGCGCTCGTATTCCCCCTGACCAACACGGAACAGGGCGAGCTTGCGTAGGGGATAGCCGCCCCGCAGGCGGCGGCCAAGGAAGTAGTTGGTGTAGCTCAGGCGGTAGCCGTGGTGGGGGCTATGGGGGAGAACGGCCGCGATCTCACGCTTCACCGCTGGGGTGAGGATCTCATCAGCGTCGAGAAACAGCACCCAGCGGGTGGTGGGGGTGTGGTGGCACAGGAACCAGTTGCGCTTCTTGGGGAAGCGGCCGTTCCACTCAAAATTGACCACCTCAGCGCCATGGTCGCCGGCGATGGATGCTGTGGCGTCGGTGCTGCCGGAGTCGATCACCACCAGGGAGCGGGCAAAGCCAGGGCCGATGGCCTGCAGACAGGTGGCGAGGTTGCGCTCTTCGTTGCGAACCGGAATGGCAACCGTGAGATCGAGCACGAATCAACTAATGCTAATGGACTGACTTGGTGTCTTTGGATCTTCAAAGTAGCCAGGGAGCGGTCTGGACATATTGAAAGGTAGGTGTGGCGGTCGTGTTTCATGGGGCTTCACTTCGCCAAGTCAGGTCGCCTGGAAAACCCTCACATACACGCTTATCGGGACAACGTCAAGGACTTGGAGGGGGCGGGCAAATATGCCTATTTTAGGGCATAGGGTATCAATAGAATCAGTCATTGCCCTCCACTGAACCGCGGGATCCGTGGCCAACCAAGACTTCTCGCTGTTGGCGCGCTTTGTGGCGATGGAATGCTTGTCATCACGGAACCCGAGCTGACTGACACCCATGCACCCAGCACTGGCCGGTGATCACAGACCCTTAGCCTGAATTATTAGGCAAGAGTCTTGAGAGCCATGCAATCTAATCGACCCTAAAAAGCCAAGCGGCAGATTGCCTTAGGACATGAAATAAGTAACCGCGAAAAATCAATCGAGCAGCAATGGAAATACGATCTGCCCATGGCATGGCATACCGGAGCCTGCGACACTCTAAAAGATGACGTTTCTCTCTAAAGTAATCTCGCAACTCGCCATCCGATACGACTTCCAGCTCACTGAGAGCCACAATAGAGCCAAGGAGATGATCTAGCTTCGCACGATGGCAATACGCATCTTCGTGCCAGCGAAAATTCATCAACTCAAGCTTAATGTGCCCAACCCTTGCCCCGAGAAGCAAAACTCGGGAAAGATACTCCATGTCAAAAGCCCCACGACACCTAGATTTGAACGGACCGTAAGCCTTCCATACTTTATAGCGAAAGACACTTGCCTCGAGTGGGACAGAATTTGCTTGGATTAGGCTTTTTATAAGGCTTTTATGAATAGAGCCCTCCGGAATCAGGTCACGCCCGAAGTAATTATTAAATTTGCGTGTTTTGGAGGCGTCGACAATGCTTTTGCTATCAAGATGGCTCTGGTTGCAAAAAACAAAATCTATATCGCAGTTGGACTCAAGAAAGTTTATCATGGTTTCCGCATAATTGCCCTCCAGGCAATTATCATCCGCAATAAATGCGATGTATTCAGTTTGGCACCGTTGAGCAGCGTATACCCAACAGTCAACCATTCCCGGGTCTGGATTGAGGGCGACTAAAGTAATCCATTCCTCGGCGTTGCAGTATTTGTCTATAGCAGCTGGAGGCTCTCCCCCAAAAGCGACAAATGCGCAACAAGGCACAGTCTGCTTCTTGATAGACTCCAAAGTTTCCAGCAGATACTTTGCACCTCCAAATGATGGAATACAGAAAGTTAATGCTCTTGTGTCGTGGTGAGCGGTGTTCGAAGGAACTGAGGTCATTATCAAATCGAAGGAGCTAGTAGGTGTTCTGTAGACATTATCGAGGCTGCCTAGTTGTTCTGTCCCAGGAGGATGGTCAGTGGCCAAGGGGGGGGGAGGCCGCTACGGGTTGAGGTGCGACCCACCAACCCCAACCTCACGACCCATACTTAGCCACCCCAGTGCCCGCCTTACTCAGCGGGTCCGCCTGCGGCTGGTCCGCCAGCACCTCGTGAGGGCCTTCCCCTGGCGGAACTCCCTGCTGACGCCGGAATCAGCCTGCGCTGCGCCTGCAAGTGGCTGGCGCGCTACCGTGCAGTGCCGCTGGGCCGGGTATTCGTTGTGCTTACGCATATAGGAGTCAATACCACGCAGGACGCGGTGGTCGATGCGGCTACGGATGGTGCTCACGGAGCCGGTCACGATCGGATGGATCATGCAGCTCAATTTCGCATTGCGACCAGGCCTTCTCATCGATGTATTCGTATTCCACCTCGCCTACACGCAAGAGGGCCAGTTTGCGCAGGGTGTAAGCACCCTGCAGGTGCCAGCCGAGGTAAAAGTTGGTGGAGCTGAAGCAGTAGCTCTGGTAGGGGATCTGGGGAAGACCGACTGCAATCTCACGCTTCACCGCAAGGGTAAGACTCATCAGCGTCGAGAAACAGCACCCAGCGGGTGGTGGGGGTGTGGTGGCGCAGGAACCAGTTGCGCTTCTTGGGGAAACGGCCGTTCCATTCAAAAGTCACCACCTCAGCGCCATGGTTTCGGGCAATGGCCGCCGTGGTATCGGTGCTGCCGGAGTCGATCACCACCAGGGAGCGGGCAAAGCCAGGGCCGATGGCCTGCAGACAGGTGGCGAGGTTGCACTCTTCGTTGCGAACTGGAATGGCAACCGTGAGATCGAGCACGAAACAGAAATACGCAAAAAGAAGGCTAGATGCTATGGACTCGGGCAGGAGGATGGCAGAGCGAACCGTGCCGGGCGATCACGGAGTGACAGAACACGGTGGTATTCAGGATGGAAGATAAGATTGAGCAAACCATGATTCAAAAGATGGAGTGCAAACTTAAACTTTCCATAACTTGCAGTGGCAAGAAATTCACGCAGGGCTTTTAGCGAGACCTTGAGATCCCTCATGGGCATGTGCCTCGTATAGTAATAACGCAGAGCGTGGTCAAGAATTTTAGCTTCGCTTGGATTTCTTGCCTTGAAGCAGTCCCACTTGTCCCTGAACTTGGAGTAGTCTGCGCGTGGTGAATAAGTGAGATTGGTGGAATGTGTGCGCTTGTTGTAGAGGCGATCGGGAAGCTGATGGCACTCCGCAAGCAGCGCCATCTGACAGCAGATATCGGAATCTTCATGCGACCAAAACTTAACTTCGTAGCCATCCGTCTGATCAAAGACAGACTTTCTGAAGACGCAGAAGGGGCCTTGTCCAGTTGCAGAAAAGAACGAAACGAAAGGGGTTTCCACTGATGAATCCGGAATGGGCGCGGGGAAACCAAAACTCGATGGCGCGTAGCGGGAGCGAAATCCGGGGCAAACAAGCGCACCCTTCTCGTCAATAATATTGTATTGAAGGCTCAGCAATCCAACCCGGGGATTTTGATCCAGATAGTTTATTGACGTTTGAAGAAACGTCGGCTCAAGAGCATCGTCTCCATCAAGAAAGTGAAGGTAGTCAACTGAATCAGGAACAAGCGAAGCCCCATAATTACGCCATGAGCCGGGCCCCTCGTTGCCCTTTGAAACGAGCTTGAACTTGGGGTCATCGTGGATGACACGAGCAATTATTTCCCAAGATCCATCGGACGAACTGTTGTCTATAATAATGCAGATCCAGCTGCAAGACGACTGGTTGCGAACTGATTCAATAGCATCAATAATGTAACTAGCGTTATCATAGCAACCTATAACGACAGCAGCCCTTGGCCTAGCGAAAGCCGAAAAACCTGAATCGCTGATCTCATTTATGCCAGCAGGAGCGACAGGATTGTTCATGCAAAAGAGACCAGAAGGGTATATGTATCAAGGGATAAAGAATAGGCCGCAAGAAAATCTAATGCATGTAGATCTACATTGGATTGAAGGAAATAGTTGACATGAAGCAAAATGATAAACGTGCAGAGTTGGACTGCGGACTTCCAATTGATAGTCAGAAACAGAATATAAAAAACAAGATGTTACAATCGCACAGAAACGAAATACGATACGACATGCAAAACAAAATCAGGTCTTACGGCTGAGCGACTTTACAGAGGCATGAGCTGAGAGGAAGGCCTCGACAGTAGAGAGGAGGCTTGATGTAACTTCTAGTATCCGCAGTGGTGGTTTTAAAGCTATTTCCAACAGCGATTGAAATGATTCATTGCCATCAATTTGAACCGGCAACCTAGTCTCTTCAAAAGCCGAATAATAATCATGGAACTTAAAGGCTGGAACAGCGTCCTCGCTTAAGTGGATCCACCTAGACGGTATACCTAGAGAATCTGCAATAATCAGACCATGAAGCGAAGAAGAAAAAAGTAGAGCACACTTGCTTATTTGTCCGATTACGCTTTCAGCTTTCTGACGGGGGTCGATAATGCAGCATCGGTTCGAGAGATTCTTCCCTAGTTTGTTAAAGGATGGTGCAGTTCGATCAGAAAGATGTGGGAGCAAGCCAATCTCATAAAGCGGCTTTTGCCTCTGAGCAAAAGTAGACACAAGAAGGCCCGGATCTCCAACAACTCTCTCGCTTGAGGATAACGAAAGTCGATCAGCAGTGAGGTGTCCTCGAACTGCCAGAATCTTTGCATTGCTCAGGGCACGGCGATGGCCATCGGTTCTAAACCCACTGCCCATTATTATGCCTCTATAGTCATCTGGAACCATATCGAGTATGCTACCAATAAACACCAAATCAGCTCCACTGGGAGACTGCCTTACTGGCGTAAAGCCGTTCTTTTCCAGCAGAAGACGATTCAGATCATCTCCAAAGTTAGGATACTCTTCCCACCAAAAGACATTAATTATATTCTTTTTTCTTTCCCCCTGAATACGCCGCATTTCATTTCGAATGTAGCGCCTAGGAGCCATTAGCCTCTTCAGCACCTTATCGCCTAGAGTTGTCATTTTTTGGGCAGGGCAGGAGGACAGGTAAAGACTATAATCAAGGACACCTCAAATAATCAACGACTGTCAGGGACTCTACGAAGATGATAAAGTCACCGTAAGACTACAAAGCAGCAGAACCCCTGACGGACATTGACGAGGCTTCATGCTCTATAGGAGTTTATCTGAGAGACTTATCCCACTACGTCCTCATGGGTGGGGAGCGCTGAAGAAAGAGGAGGAAAATGAAAGTAGGATTGTTGAGACCCCAACAAGCCCTGTTCTTTGCCAGCCCAGTGTTATCATAACAGCTCCCACCCATTGACATCGTTATGGAGCGGATCAACATCCTCAGTGACCGGATCCCGGATTAGCTAGCTGAGGAGCTTCCTCAACTTAATAGGCTTACAAGGATTCCCAGCACACACCATCCAGGCAGGCTGGGAGCGGGTCACAACGCTCCTGGCACCGATCACTGCCCCTTCGCCGATGGTGACGCCGGGGCCGAGAAAGGCTTCGGTGCAGATCCAAACATCGGCCTCGATCTTGATCGGGCGGGTGAACAGCTGGAAGTTGGGCGATTCGTAGTCGTGGCTGCCGGTGCAGAGGTGCACCCCCTGCGACACCACCACCCGCTTGCCGAGGCTGATGGTGTCCATCGAATAGCAGATCACGCGCCGGCCCAGGCAGGCCTCGTCGTCCAGCTCCAGGTTCCAGGGAGCCCAGATCCGCACATCGGGATACACATGGCAGTGGCGCCCGAGGCGGGCACCGAAGGCCTTCAGCACCAGACAGCGCCAGCCATGCAGAGGCGCGGGCGTGGGACGGCACAGCAGCAGCCACACCCACTGCCAGATCACCCGGGCAACACGATTGCCCAGACTGAAGCTGGCACCCTGGAAGGGGGTTTCCTTCTGAAGGATCGGGGAAGCGCCGGGGGAAGCCATCAGGCGGAGCACAGCACGGGGATCAGGTTGGCCGCCACCGAGGCGAAGTCGAACCGTTCGCTGAACAGCTCGGCGGCGCGGATCCCCATGGCGACACGCTCCGGCTCTGGCAGCTGTAGCCAGTGCCTCAGGGCTTCGGTCGTGCCGGAAAGGGTATCGGCATGCACCAGGCCGGCCCCAGCCTGGTCCACCTCCGCGGAGATGTTCACCGGATGGGCGATCGCCACAGGCAATCCGCAGGCCAAGGCTTCGGCCACCACCACACCGAAGTTCTCCTGGTGCGAGGGCAGGCAGAAGAGCTCAGCAGTGCGGAAGGCGCCCCATTTCAGCTCGCCGCTGAGCATGCCGGGCCAGGTGAGGCGATCGGCGATGCCCAGCTCGGCGGCGCGGCGCTGCAGGGCGGTCTGCCAGCCCACCTGATCCGGGCCGGCGATCACCAGCTGCAGGCGCGGATCGCTGGCGGCCACCGCGGCAAAGGCCTCGACAAGCAGGTCCACCCCCTTCTTGGGGTGGATGCGGCTGAGGAACAGCAGGAGGCGCTGACCGCGCAGCTGGGGAAAGCGGCTGAAGAACGCCTCTCGTTGACGCTCCACATCGCCGGGGGGCGACGAGGTGCCATAGCCCACCACACGCTCTCGGGCCCGATACAGCCAGAACGACTCTCGGGCCAGCTGACGTTCCTGCTCCGTGGTGAACAACACGGCCGTGGCATCGCGCAGCACCCGGTAGTCGGCCCAGGGCCAGTAGGCCCACTTCTTGAGGTGCTTGAGCGGATAGGTGTGCTTGAACCAGGGATCCAGCATCCCGTGGGGATACACAAAATAGGGGATGGCAGTGCTGTGCAGAGCCCGCCATGTTGCGAAGGCGTGGTACTGCCAGAGGCCATTCACGATCACCGCGTCGTGGCCATCAGCAAGGGCACGAATGCGAGAGGTGAGCCCACGGCGGTAACCATAGCCGCTGCGCACGGGGCCAAGGCCATAGGCAGAGCCCAGGCCAGCTTTCAAGTAAGGTGAATCGGGTGAATCGAGGCTGGCGAGGGTGGTGGAGACTCCGAGCCGCTGCAGATGGGGTGTGATCTGGCGGATGCCCTCCATAGGGCCACCGCCTGCAGGATCGAGACTGCGGATGATCTGAAGGAGCTTCATCCCTGGCCCGTGGATGGAGCAGGACTCACGGAATCGTGGAGCGTGAACGGATCAACCTGGGCGATCGGAATGAACACATGCTGCTTAGGAATGGTGGTAGCGGCCCAGGTGAGACCAGCAGACACAACAATGAAACCGATTGAGGTGGGCTGATTCAGCCCACCTGAGAGGAGGGGAAGAAACGAAGCTCCCAGGAAGATCAGGGGCAGTCTATTACCATGAGCTGCAGCTCGCAAAGAAAGAAAGAGCAGAAACAAGGTGAGGGCAAGACGCCAGGCGATGAACATGAAACCGACCAACAGCCCCATCTCACCAAGGATGGCGGGCCAGGAGTCCTCGGCAATCAGAAACGCGCTGCCTGCGCCCAACCTCCGGGCACCAATGTTCGTTCCCATGCCGATCCCCAGACCCAGAACTGGGGCGGAGTCTTGATTCTCAAAGGCGGCTATGAACCCTCCCAGAACCCTGCGCTGAACGACACCCTGCACTCCTCTGCCCTCCCCCTCGTTGGCATTCGCCATGGTCCAACGCGCAGCAAAAGCTTCACTGGTGTCCCTGAACGCAGGGATGGACGATCCGACCAGAAGCACCAACAGAATGGCCAGCAGACCAGAGATCAGAGGCACCAATCGTGCTCTGGTGAGCAATAGCGAAGCGATCACGGCCAGCACGACCACCGCATAGCCGAACACGAGGCCTCGGCTGATGGAGACGGGAGCCGCCACGACCAAAGCGACGCCGGCAGAAAAGATCAACATCAGCCTCCCTGGGGATGGGTTCATGCCGTAAAGACGCGCAAACAAGGCAGCCGCTGCGAGGCCATAAAAACCCACGACACCATTGATGAAGGAAAAGGTCCCAGGCGGACGTGAACGCCCCAGAGCCCCCCAGAAAGCAGCTGTCTGATCTCCACCTGGGGCCACGTTCAGAATGTGGCCGTCTGGCAGATTGGACTGGGCGACGATCAGTAACGTCATGGGGATGCTGATCAGAAGAAGCACCTTGGCAAAGCGCAGCACCCCATCACGATCGAAGGCTGCGGCATAGAGAAAGATCAGCGGGAACTGGATCAACAAGATGCTGGTTCCATACACAGCAGTGATCAGATCACCATGGCCCACTACCATGGCCAGGAAAAACGAGGGGATGGCGATGCCAGAAAGCCACTGCAGCCAAGATTGAAAGCGGGATTGCCGTAGAAGCGGAGCACCTATCCAAAGAGCCGCTATTGCTACTGGGTCGCGCACAAGCAACAGGGGGGTTGAGAGGCCCGGCAGGATCCACTTGCGCAGCGCCCCCTCGAAGATCAGCAGCCAGAAATAGAGCCAGAGCAGCTGGCGAACCTGCTTGTGCTGGACAGAGGTCATAGAGCTTGATGGCCTGGAAGAAGAGCCTGGCCTACCACCGCCAGCAGGCCCTGCTCATAGGTGGCCCAGCTCATCGCCGCCGCCCGCCGCAGGCAGGCCTCGCGCATGCCCGCCAGGAGGTCTGGGTCGTCGGCAAGGCGCTGGAGCCGCTCCGCGATGGCCTGGCTGTCGCGGAGCGGCACAATGAAACCCTCCACTCGATCGCGCACGGATTCTGGAGCTCCGGTGCTGGCCGTGGCAATCACGGGCAGGCCCTGGGAGAGGGCCTCACTGATCACCAGAGCGTAGCCCTCGAACAGTGACGGCAACACCAGCACGTCGTGATGGCGCATCTGCTCGAGAATCTGAGGGTGGGGCAGGGTTTCAATCCAGCGATGGCGGCCGAGAGCGGCACACAGGGGGCGACACTCCGGAGCAGTGGGTCTGCCGATCAGGGTGAGACTGACCTGGCTGCCCAGAGCCCCTACGGCGTCAAGGGCATAGGAGAGGCCCTTGCGCTGCCCCAGGGAACCCACATAGAGCACCCGCAAGGGACCTGCGGCGCGAGGCTGGGGTGGCTCAGCCAGCGGTGGCGGCGATCCGAAGGGCACCACGGCGATCGGAGCGGTGGAGGCGCCGTGCTGGAGCAGCGTGGAGCGCACGAACTGGCTGGGCACGATCACCAGATCGGCCAGCTGCAGCTCCCGATCCTTGCGGGCCAGCTTCGCAGCGCTGTCGTTCAGGCCGGTGAGCGTGCAGGCCCACTCGGGCTGCAACGCGCGCTCCTCTTCGAAGATCTGGCGCGCCGCCCGCCAGTAACCGATGGGCAGGTCGTAAATGCGGCGCAGGCCGAGGGCCTCAGCGGCCTCGAAGGTGCGGAGGGCTCCATCCTCATAGGCATACACAGCATCGAGCCCCCTCAGGGCTGGCAGACGTGCGGCCACGTGGCGATCGAAGCTGCGGTAGACCCCGTCCACCGAAAGGGGGCCCTGCTCATGGCGCCGCAGCCAGGCAAGGGGAAGGGAGGCAGAGGCCAGCCGGCCGAGTTCACGCCAGGGATGGCTGTGCTGCAGGTGGAGCGGAATCTCAAGGAAGGCTCGTCTCTGCAGCTGAACGGTGAGACGATGGGGCAGGCGAAGGGCGAGGGCAGACCCAGGATCCCAGCAAATGCAGCTGTGCAGCTCACGAAGCCATCCTGCGGACTGAAAGGCGCGAGCAGACGCCCGGAAGAAGGTGTTGCCGGTGGGATGGGCGAGAAGGAGGCTTGGGGTCATGGGCTACACCACAAAGCCCTGGCCGCGGCTGAAGTAGGCCGCGGAGGGATCGATCGCCTTGCGCCGCTGGGCAGGCTGGCCCACATAGAGGCTCCACGTCTCGATGAGGGGTTTGTTGAGCAAGGAGAGGGCACCCAGCACGCAATGGTCGGGCAGTACGCTGCCACCCAAAATCACACAGTTGCTGCCCACGAAGCAGTAGGCACCGATCTCGATCGGCTCGCTGTGCTGGCGATTGTGCTGCAGGTCGATGGCATGGCTGAGCAGCTGGGAGTGGTAGCCGGCAATGGTGGTGAAGGCCCCGATGCTGACCCGGTTGGTGCAGTCGATGTGGTGGCTCTTGGTGATGGCGGCATGATCCCCAAGCCAGAGCTCGGCACGCCGGTCTGGCTGGTGGGCGAAGTGGGGCGAACCGGTGCCTGTGGGAAAGCCGGTGATCCAGTTGCCACGGCCGATGGAGGCCTTCTCGCCCAGCTCGATGGAATCGAGATTCACGGCCACCGTGAGGTGATCGATCCGCGCTCCCGGTGCCAGGCTGAGCCGCCGTGGATACACCCAGGCCAGCCCGATGCTGGCAGTGGGCGCGAGGCGATAGCCGAAAAGGCTCTGCAGCAGCAGCCGCTTCAGGGGCCAGGGCAGGGGAACGATCCAGGGCTTCAGCAGCCGCTGCAGAAGAGTGCGGGGAGCGGGCATCAGGCGGGCTGAAGGGCGAAGCGGACGTACTGACGGCTGATCACGTCGGGATCAAAGCGGCGCAGGTTCTCGAAGCCCAGTTGGATGAGGCGGCGGCGCAGGGCCGGAGCCTCCAGAGCCAGAACATGGCTGGCGAAGGTGTCCACGTCGCTGGGATC
The DNA here is from genome assembly GCA_049664045.1 of Prochlorococcaceae cyanobacterium. Lineage (GTDB taxonomy): Bacteria > Cyanobacteriota > Cyanobacteriia > PCC-6307 > Cyanobiaceae > NIES-981. The sequence continues at coordinate 27,837 of JBATEO010000123.1, forward strand.
GGCATAGAGGGCAGCGCTGCCGGCCACCTCGGGGATGGAGGTGGTGGTGCTGGCGATCACCGGGCAGCCCGAGGCCTGGGCCTCGATCAGGGGCCAGCCGAACCCCTCGGCCAGGGAGGGGAAGAGCAGGGCATGGGCACGGCCATAGAGATGGTTGAGCAGGGCATGGCTGGGGCGCACGATCGAGACGACCTGCCTGCCGAGGTGGTGGGCGGCGATGAACGCCTGCTCCTCCGGCGCCAGAGGGGCGCCAGCGAACACCACGCTGTAGGGAGAAGCGGAACCCAAGTGGCGCAACAGGCGCAGGGCCAGGGCCCGGTTTTTGCGGGGCAGGGCTGAGCCCACCATCAGCAGGTAGGGGGGCTTGGGCCGCAGGGCCTGTTCTGCCGTCGAGAGTTCGAGGGAGGCGATGTTCTGCGTGAACGGAGCATTCAGGGGGATGGGAATCACGGCATGGCGCTGACGTGAGGGACCGCCACCAAGACGATGGAAATCGTTCAGACTGGCCTGGGAGTCAAACGCCACGGCGGAGGGCTGCCTCAGGCCAGCCAGGATCAGCTTCTGCAACCAGATGCCGATGGGTGAGGCCTCGCAGGCAACGGCGGGATCACCCATGGCGCCACGCACCGCCAGCAGGTCGTGGCAAGTGACGATGCAGCGGTGCCTGGAGCAGCAGAAGGCGTAGTAAGCATTGCTGTGATCGGCGATGTGCACGAGCTGGCAGAAGCGGGCGCGAAGGGCCAGCCAAAGGGGAAAGAGCAGGAGCTTGTCCACATAGGCCAGATACTTGCGCGCCAGGGGAGGAAGACCCGGCAGCCGTGCCACCAGCACCGGGGGGCGCAGCAGCTGCACCTGGCCGTGCGGCTGATAGAAGCGCACGAGCAGATCGGCAAAGCGGGTCATGCTCTGCTGCTGGTCGGCCGGGTAGTTGCCCACCACCAGGATGCGCCGGGGTGCCATCAGCGGGCGAAACAGGATGGAGGCCGCACCATGCCCTCGAGCAGCTCCAGGTAATGGGAGCACACCTGATCCTCCTCAAAACGGGCCAGGTGTGCGGGGGCCTGGCTGCGCAGCCGGGCGCGCAGCTCACCGTCGTGCAGCAGCAGGTGAAGCTGACGGGTGAGATCAGCCGGATCGCCACGCCTGAACAGCAGCCCTGCCGGTCCGACGGCATCGGGAAGACCACCACCGTCGGAGGCCAGCAGCACGCACCCACAGGCCAGCCCTTCGAGAGCCACCACCCCGAAGGGCTCCCGCCAGCGGGAGGGAATCACCATCAGCTCGTGGCGGTTGAGCTCACGCACCAGGGCGTCCCCCTGGAGCGCGCCGAGGAAGTGAACGCTAGGGCTGATGCGAAGCTCGACCGCAAGCCGCTCCAATGCGTCCCGCTCAGGTCCGGAGCCGATGATGCTGAGGCGCCATTCAGGCGGGCGAAGATCGGCAAAAGACCTCAGAAGAAGATCAACGCCTTTATCACTCACCAGACGCCCGAGATAGACGATCGACTTCTCGCGCTCGATGCCTGGAACTCGGCAGAACATTGTGCTGCGGTATGGATTTCCGATCACAGTGGAGCCAGGAAACGAGTCGTCACGGATGGCCTGGCTCACGGAGACGACGCGATTGGCTGTGCCGAGCAGCAGCTGCTTGAAACGGTCGACGGCACGGCGGCGCCCAGCTGCTGAACGAAGCCAAGTGTGCAGGGCGATCATCAGGGGACGCCGGACCAGCAGCTGGGGCCACAACGCTCGGATCTCGATGTTGTTCTGAAACACCACGTCGGCCCAGCGGTAACAGGCCAGGAGCTCAGCCACGCGGGGACGGCGGACGATTGGGAACGGGTAGGTGGCGCAATCCTCATCTGCGGAACCAGCGGACTGGGTAACCAGCCGCAGCGAGTGGCCAGCCTTCACGAAATGGTGGGCTAGGATACCAGAAATGCTTTCAATCCCACCAATATCTGGATAGAACCGGTTCGAGGTGAACAGTATGTTCATGGGGCGAGACAAAGTGCCTCGACAAAGCGGTGCACCGTATCCTCAAGCTGGTCCACAGGCTGATACTTCTGGGCAGCTCCAAGACGCTCCACAAACGAAGAATCAAGCAGAATATAGTGGCCGCTGCGCCGAAGCTGCTGATGCCATGGCTCACAGCCAGGCGACAACCGGCTGATGATCACGGGCAGACCGTGGGCAAGCATGGCAGCCACCGCGGAGCTTTTGTCAACCAACACAGACGGCGCCACGCAAATGCCGAAGTCTGCCAGCTGGAGCTGCTCGGACACGCGCTCGGCAGGCAGAAGCCCGAGGCGTGAGAACTCAAAGGCAGGGTAGGGCAAGTCCTGCAGGGAGTCCCAGAGCGTGGCGCCATAATCGCCGACTTGCCCGACGGACACGAAACGGCAGGACTGAATGTTGTGAACGCGTCGTGCGACCTCGATCTGCTCGAACAGCGGTTCAGGTTGCCAGTCGCGGTTGATGGATCCAAACAGAAGAAAGGTCCACTGAGAAACAAAGCCAGATCGATTGAATGAAGATCGGAGTGGGCACAGCGGGATCGAGCTGAACAGAGGCAGGATGCTGGCCTGGACACCGTACTGGCCAAGCTGAGCCTGATAGCAGTGGTTGGTGACATGCACGGCGGCAGGCTTCAGACGGCTGCATAATCGCCTGAGGATATGGCGTTGCAGCCGGGAGATGATCCGATTGCGGAAACTGGAGCCAGGATCAATCCAGAGCTCATGGGCGGTAACTTCCCATTTGGCCCGATGCCGCAAGGGGAAAAGGCTGCTCAGCAGAGCGAACGACAGGCCCTTGGCGTTGTAGGCATAGGGTACGTAATGCAGAGAAATCCACTCCGGCTGCAGGTCGTCCAATTGTGCCTTGAATAGCTTCGCCTTGCGGTTCCAGGGAAGATCAGCAGGAATACGTCGAATCTCAATGCCATCCTGCGTGCTGAGCAGGACGGGAGGCGATTCCGCGGCTTGGATGAAAGGATCGTGAAGGGCGAGGCAGGCGCAATGGACTCCCCGAGTGGACAGCTCCCTGGCAAGGGCCGTGATGAAATCTGCGACTCCGCTTTTTGCGGGCTCCAGCGTTCCACAAACAAAGAGAAGTCTGACGGCCTCCAATTCGAAACGAGCCGAGGTACGATAGATCAAAGACAGCCAGATAAACTACATCTATACTGCAAGTGCAAACAAATGAATAGGTCCATAGAGATCACATCTGAACGCGGCCAGAGAGGCGGCGCGTAAACGATTTCCAAAACTGATAGTGCGGACAGAATAGACTCACAGGGACACACCAGGGGTCGCGATCGCTCAGGTCACCTGGCACGAGCACCCTGATGGAATACCACAGAAGTTTGGCATACATTACGAAGCTCACTTCTTCACGGCTGCCAGCATACCATCGCCAGTAACGCTCAAGAACCTCACGTATGCTTTTCGATGGCCGTGGATAAACATGAAGTGTTGGATCATAGATCACATCAAACCCAGCCTCAAGAAGACGACGACCCAAGTCAGCGTCCTCACTATGTCGGAACAGACAGTCAAAATTACCAACCTGAAGCACGGCTGAGCGTCTGAGAACACAAGCATAAGTGTTCAACAACGCATGATGTTCGACATCCATGGGATCCCTCATCTTCAGCAGATGTCTTCCTCGCCAGCGATCAGCCAAGGATCTTGACTCTTTCTGCCAAATACGCCCAAACACCCCAGCCACACTAGGGTCGTCAAACCAAGGCAAAGCCCTGGCCATGAAATCTGGCGGAAGCTGATTGGTCGCATCGCAGAACAGAACAAAACCATGTTGAGCGATCTCCATCGCTTTGGCGCGAACAGCTCCCCTTCCGGCATTCCGTCCCATCAAGTAGACAGGTATATTCAAGCCAACTGCCACCTGAGGAGAGTCGTCAGTGGAGCCGTCATCCACGAGAACCACCTCCGCAGGAGAAGGAAGCTGAAGCCGAAGGGAGACAAGGGTTCGAGCAACACTTGATGCGTTATTAAAACAAGGAACATAAGCGCTGTAACTGATCATATGGTCTGCTGAGACGGAACATAGAGATTAAACATATCTGCACCTAGTACCGCTCACACGACACCTGATCAAGCAAATCCATAATCTGATTTGCAAATCCCAGCGAGTTAAACCCTGCTTCAACCAACGCTCGACCGCGTAATCCCATTGCGCGGGCTTCCTCTGGGTGTTCGTCAAAGAAGTGCAGCGCTCTGCTCCAGCCTTCAACATCACCAGTGTCGACCCACAACCCGATGCCTTCCTTCTCTATGTCAAGGTCAATGAGAGGATGGCGGGTACAGACAACAGGCTTGCCCATGCCCAAAGCATCCATCAAGCTGGTCAACCCAGATAGACTAGCCCCTGGCAGAAGCGGAATTGCAAGCACTCGTGCGCGGTTGTACAACTCCATCAGGCGTACATAGTTCATGTAGCCATGAGGAGGCTGAACGTTTAACTGAATGTGAGGAATGCCCTGGAGCGGATCAGCGTCGGCCACTAGGCAGACGATCTCAGCAGTGATGCCGGCTCGGCTTGCACCTTCCGCAAAGGTCACAAAGTCGCGACCGGTTCGGCCAGCAGCGATGACTCCATGCCCAACTTCACCCGTAGAATAATAAAATTGATCATCCGGACCCCATGCCAAAGGAAAGGACCGTCCACCTGCAGAAATAATCTGATGAGATACAGCAGTGCTTAGAGATGGATACCAGTCGCAACCGCGTAGAACCTCATTGATGTACGGGCGCCGCAGACTGGCAAGCCTTCCACGATGGAAAGGATGATGGGCAACACAAATCAAAGGGTTCCGAAGGAGACCGAAACGCCGCGCCAGACACAGGAGGTGCGCTTGCGTCTGACATGGAGCATAGAGAATATCACCTTCCCTGAGGTGTTTGACAGTCCAGACCTGCTGGCCGAGATCACCTAAGGGAAGAGGGCTACTGCGTTGAAGTAGGGAGACGGCAAGGCTCCTGTCATTGGATAATTGGAAGGGAGCCACCTCGACTTCGTAGCCGCGCTTGTGGAAATGATTGATTCCATAGAGGTGGTGATCGGGCTTTTCACCACGTCGGACTTCATCCCAGACTGAGTCAAACGAATAGTTATTGAGGACAAGTACTCGCTTCATGTACACCTCATGCCCTCGGTGCTGGCAAGTCTGATGAACAAAAGGGCATCAAGCCAAAAACCAAAGAACAAAACAGGTAACAGGATCGGCAATGGTCTAATACAGTCATGCACGGAATTGAGCAAGGGATGGTGGCTTGCCTCAGGCAACTGGATAACCAGCAAACTTCAACCAACCGAGACTGCGCTGCATACCCTCAGCAAAACTGACCTTGGCCTGATAACCTAACTGGCGTTCTGCCTTCAACCAAGGTAATTGCACACGGCAGGACTGGAGCTCGGCCATCTCCTCGGTGACCTGGGGAGCAGGGGGTTCAGCAAGACGCCACGGCGAAGGATTGGGGGGCTCAGACAAAGCCCTGATCGCTCCCTTGGCTGCCTTCTTCAGGGGCCAAGGAACAATCGGCAACATGGCCTGAACCGGCCTGCTGACGCGGACAGCTTCGATGGTTTCAAACCTGCCACGCCTGAACGGGGGAGGCGACAGACGCGCAACGCGAATGAGATCGATTCCCAGGCCGGTGGCGATCGGAGAAGTGAAATCCAACCAGCTGACCCGCTCTCGATCTCCCACCAGAAAGACTTCGCCATCTGCAGAGGGAACCGTCAAGGCAAGCTGGATGGCCTCAATGAGGTTGTCGACATAGATGGAGTTGCAGATGCCCTGCCCTTCATCGATCAGATAGGCTCGATCGGAAAGTAGCTGATCGGCAAGGTCGGTCACCCAGCGCGAGCGCGGACCGAAGACGATCCCCGGCCGCAGGATCACCAGCTCGAGGGAGCCGCGCCTGCGACAGCGGGCGAGCTCCCGTTCCGCACGAACCTTGGCATTGTTGTAGGCGAATCGGTGGCGGGTGTGGAGCGGGCTGGCTTCATCAGTGCCGGCTGCCGGAGCCTGACCGTGGACCGAAGCGCTGCTCATGAACACCATCCGTTTCACACCTGCCGCCTGAGCCGCTAGATAGGTGGCCGTGGCGTTCTTGACAATGACATCTGGATTGGCGACAACGAGATTGACAACGGCATCACAGCCTTCAAGCGCGGCTGCCAGAGCGACCTGGTCGCGGGCATCAGCGATCCTCCAGTCCAGATCAAACCGTGCGAGGCGTGCGAGGCTGCTGTAGTTGCGAACCACAGGGCGCAGCGTTGCATAGCCTGTGAGATGGAACATCTCCAACAGGCGGCTGCCGACAAATCCGCTGGCTCCCAGAACGGCAATGATAGGAGTCATGCCACACCTGCAGCCAGTTTAAGTGCTCTTTCGACTTCTGATTCAGTAAGCCAGGGCATTGGAATCAGCTGCCTGATGGCATAACACTGTTCGATGAGCCGTAGGCTGCGGATGCCTTCATCGCCAGGCACAAGCTCAGGCTCCATCCCGCGAGCTGCAGACACAACATTGAGGAGCTGCTTCACGAAAGATTGATGATAGGTGGGTGCCGAGGAGCCAGCCTCTCGGAGTTCACCAATCAGGTCAAAGGGCAAACCGTTCAGGCGCACATCAAGATGGTTGCCGTCTCCAACCTTCCAGATGATCCGACCGCGTTCGAACTCAATCAGGAAGGTGTTGGAACACGGTGTGTCGCGACTCATGCGCACCACACCCGTGAGCCCACCTGTAAAAGTGAGGGAGAGGCGGCTGTTGGCTTCCAGGTTGCCCATCGCATCATCTTCATAGAAGACAGACGCCGGCTCACCGAACCACCAACAGATGAGGTCGAGTATATGGACACCAAGATCAAGCAGAACGCCTCCCTGGCTGGATTGCTTTTGAAAGAAAGATGCGGAGGCAGCTGGCCAGTTGAACACCCCGCCCTCCTCAAAACGAAAGGATTGTGCGGCACCAAGGGCACCTCCGCTCACAAGCGCCTTGATGGTTTGCAGCGCAGGGAAGAAACGACGGAAGAGACCGATCGCAAGCACACGATTGGCCTTACGGGCCGCAGCGATCATGGTTTCAGCCTCGGCAACGGAGCTGGCCATGGGCTTCTCACACAACACATGCACCCCAGCTTCGAGCAGGGTGTTGGCTTGAGTGGCGTGAAAGCTCGGCGGAGAAGCCACCAAAGCGAGTTCAGGAGAGGCCGCTATTGCATCCTCAAATTGGGTAACAGGGACAGCGTTCGGAAACCATTTGAGCAAAGCCTCGGAACGCTCGGGGGATGGGTCAAACAAAGCGACCACATCAATGGGCAGATGCTTGGAGGCTTCAAGAAGGGCAGGGGCATAGTAGAGCTCAGAAATGGCTCCACAGCCAACGATAGCGAAGCGGAGAGGCTGGAATGACGAAGAAGACACTAAACCAGTAACTTGGATTGCGGAAAAGAAACAAGGGCTAGGCAGTTAGGCGATAGTGGATCAAAGTAAGAGCATGAATGAACGCCAATGGAGCCAGCAATGATGCATTAGGAGCCCATTAAAACAAAAGCGGCTTCTTAGACGTCCCCGGCACTGAAGGAAACTAGACAGACCGAATCATTAGCTAGAAACAAAAGGAGAGCATCCAATAAGCAGGGTCAGAGGGAACGAGGCCGGGAAACGACCTGCTATCGAATAGAAGAGATGATCAATACTTTTTAGACTCTCTTGGCTTCCAAGCCTGACGTGACCCCCTTTATTGGTCCAGGCTCAATGAGAGTGGGTGGTCATGCAGCAGCTGCTTGAGCTGCCTCCAGGGGCGTACGCCCCTGGAGGGCCGAATGGGGCCTGAGGGTGTTGTACTCCCATCTCCAGCGGTTGGCCAAGCCCTGGGCCTCGCTCACCGTGGCGAATAGCTCGGTGTTGAGGAATTCGTCCCTGAACCGGCTGTTGAAGGATTCGGCAAAGCCGTTCTGCCACGGGGATCCGGGCTCGATGTAGGCGGTGGTGGTTCCGCTGTCTTTGCTCCAACGCCGCAGGGCGTGGGCAATGAACTCGGGGCCGTTGTCGCTACGGATGAACGCCGGTGCTGGGTAGATGCTGGTGAGCTCCTCCAACGCCGCCACCACGTCCTTGGCCTTGCAACGCCGTCCCACCCGGATCGCCAGGCACAGACGGCTGTTCTCATCGATCACGTTCAGGAACTTGAGTCTGCGGCCGTCGGCGGTGGCGTCGAACTGGAAATCCATCGCCCACACCTGATGCGGGTGTTCGGCCTGGTGACGCCGGACAGCTCCATCAGCGGGCCGTGCCCGCTTCTGCTTTCTCGATGTGGGCCGCTGCAGGCCCTCCTCCCGCCAGAGCCGGTGCACCCGCTTGTGGTTCACCGTCCAGCCTTCCCGCCTGAGCACGCGGTACGCCATCCGCCGGCCCCAGCGGATGTGCTCGGCGGCGATCTCCCGGAGCCGACGCCGCAGCTTGGCTTCCTCAAGATCGACGACCTTGCCGCTGTGGCGCTGGGTGCTGCGGTGCTGGCCCACCACCTTGCAGGCGAACCGCTCCGAGACCCGGAACATGGCGCGCAGGGCCACCACGGCCCTGCGGCGTCGTTCCGGGCTCAGAAGTTTCCCTCAGCGAGCTCCTTGAGCATCGCCTTTTCCAGCTCGGCTTCTGCCAGAAGCTTCTTGAGACGGGCGTTTTCCTTCTCCAGCTGGGTCAGACGCTTGGCCTCCTCGGCCTGCATGCCGCCGAATTGCTGGCGCCAGCGGTGATAGGTCGGCTGGGTCACCTCGATGGCCCGGCAGACGTCGGCAACGGTCTTGCCCTGGGCGATCAGCTGCTCAGCGATCTTGAGCTTGCGGATGATCTGTTCGGGTGTGTGGCGGATTCGTTTCATGCTGGAGTCCCCGGCCCAGTCTGGCCGGATGAGGACTCTCATTCACCGTGGACCGACTTCCGGGGGCCACGTCAAGCCAACTAAAAAACGCAATCTTTCTACTGTAGCCTGGTAGCCATTGCAGTCAAGGATCAAGAAATCGTAGGCTGAATCGGGGGTCCCACATACACTGATCTCAACAACTTTGATAGATCACTCTCAAACACCCGTGGCAATACCAAGAGACTAGATGAATGCAGAATGATACAAGCTCATACCATTGGCGAGCACAAAGAAGCCGGGACCAGCGATCAACAGAGCATATGCAAGTGATGGCTCGTTTATGCCTGCCCCTCTATTTCGTTGCAGTAGAGCCAAGGCGACGCACGTAAAACCAGGCAAAATAATGGCCAGTCATCTCTAGCGCTATTCGACGCAGAGAACCCCTGAAGATCATATGAGTATATGAATCCTGGATTGCATTCTTGATCGAGCGAAGGCTCTTCAGGGATTGAGAGGTAAAAGAAAAATAGTCAGACTTCTCTGGATGTAGGCGAACATAGTTGGCGACACTGCGTGCATGAGCCTTCACATAGTCAAGGCCCTTTCGTCGTCGCCAGGGATGAAGTACCAGAGCATGAGGGAGAAATCTGCGCCTGAGGTTGGCCTTGTTGATACGAGCATTCAGTTCAACATCTTCCATCGCGGGCGCAGGAAAAGTCTCATCGAATCCACCCATCTCAAGAAAGACAGTACGTCTAATCGCAAAGTTACAAGACCATAAGTATCCACCAGATTCATTAATCGGGCATTCCATATCAGCCCGATAACGAGTTCCCAAAGCCGATGTTTGCCCCTCCAATACATCGCACTCATCAGCTGCTCTGGAAAAGGCCTCAATCCATCCGGGCTGAGGCAAACAGTCATCGTCAGTGAACACAATCCATTCGCCGATCGCCGTACGGGCACCATGGTTGCGGTTGGCCGCCGGCCCTCGGCTCGGGCCCGAGGTGTAGTGGCACCAAGGGTAGAGTTGCAACAACAGAGCTCTAAGTTCAGGATCGTGCGCATCGTCGGTGACAATCACCTCAATCTGAATACCATGCTGCTCATAGACGTCCACCTCGAAATAGTAGGCCAAGTTGTTGAGGCACTCAGAGAGTTCCTCATGACGCCTGTATGTCGGTATGACAATTGAGAACGAAAGATTATTGCTAGCCATAGAGAAAGAACAGAGTTAATGAGCGTGGCGCACAATTGCCTTCAGGGCCATTCCCCACGCAGACTGAAGAGCCATTTGGTTGAACGTTGTCTCTGCCCATTGGCGATTGGCTGCTGATACAGGGCTCAGATCAGTGGATGCAGCCCATTCCATCCGGCGGGTAAGGTCTCGGATACTGGGCAGCTTGAGATGGGCATGGCGGATCCACTGCGAGGCGAAGGCCTTGCGCTTGCGCCAGCGTGGTCGACAGCGAAGCTCTGGCTGCTGGATGAACTCATTCATGGGCGGGTAATCGGTTGTGATGACCGGGATACCGGCACAAGCAGGTTCTAGGACCATGAACCCGATGCCTTCCATCTTCGAGGGCTGAACACAGATATCACCGGTTGAGTAGAGATCAGACACGCTTGAAAGGTTACCAACCACCACATCAACTCTCTCGTCGAAGGTGGGGAGCGGAACCTCCTTTTGCATGCGAACGGTAAGCCGGATATCCCTGTGCTTGAGGCGGCAGAATGCCTGAATCGTGTCTCGAGTTCCTTTTCTATCGTCACGGTCAACAAGTCCAGCGTTATGAATGAAGTGCCTTGCTGGTCCACTCACATGCCGTTTTGGAAGTTTGGCCAGATCAAGCGGCCAGGGCAAACAGCAGGTGTTGGTGAATCCATAGGATCGAACAATCTTTTCTGTAAATCTGGACGGGCAGACGAACAGATCACAATACTTCCATTCTGAAGCCTTTCCCCTGAACCATTCCCACATCGGGACGCACACCGTTGCAACGCCCATCTCACGGGCAATCCGGAGAATCTCCGGGTGCCATGCATGGCGTTCGAAGAAGAGGATCCCTTCCAGGCCTGAGAGGAGTGACCGAACTTGTTCAGGGGGTGCATCACGAGGCAGCCAGCGCTCCGTGATTCCATCGATCGGGTAATCAATCAAACGTTCAGAAGGAATAACCAGATGATGCCCAAATCCAAGAACAACTCGGACATCACTCGCCATGCGACCAAAGCCAGTATCATCCTTATGGGCGTAGACAGCCCAACGACTGAAAGATGAGCAAGGTCGGGGAGACATCTTTCCAGTTACCATTAACTATACACTGACAATGTTAACAACGTGAATTACCAAGCAATAATCTCAAGGTATGATTTAAAATCAAAGTCACCGCAAAAGAAGCGGGCAGGGAGAAAAAAGCAAGTCTCTAGAGTTTTGGGTCAAACTATCAGAAGCCAAGTCATCGCGTTGACCTTTCAAGAGAGAGATTGCTCTCTTAGATTATAGCCTAGCTTCTTAAGGTTTGTGTACGTAGAGATGCCATGGGTTCCGGGAGGCCATGGGCAGTTCAATTCGGCACCCAAAGACTCCATAAGAAGTCTAAGGCGGTTACGATGAGTCATGACCTTTTCTAATGTCCATCGGCGGACATCTTGTGGCGCGATGTTGCGATTTCTTAGCTCCGTGACTGCTTCCTCGACAGCTTCAGGTGTATCATCACAGACAATCACGTATCGGTCATCCCAGAACACATCACGGCCGCCAACTGATTCAGTTGAGACAATAGGCAAACCGCAAAGCAAATATTCCATGCTAACGAACATACCTCCTTCAACCGCTGATAAACATAACCCTACATGAGCTCGTGCATAAAGGTCTACGATCTGTTCGACAGAAAACTTTTGGTCCGACCTCAGAGAATCTTTGGCCCACCAAGCATGCTTCAGTTCTTCTCTTACTGAGACACTATACGCATCACTAGTTGTCCCGCCATAGGTGTATGACATAATAATAAGTGATTGAATCTTAGCAGCTAGGCTATGCCGCTTATACGGTGCTAATGAGGCACTGTATACAGCATCATGAGTCCGAATAACTAAAGGCCTAGGCGCAAAGGCTTGCTCGTCAATGAACGCATTTTGGTGAATAAATTCTGCTTTTAAGTTTGCAGCCCTAAGTTCCTCAACAGCATATTCTTCATTGCACAGAAAGATAATCTGATGCCGAGGAAATCGATTATGGATGGTTTGGACGTAGGCCTGCACTCTTGTAAGCTCAGTTGTTGAATAGCACCAAGGAAACAGGTATAGCACCGTGAGATCAGAATCAGCTAAGCACTGATGCAGAATGCTATCGTCTCTACCCCACCAGAGGTAAACGATTGGTGGGTTGATTGAGAGTACATGTGCGTGATTATGGTCTAGCTCTCGAAGAAAGCGCTTTGCGGCTTGGAACCCTCCAGCACGGAAGTGACGGTAGGCATTAGCCATTTTGCGGATTTGATTCATATCACCTACAAGTAATACCGTCCAGGACAATGCAACATAATTCACTCATGATAGACGAGGGTCCAGGAAGAAGTCTTGATGCAAATATTAATCATGATAACAAGCAAGTCACGCAATTCCCTGGGAATATTCCAAAGATCATCATGCCCAGATGGGATAGTCCCTGATTCAATTCACTCGAGGATTCCGGAGCGTGATGGCCAAGTATCCTGTTGTCAAGCTATGATTATAGGCAGATACAGATCCCTGCAGAGCCCTTTCTATAGCAGCTTCTTGCTGCGGCAGACAATAGAGAATGAATTTGGCCTCAATCAGTGAAGAACTTGCCTTAAACTGGCTTCCTGATGCATCCACATGTTCCGGTACGCACCCCCTGCTGCAAGCAGGCTGTTGTGGTTGCCCTGCTCAATCACGCGGCCTTGCTCCAGCACCAAGATCTGATCAGCTCTCACGATCGTGCTCAGACGGTGGGCAATCACCAGCACCGTGTGGTTTCGTTCGAACCGATCGATCGCCTCCTGCACCAGCCGCTCGCTCTGGGAATCCAGGGCACTGGTGGCCTCATCGAGGATAAGCAGCTCAGGATTGCGCAGGATCGCCCTCGCGAGCGACAGGCGCTGGCGCTGGCCACCGCTGAGCCGGTAGCCTCGCTCGCCAACCAGGGTGTCATAGCCGGCAGTGAGGGTTTCGATGAAGCCTGCCGCCTGGGCAGCGACGCAGGCGGCTTCGATCTGAGCCCGGGTCACTCCCGGCGTGCCGAAGGAGATGTTCTCGGCGATGGTGGCGTTGAACAGAAATGTGTCCTGGCTCACCACGCCCAGCCGTTGCTGCCAGCTGGCCAGATCAAGCTGGTCCAGGGGAATTCCATCGATCAGGATCCGGCCGGCTGTTGGCGTGTAAAGCCCGGTGAGCAGATCAGCGATCGAGCTCTTCCCCGCGCCGCTCGAGCCCACCAGCGCCAGCATCTGACCCTTGGCCAGATTGAATGAGATGTCCCGCAGGGACGGTGGAAGCTCAGGGGAATACCTGAGGCATACCCCCTCGAAGCTGATCGACTCCCGCAGGGCAACAAAGGGTGTCCCGCCGAGGCGGCGGAACTGCTTGTGATCGGGCGACAGGATGTCATTAAGTCGCTGAAAGCGGCCTGTGTTATTCGCCAGGGAGTTCAGATTTCCTGTGATGATATTGATTCTGCCGCTGAGTTTCTGCAAGCCCAGCACAAAGGTCACAAGGCTGGGCAACACGCCAGTGCCTCTGCCGCCAAGCAGCAGAAGACTGAGCGCAGCCATCAGTGCAATTGCCAGGATCGGCAACAGACTGGACACCGGCCCAATCACTGCCATTCGGCGGACCTGACCTCGGAGCCGATGCTCTAGCTGGGCCATCCCGGAGCGAACGACCTGATCGGCGGCATCGAGCTGGCCGGTGCTGTGAAGCAGCCGCAGGCCTTGAAAGTCTTCGGTGATGCGGCTGTTGATCGCCACCTGCGCCTGGGACACTGCCTCAGAACCAGCGCGGATGCGCGGGATAAGACTCTTCTGCAGCACGGTGATCGTGGCACCCATCAGCAGCACCGCCAGTAGCAGCACTGGGGAGATGCGCACCAGCACCAACAGATACGTGGCACACAGCAGCACACCCACAAGCAATGCGCTGATCTCCTCGATCTGGACACGGATCGCCTCCGGCCCCTGACTGGCGTGGTCGGTGAGGTCGCCCACCTTGTAGCCGCTGGCGCAAGGGTAGCTCAGGCTGAGCACCTGGCTATGCATCCGGGCGGTGACCAGTGCCCTGCATCGTGCGGAAAAGTAACCGACGCTCAGTTGGTTCAGATAACGGGTGAAGCTCTGCAACGCCTGAAGCAGCACCGCCAGCGCCAGCAGGGTGAGAAACAGCGCCGTGGCAGGCAGGGCATTCAGCCAGGCAGCCGCAGCCGGGATCGAGCCCAGCAGGGGAACGGTGGCCCAGTCGAACGGCGCACCCTCACTGGCCGAAAGCACCTCAACCGCTAGGAACACTACCCCGAGCGTCGCACCCTCGCTCACCGCACCCACCAGATTGCTGCCGAGATTGAGCGCGATCAGCCGCCACTGCTCGCGTGCCGTCTGCCGGATCAACCGGAGAGCGGGCTCCCGGCTGATGAAGGGTTGCAGCAGCCGGTTCAACGGGGATGAATGGATGGAAACTGCTGAAGTCAAGGGTTGAAGAATTGGATACGGTGCTGAGACTGGTTGCTATGGATGGTGCTCTGCCACTTAGAACAACTCTTCATTGAACATCTTCTCAACAATCTCGCGTATCGGTCGACTGGATGACCAGCCCAACTGCTGATGAATCCGATCGGGATTCATAGCCGAATAATTGAGATCGGCTGGGCGCTTTAGGGCTTCAACAGACTCCAGATGATCGGCGAGGTCAAGATCAGCCACGGCAAACGCTTCCTGGGCAAACTGCTTCAGGGATGTGGTGGTTCCTGAGGCAATCAGATAATCACCAGGCTTCTCGGCCTGGAGCATGAGAGCCATCGCCTTCACATAATCCGGGGCCCAGCCCCAGTCACGCCAGATGTCCAGATTGCCGAGCTGGATCTTCGTCTGCCGGCCGGCCTTGATAGCCCGCACACCATCGATGATCTTCTGGGTCACGAAACGCTTCGGCCGGAGTGGCGATTCGTGGTTGGCGAGAATCCCTGTGCAGGCAAACAGGCTGTAGGCCTCGCGGTAGGTGGCCACCTGCCAGTACGCTGCCGCTTTGGCCACCGCGTAGGGACTGCGGGGGTGAAGGGGTGTGTCTTCCGTGGCGGGCGCATCACCTGTCTGGCCGAAACATTCAGAGCTGCCGGCAGTGAAAAACCGGATGCCACCCCCGAGGTAGCGGATCACCTCCAGGAGATTCAGCGTGGCCACGGAGATCGACTCCATGCACTCCACCGGCTGCTCAAAGGACAGCCCAACGCTCGTTTGCCCGGCCAGGTTGTAAACCTCATCCG
Organism: Prochlorococcaceae cyanobacterium; assembly: GCA_049664045.1. GTDB lineage: Bacteria > Cyanobacteriota > Cyanobacteriia > PCC-6307 > Cyanobiaceae > NIES-981. Next base: position 43,228 of record JBATEO010000123.1, read on the forward strand.
GCTGCACACTCGTCACCACCTTGAGCACACTGCGGAAGTCGTTGGGCGCCAGCGACACCAGCTGCACATCCGCCGCCACCCCGAGCCGTTCAAGCCGGGACGCATCGGCCATCTGGGCATCGCGGCTGGTGCCCACAACCCTGTACCCGAGACCGAGCAGATGATGGGCGAGGTAGGCGCCGTCCTGGCCGGTCACCCCGGCGATCAAAGCTGTCTTGCTCATGGGAGTTTCTCACTCACGGCTGCCCACCACGTTGAAGCCTTTCAGGCGCAGCAGCGCCTCCTTGCTCGCCTCCTCCTTGTCGCGGGCCACCATCTCCGTCACCAGCTCCTCCAGCGTGGTGGTGGGCGTCCAGCCCAGCTTCTCGTGCGCCCTGGACGGATCCCCCAGCAGCGTGTCCACCTCCGCCGGGCGGAAGTAGCGCGGGTCGATCCGCACCACCGCCTCG
>JBATEO010000124.1:0-13704 GCA_049664045.1 Prochlorococcaceae cyanobacterium
GCCTCGGCCAGCACGGCCTCCAACCGCCGCTGGGCAGCCACGCGGTTGCGCCACTGGGAGCGGTGCTCGCTGGCGCTGATCTGCAGGGCACCGCCCACCAGCCGCCCGCGCAGGCGCTCCAGGGCCCTCGCCTTGAGGGCCGGCGGCAACGCCGAGGACGCCGCCAGGTCGAACACCAGCTCCACCCGGGAATCGGTGGTGTTCACGTTCTGGCCACCGGGTCCGCCGGAGCGGGAGAAACGCCAGCGCAGGTCGCCGGCGGGGATGCGCACGGCCTCCCCGATGCGCAGGTCGTCGCTGGGTCGCTCACGGGCCATGCCGCCAGCCTGGCAGGGGCCGACCCGGCCAGGCGCTTAGCTGGAGATGATCGCGAATGCGCCGGTGACCCAACCCTCCCCGACTGCCGCCCCGAACCCCGGCGCGCCCCCGCACGCCACCCCGGGGTGGGTGGATGAGGTGTTCGACGGTGTGCGCTACGGCCTGGCCGGCACGGTGATCGCCGAGCGGCAGTCGGCCTTCCAGAGGGTGACGGTGATCGACAGCGAGCGCTACGGCAGGGGCCTGCTGCTGGACGGCTGCTGGATGACCGCCGAACGCCAGGAACGCCACTACCACGAACCACTGGTGCACCCGGCCCTGTGCGGCGCCGCGGCGATCGAGCGGGTGCTGGTGATCGGCGGCGGCGACGGCGGCACCGCCCGCGAATGCCTGCGCCACCCCGGCGTGCAGCACCTGGATCTGGTGGAGATCGACGGACTGGTGGTGGAGTGGAGCCAGCAGCACCTGCCCGGGATCGGGGGCGGCTGCTGGAGCGATCCACGCTTCCATCTCAGCGTGGGGGACGGCATCGCCTGGGTGCGCGAGGCCAGCGCCGCGAGCTACGACGTGGTGATCGTGGACGGCTCGGATCCGGCCGGTCCAGCCGAGGGGCTGTTCAACCGGGCCTTCTTCGAGCACTGCCGCCGCATCCTGCGGCCGGGCGGCGTGTTCGCCACCCAGAGCGAATCGCCGGAGGCCTTCCGCGACGTGCACATCGAAACCGTGCGCCTGCTGCGGGAGGTGTTCGGCCACGCCGATCCGCTCTACGGCTGGGTGCCGATGTACCCCAGCGGCTGGTGGAGCTGGACCTTCGCCGCCGTCGACGGGCCCCGCTACCGCCAGCCCCTGCCAGAGCGCGCCGAGGCCGTGGCCGCCGGCTCTGAGATCTGGAGCCCCCGCTGGCAGCAGGGCGGGTTCGAGGCGGTGCCGGCCTTCGTGGAGCGGGCCCTGGGCCGATGAGCGATCGTCATCCCTCCGGCCAGGCGCTGTTCGACACCGACGGCGCCGTGTTCATGGCCAGCCGGCGCGATCCGGCGGACTGCCGCGTGGGCCTGTTCGGCGTGCCCTACGACGGCACCACCTCCTTCCGGCCGGGCACCCGCTTCGGGCCGGCGGCGATCCGCGAGGTGAGCCAGGGGCTGGAGACCTACTGCCCCCAGCTGGATCTGGACCTGGAGGATCTGGCCTTCGCCGACCTCGGCGCCGTGGCCATCCCCTTCGGCGCGCCCGAGCCGGTGGTGGCCTCCGTGACGGCCGCCACCGAGGCGGTGCTGGCCCTGGGCCTCAAGCCCCTGATGCTGGGCGGCGAGCATTCGATCAGCTCGGGGGCGGTGGCGGCGGTGGCCAAGCAGCACCCTGAGCTGGTGCTGGTGCAGCTCGACGCCCACGCCGATCTGCGCCAGGAATGGCTCGGCGCCCGCCACAGCCACGCCTGCGCGATGCGCCGCTGCCTGGAGGTGCTGCCCAGCCAGCGGCTGCTGCAGATCGCCATCCGCAGCGGCACCCGTGAGGAATTCAGCGAGCTGCGCGGCAGCGGCCGGCTGGTGGCGATCGAGGCCATGGCCGAAGCCCTGCGGCCCCTGCGCGGCCAGCCCCTCTATCTCACCGTCGACCTGGACTGGTTCGATCCCGCCGTGCTGCCCGGCACCGGCACGCCCGAACCGGGCGGCTTCCACTGGCCGCACTTCGCCGAACTGGTGGACGAACTGCGCCACCACCACCTGGTGGCCGCCGACGTCGTGGAGCTGGCGCCCCAGCTGGATCCAACGGGCGTGAGCAGTGTGCTGGCCGCCAAGGTGGTGCGCAGTCTGCTGCTGCTGCTGGGTGGTTGATCGCAGCGATCAGTAGCAGCAGGTGCCGCTGGTGCGCTGCTCCCGCAGGCGGTCGTGCTGCTGGCCGATCAGCAGCAGCGCCAGGGTGGGGTGGTTGTGCAGCAGGTTGAGAAAACGCAGGCGCTCCAGCCGCAGGATCTCCACCGGGGTGCGGGCGATGGCGGTGTTGCTGTGCGCGCCGGGCCCCCAGATGATGTCCTGGTAGCAGAAGAGTTCGCCGGGCCGATAGCAGAGTTTCTCCCCCTCATTGCCGATCAGCTCCACGATTCCCCTGCGAATGCCGTAGATGGAATCAGCGCTTCGGCCCCGCTCGAACACGGTGGCGCCGGTCGGCAGAGTGAGGCGCTCGGTTTCCACCTGAACGGCCATCAGGTCAATGGCTGAATTTGCGGCGGAATGGACGAGAGGAGTGGTGATCAATCCAGGAGGCCAGGGCATCAGGCTTCCGAATGTAGTGACAACACGGCTCGATGACGGGCCAACGTCATCATTCCTGCGTGATTGCCGGCGCAGTGCCGGGTCACGACCCCGGTTCAGTCCTGCAGCTGGGGGAGCAGCATCTCCAGGCTCAGCTGGCGGTAGCCAGCCCGCACTTCGCGACCGGCGGTCGCCCCGCCCGCAGCGCCGGTCACCGGCAGTCGCGGCGGACGCGCCGTCCAGTGATGACACCACAGCTCACCGGCCAGCTCTGCATGGATGGCCAGCTGCCGCAGCCGGCACCAGCCGCCGCCGCCGCCCTGGGGGAGGGCGCAGTGGGTGCAGCCGCGGCAACTGGGACGGAGGGGCATGAAACGGGGCGCGGGGCGCGCGAGTGCGAATGCTGGCGGATCCTGGTCGTGGGTGTGGCCGGGGCCGCAACATAGTGGGCAGGAAGGCGTCTGTTGCCGTCGACACCGCTTTCTTCCGAATCTCTTCGCTCCCCCATCCCCGGGGTGCCGGCTGCGCCTGCCGTCCAGCCAGCCAGCGTGAGGTTTGCCTCCAATAGCCTCACCGCACCCGCCAGCGGCGCCGTGGAGCTCCAGCGCACCCCCCTGTTCGAGGCCGCCCGGGCCGCCGGAGGACGCATGGTGCCCTTCGCCGGCTGGGAGATGGCCGTGCAGTACGGCGGACTGGTGGCCGAGCACCGGGCCGTGCGCGGGCATTGCGGCCTCTTCGACATCTCCCACATGGGGGTGCTGCGGCTGCGCGGCGACGGCGCCAAGGACGCCCTGCAGACCCTGGTGCCCAGCGACCTGTTCCGCATCGGCCCCGGCGAGGCCTGCTACACGGTGCTGCTCAACGAGCGCGGCGGCATCCGCGACGACCTGATCGTCTACGACCGCGGCTGGTGCACGGACGGCGCCGATCCTGAGGCCGCGGCCAGCCACGAGCTGCTGCTGGTGATCAACGCCGCCTGCGCCGAAGCCGACACCGCCTGGCTGCGCAGCCAGCTGGAGCCGGCCGGCATCCGCGTGGCCGACCACAAGGGCGACGGTGTGCTGCTGGCCCTGCAGGGCCCGGAAGCCACAGCACGGCTGGAGGCCCTGACCGGCAGCGACCTGGCGGGTCTGCCCCGCTTCGGCCACCGGCAGCTGGAGCTGAGCGGCAGCGCCGAGGGCGCGGCGGCGGGAGCGGGCGTGTTCGTGGCCCGCACCGGCTACACCGGCGAGGACGGCTTCGAGCTGCTGCTGGCGCGCGAGCCGGGCATCGCCCTCTGGCAGCAGCTACTGGCGGCGGGGGTCACCCCCTGCGGCCTGGGCGCCCGAGACAGCCTGCGCCTGGAGGCGGCGATGCACCTCTACGGCTCCGACATGGATGAGAGCACCACCCCCCTGGAGGTGGGGCTGGGCTGGCTGGTGCACCTGGAGATGCCCAAGGCGTTCATCGGCCGGGGGGTGCTGGAGCGGCAGAGCGCCGAGGGCGTGAGCCGCCGGCTGGTGGGGCTGGAGCTCAGCGGCCGCGCCATTCCCCGCCACGGCTACCCGGTGCTGACGGCGGACGCCCAGCCCGGAAGCGGGCCGGTGGGCACGGTGACCAGTGGCGGTTGGTCGCCCACCCTGGAGAGGGGCATCGCCCTGGCGAGCGTGCCGGTGGAGCTGGCCCGGGTGGGCACGGAGCTGGCGGTGGAGATCCGCGGCCGGGCCGAACCGGCGCGGGTGGTGAAGCGGCCCTTCTACAGGCGCTGACGCTGCAGCAGCCCGGCGCTGTCAGGGCGCCAGCCCGGCACCCCCGCGCCAGCCGCCGGGCGTGACCGGGTGGGACAATCGCCCCTTGCACGGGGATCTCAGATGCGCAGCCACGGATGCGGCGACCTGCGCCAGGACGCCAGCGGCCAGGCGGCGCAGCTGTGCGGCTGGGTGGACCGGCGCCGCGACCACGGCGGCGTGATCTTCATCGACCTGCGCGACCGCAGCGGCACCGTTCAGATCACCGTGGATCCCGACCTGGGCGCCGAAGCCTTTGCCGTGGCGGAGCATCTGCGCAACGAAACCGTGATCCAGGTGGCGGGCACGGTGCGGGAACGCCCAGACACGTCGATCAACGAGAAGCTGGCCACCGGCCACGTGGAAGTGCTGGCCAGCTCCATCACCGTGCTCAATGCGGTGAAGGGCAACCTGCCCTTCCCGGTGTCGGTGCACGACGAGGAGAACACCCGCGAGGAGCTGCGGCTGCGGCACCGCTACCTCGACCTGCGCCGTGAGCGCATGAACGCCAACCTGCGCCTGCGCCACCGGGCCGTGCAGGCGATGCGGCGGTTCCTGGAGGACGCCGGCTTCATCGAGGTGGAGACGCCGGTGCTCACCCGCTCCACCCCCGAAGGCGCCCGCGACTACCTGGTGCCCAGCCGCGTGTGCGGGGGTGAGTGGTTCGCCCTGCCCCAGTCGCCCCAGCTGTTCAAGCAGCTGCTGATGGTGGGCGGCATCGAGCGCTACTACCAGGTGGCCCGCTGCTTCCGCGACGAGGACCTGCGGGCCGATCGCCAGCCGGAATTCACCCAGCTGGACATGGAGATGAGCTTCATGGACCAGGAGCAGATCCTGGAGCTCAACGAGGGCCTGATCGCCGCCATCTGGAAGGCGGTGAAGGGGATCGAGCTGCCCCGCCCCTTCCCGCGCCTCACCTGGCACAGGGCGATGGAGCGCTACGGCACAGACCGGCCCGACACCCGCTACGGCCTGGAGCTCACCAATGTGAGTGACCTGGTGGCCGACATGGGCTTCAAGGTGTTCAGCGGCGCCGTGGCCGCCGGTGGCTCGGTGAAGTGCATCGCCGTGCCCGGCGGCAACGACGCCATCAGCAACGTGCGCATCAAGCCCGGCGGCGATGTGTTCGCCGAGGCCCAGGCGGCGGGCGCCGGCGGGCTGGCCTTCATCCGCGTGCGCGAGGGCGGCGAGATCGACACGATCGGCGCCATCAAGGACAACCTTTCTGAAGAGAAGAAAACCGAGCTGCTGGCCCGCACCGGCGCCGAGCCCGGCACCCTGCTGCTGTTCGGCGCCGGCGACACCGCCACGGTGAACAAGGCGCTGGATCGGGTGCGCCAGTTCCTGGCCCGCGAGCTGGGCCTGGTGAAGCCCGAGCGCGAGAACGACGCCTGGAACTTCCTCTGGGTGGTGGACTTCCCGATGTTCGAGTTCAACACCGACGAGAACCGCCTCGAGGCCCTGCACCACCCCTTCTGCGCCCCCAACCCGGCCGACCTCGGGGCCGATCCTTCCGCCTGGGCCGACACCCTGCCCACCGCCCGCGCCCAGGCCTACGACCTGGTGCTCAACGGCCTGGAGCTGGGCGGCGGCTCCCTGCGCATCCACGACTCGGCCCTGCAGCGCCAGGTGCTGCAGACCATCGGCCTGCCGGCCGAGGAGGCCGAGCGCCAGTTCGGCTTCCTGATGGAGGCCCTCGACATGGGCGCGCCGCCCCACGGCGGCCTGGCCTACGGCGTGGACCGGATCGTGATGCTGCTGGCGGGCGAGGAGTCGATCCGCGACACGATCGCCTTCCCCAAGACCCAGCAGGCCCGCTGCCTGATGACCCAGGCCCCCGCCGGGGTGAGCGAGCGGCAGCTGGAGGAGCTGCACGTGGCCACCACCTGGACCGACGAGGAGGCCTGAGGCAGGCCAACGGCTCATCGCCAGGGGCCGGACGCCCGCGGCACCCATCCTCTGCTAAAACGGAGTCACTACGAGTTAGGGAGCCATGGCACCTGTCACCGCCCCCCCGATCGACATCGGCATCCCCGAGGCCCAGCGCCAGACGATCGCCGAAGGCCTCGGCCGTGTGCTCGCCGACAGCACCGTGCTCTACGCCAAGACCCACGGCTTCCACTGGAACGTCACCGGGCCGATGTTCAACACGCTCCATCTGATGTTCATGGAGCAGTACACCGAACTCTGGAACGCCCTCGACGCCATCGCCGAGCGCATCCGCGCCCTCGGCTGCCCCGCCCCCTTCGGCGGAAGCACCTACAGCGGCCTCTCCTCCATCCCCGAGACCCATGGCATCCCGGCCGCCCTGGAGATGGTGCGCGAGCTGGTGCAAGGCCATGAGGCCGTGGCCCGCACGATCCGCGGCGTGTTCGCCGTAGCCGAAGACGCCAACGACCAGCCCACCGCCGACCTGCTCACCCAGCGGCTGCAGATCCACGAGAAAACCGCCTGGATGCTGCGCAGCCTGCTGGAGGGGTGAGTCCGGCGGGGGTGCCTGGCCGGTAAAGCTTGGAAGGGGGTAGGGGCGTCTGGCCTGGGCGGGTTTGCAGGCTGCAGGGCGCCGAGGTTTGCTTCACCTGCGAGAACGGCCACCTGCTGAAACGGCCTGGTGGTGGTGGCGTCACTGTTTGTGGCTTCAACAGGGGCGACCATCCACAACAGCGTCACGCCGATCAAGACCGCAAGCCCAAAGCCCCGAGCCAGCGCCCAAGCCACGACCGTCCGCTGCGCAGGCATCCCAACCACCACCCCTCCTGCAGGCCTCCGGAACCCTTCGCTCCTGAGGGGCGGACTGCGGTGAGGCCGGTGTTGCCCGCCCAGCGGGCGCACCGGCCGAACCCTCCCCACCCCTCAGGCCGGGGCTCTTGAGCCGCTCGGTACATTGAAGAGTCCGCCGCGCTGCCATGAGCAAGGAGCCATGAGCAAGTTCGTCTTCGTCACCGGCGGTGTGGTGTCGAGCATCGGCAAGGGCATCGTGGCCGCCAGCCTGGGGCGCCTGCTCAAGAGCCGCGGCTACAGCGTGTCGATCCTCAAGCTCGACCCGTATCTGAACGTGGACCCGGGCACGATGAGCCCGTACCAGCACGGCGAGGTGTTCGTCACCGAGGACGGAGCCGAGACCGACCTCGACCTGGGCCACTACGAGCGCTTCACCGACACGGCCATGTCACGCCTCAACAGCGTGACCACCGGCTCGATCTACCAGGCGGTGATCAACAAGGAGCGCCGCGGCGACTACAACGGCGGCACCGTGCAGGTGATCCCGCACATCACCGGCGAGATCCGCGCCCGCATCCACAGGGTGGCGGCCAACAGCGGCGCCGACGTGGTGATCACCGAGATCGGCGGCACGGTGGGCGACATCGAGTCGCTGCCGTTCCTGGAGGCGATCCGCGAGTTCCGCGGCGATGTGGGCCGGAACGACGCTGCCTACGTGCACGTGACGCTGCTGCCCTACATCGGCACCTCCGGCGAGCTCAAGACCAAGCCCACCCAGCACTCGGTGAAGGAGCTGCGCTCGATCGGCATCCAGCCGGATGTGCTGGTGTGCCGCAGCGACCGGGAGATCACCCCCGATCTCAAGCGCAAGATCGGCGGCTTCTGCGGCGTGCAGAAGCGAGCCGTGATCCAGGCCCTGGATGCCGACAGCATCTACGCGGTGCCGCTGGCCCTGGAGCAGGAGGGGCTGTGCCGCGAGGTGCTGGACGTGCTGCAGCTGGCTGACCACGACAGCGACATGGGCGGCTGGGCGGAGCTGGTGACCAAGCTGCGCCACCCGGGGCCGGCGGTGAAGGTGGCGCTGGTGGGCAAGTACGTGCAGCTCAACGACGCCTACCTCTCGGTGGTGGAGGCCCTGCGCCACGCCTGCCTGGAGCGTGATGCCTCCTTGGATCTGCACTGGGTGTGCGCCGAGCAGATCGAGAGCGATGGGGCCGAGGCGCTGCTGGCGGGCATGGACGCGGTGGTGGTGCCGGGCGGCTTCGGCAACCGCGGCGTGGACGGCAAGGTGGCGGCGATCCGCTGGGCGCGGGAGCAGCGGGTGCCGTTCCTGGGGCTGTGCCTGGGCATGCAGTGCGCCGTGATCGAGTGGGCCCGCCACGTGGCCGGGCTGGCCGGCGCCACCAGCGCCGAGCTGGATCCGCACTCGCCCCACCCGGTGATCCACCTGCTCCCGGAGCAGCAGGACGTGGTGGACCTGGGCGGCACGATGCGTCTGGGCGTGTACCCCTGCAGGCTGCAGCCGGGCACCCGCGGCCACCGGCTCTACGGCGAAGAAGTGGTGTACGAGCGCCACCGCCACCGCTACGAGTTCAACAACGCCTACCGCAACCTGTTCCTGGAATCGGGCTACGCGATCAGCGGCACCTCCCCCGATGGCCGGCTCGTGGAGTTGATCGAACTGACAGATCACCCCTACTTCACGGCCTGCCAGTACCACCCGGAATTCCTCTCGCGCCCCGGCAAGCCCCACCCCCTGTTCCTGGGGCTGATCGGGGCGGCGCAGGGACGGCGGGGTGAGGTCCTGAGGCACAACCGCCAGGAGATGCCGGCCGCTGCGGCCCCTGAGGACCTGCCGGTGCGGGCCTGACCTTCAGGGTGCGCTGAAGGGATTCAGCGACTCCGCAACAGCGCTGCAGCCAGCGCCCTGGGTGATGCAGCGCCATGCAAACCAGCTTTCAAGCTGGCCAGTAAGCAGGGTGGCAAGCCGGGAGGCGCGATGAAAACGACCCTCGATCTCCCGGATCACCTGGTGCGCCAGGTCAAGCAACGGGCCCTTCAGGAGGGGCGCACGCTCAGGGAACTGGTGGCTGAGTACATCCGGCTGGGGCTCCATGGCGGCACCTCAGCCCCTGCGCCCGCCCCGAGCCGTGGGGTGAAGCTGGATCCTGGGGGGGCTGCCGGTGTTCCGCGCAGAGCCCTCCGGAAACCGACCGGGGATCGACCTGGAGACGGCATTGCAACTGGAGCAGGAGTGCCTGGTGCAGGAGGACATCCGCCGTGCTGGCCTCCCTGCTTGATGTGAACGTGTGGCTGGCGGCGGCCTTCGAAGCCCATCCCGGCCATCGCAGCGCCCAGGGGGTGTTGCTCCAGACCACGCCCGCTGCGCCAGCCCTGTTCTGCCGTGCCACCCAGCAGAGCTTCCTGCGACTGGGGTCCACCCCGGCGATCTTCAAGGCCTACCAGGCCACGGCGATCACCAATCAGGATGCTCTCGCTGCCCTTCAGGCGTTCCAGACTCTTCCTCAGGTGGATCTGATCGACGAGCCGATCTGCATTGAGGAGCGCTGGTGGCGTCTGGCGGGGCTTGCTGAGGCCGCACCCAAACCCTGGATGGACACCTTTGACCAGGGCTTCCGCCAGTTTCTGGAGGCGGGCCTCGACCTGGAGTTGCTGCAAGGCGATGGGCGTACAGGCCTCAGCCGAGACCGACGCCCATCAGGCTCACCAGCTGGTGCATGCTGAACCAGAGGATCGTGCAGGCCAGCACCCGCCGTGCCCCGTTGAGCTCAAAGGACACCTGACAGGTCTCTCCCGGCTGATGGAAGCCGTGGGTGGGCATGGCCAGTTCAAGATGGTCATCGCAGATTGCCAGCACGTCGGCCTGCTCCACCGCGGCATCCGTCCCCTCCCCGAAACGCACCTCCGCGGTGAGCGGCTCGGCGAACAGGGTGCCGGCCTCGAACGGGTCGGACTCTGGCAGGCAGGGGTCGTGCAGACGTCGAGCCCCATGGACAGCGAACGCGGCCATGACACCCTCCTCTGAACTCGTCTGGGTCTCATCCAATCCATAGCAACATCAAGGTGTTGGGTGATGGCGGTTAACCGGCGGGGGAGCGATACCCGGGCGGCGCCGTCATCGATCCCCTGGGTGCAGCAGGGCTATCCCAGTAGCACGGCCTATTGATGCCGCTCAGTCCGTCGTCAAGGGGCAAGCGATCACAACCGCCGCAGCGAATCGGTCTTGTCCTGGAAGCCGCCGAGCAGGAGCTGCAGGTAGCTCACCTTGCGCAGCTTGATGTTGGCCGTGAGCGACATGCCCACCTGCATCGGCAGCTCCTGACCGCTCTTCAGCTTGAACTGCTGCGAGTTGAGCGCCACCGTGGCCGGGAAGCGGTAGTTGGGGTTGCGCTCATCGGGGGGCAGGGCATCGGAGCCGATCTTGCTCAGGGTTCCCGCCAGGGTGCCGAAGTCGCTGGCGCGGAAGGAATCGATGCTGATCTCCACCGGCTTGCCCACCTGCACGAAGCCGATGTCGCTGCTGTTGATCTCCACCTTGGCCTCCAGATCGTTGATGGGCACGATCTTCATCACCGGCTCGCTGGTCTGGGCCACGAACCCGGGGCCGGTGGGCTTGAGGTCGAACACCACCCCGTCCACCGGCGAACGCACGTCCTGGTAGCGCACGTTCACCGAGGATTCGGTGAGGCGGCCGCGCAGGTCGGAGAGCTCGCCGTTGAGCTGGGCGATCGCCTGCTCCAAAATCGCCTCCTGGCGGCTGCGGTCCATCCGCACCTTCTCCAGCTCGCCCTCCACATCCCGCACCCGGTTGCGCTGCTGCAGCACCTGCAGCTCGGCCGCCGCACCGGCCGTCTGGAGACTTTCGAGGCGTCCGAGGATCTCACCTTCCAGCTCAATGTTGCGCTGCAGCACCTGCTGCTCGGTGTCGTTCAGGCTCAGGTAGCGCTCCAGCTCCAGCTGCTTGAGGCGCAGCTGCTCCTGACGCGCAGCGATCGACTCCTTCAGCGCCCGCTGGCGGTCCAACGCCGCCTCGTTGTCGAGGCGCAGCAGCACCTGGCCGGCGCTCACCCGCTCGCCCTCCTTGACCAGCATCTGGTCGAGCACCCCGCCCACCGGCATCTGCACCGTGCGCACCTCGCCCACCGGCTGCAGCTTGCCCGGGGCCACCACCACCTCGTCGGTGCGCGCCAGGGCCAGCCAGGCCAGGGCCGCGCCGGTGGTGCCGATCAGGGCCCAGGTGATCGTGCGCGCCAGCAGCCGCGACTGCTGCAGCGCCAGGGTTTCGTGGCTGCCCTGAACCCGCCGCTCCAGGGCGTTCTGGCCGGCTTTCACCAGAGCACCGGGCCTGCGCATCAGGGTCATCAGCCGGTCTCCTGCTGGCGGTAGAGGGCGTAGTAGCGGCCGCGACGCTCCATCAGCTCATCGTGGCGCCCCACCTCGGCGATGGCGCCCTCGTGCAGCATCACGATCAGGTCGGCCCGGCGGATCGTGGACAGCCGGTGGGTGATGAAGAACACCGTGCAGTGCTGCAGGTTGTCGAGCAGGTTGTCGCACACCCGCCGCTCGGTGTCGTAGTCGAGGGCGCTGGTGGCTTCGTCCAGCACCAGCAGCCGGGGCCGGCTGAGCAGGGTGCGGGCCAGGGCCAGGCGCTGGCGCTGACCGCCCGAGAGGCCTGAGCCGCGCTCGCCCACCGGGGCGCTGTAGCCGCCCGGCAGCTCCATGATGAACTCGTGGGCGCAGGCCAGCCGCGCCGCCTCGATGATCGCCTCGCTGCCGGCATCGGGATCGGTGAGGGCGATGTTTTCGGCCACGCTGCCGGTGAACAGCAGCGGCTCCTGGGGCACGATGCCGATCTGGCGGCGCAGCGAATAGAGCTCCACCTTGTCGATGTCACAGCCGTCGATGAGGATCCGCCCCTCACCTGGGGCGTAGAGCCGCGAGAGCAGCTTCATCAGCGTGCTCTTACCGCTGCCACTCTGGCCCACCACCCCCACGAACGTGCCCGCCGGGATGCGCAGGTCGATGTGCTGCAGCACCTGGGTGGAGGTGCCCGGGAAGGCGAAGCTCACGTTCTGGAACACCACCTCACCGGCGATCGGCGGCAGCGGGATCTTCTGGCGGTCGGCCTCGTTGCTCTCCTCCGGCGTGTCCACCACGTCGGCCAGGCGCTCGAACGACACCTTCAGCTCCTGGATGTTCTGCCAGATCGAGGAGAGCCGGAGCAGCGGCTGGGTGACATAGCCGGAGATGATCCGGAAGGCGATCAGCTGGCCCAGGGTCATCTCGGCGTTGAGCACCAGCGAGGCGCCCACCCACAGCACCAGCAGCTGGGAGAGCTTCTGCAGCACCTGCGACGTCTCCACCAGCGCCGTGCCGGTGATCGTCTTCTCGAAACTGCGGGCGATGTAGCGGGTGTAGAGGTCCTGCCACTTCCAGCGGCTGATCATCTCCACGTTCTGGGCTTTTACCGTCTGGATGCCGGTGAGCACCTCCACCAGGTGGCTCTGGGTGCGGGCGTTCTCGTGGGCCGCGGCCCGGTACTGCCGCCGGAACAGCGGCGCCCCCAGCACCGTGAGCCCCACCTGGATCGGCAGCACGCATAGGGCGATCAGGGTGAGCAACCAGCTGTAGATCAGCATCACCGCGATGTAGATCACCGAGAAGGCCGTGTCCAGCAGGGTGGTGAGCGCCTGGCCGGTGAGGAATTCGCGGATCTTCTCCAGCTCCGCCACCCGCGTGCCCAGCTCCCCCACCGGGCGGCGGTCGAAGTAGCTCAGCGGCAGACGCAGCAGGTGGTCGATCACCTCCGAGCCCAGGCGCAGATCGATGCGGTTGGTGGTTTCGGTGAACAGGAAGGTGCGCAGGGCGCCGATCACCCCCTCCATCAGCGTCACCACCACCAGGGCGATGCCCAGCACCTGAAGGGTGTCGAGGCTGCGCTGGCTGATCACCTTGTCGATCACCACCTGGATCAGCAGCGGGTTGGCCAGGCTGAACAGCTGCACCACGAACGAGGCCAGCAGCACCTGCAGCAGGATGCCGCGGTAGCGCTGCAGGGCCGGCCAGAACCACTCGAAGCCGAAGCGCTGCTCCGGGGTGGTGTTGCTGCGCTCCAGCAGCAGCACGTCGATGCCGTCAGGGAAGGCGGCCTCGATCCCGGCCGGCGGCAGCTCCACCCAGCCCTCCCGGGGTGAGGCCAGCACCAGGCCGCGGGCATCGGCGGCCCGCACCAGCGCGAAGCCCCCCTTCCAGTTCACCAGGGCCGGCACCTGCAGCCGCGTGCCCAGCTGCGGGGGCACCCGCACGCCGCTCACGTGCAGCCCCATCATCGCGGCGATGTTGCCGCAGAGCTGGAGGTCGGGCGTCTGCCCGCGGCCGAGCACATCGCGCAGGATCTTCTCGATCGCGTCGCGGCGGAAGGGCAACTTCAGCTGGGCCGCCAGCATCTGGAAGCAGGCGAGGGTTTCCTCCAGCGGCCCGCTGCCGCGCACCAGCGCCAGCTCAGGGCGGTCGCGCTGGCCCAGATCCAGGCCACTGGCCAGGGGGGCGGCGGCGGCGCGCGGCACCAGCTGCGATCCACCGGCGGCGGCGTCCTCCTCCGGCTGAAGCGGCTCCGGCGGCGCCAGCAC
>JBATEO010000125.1:0-2185 GCA_049664045.1 Prochlorococcaceae cyanobacterium
GGTGCTCTCCGCCACCAGGCCCAGCTCCAGGCGCGACGCGGCGCTGAAATGCACCAACGGCGCCCGCGCTGCGGCATCCAGCAGGGCCTCGGCGTCGCTCTCCTGCAGGAGCATGGCCATCAGGGCCTCAGGGCCATCCGGGCTGGAGCAGCGCTCCAGCTCGGCCCGCAGGGCCTGGCGCACCGCATTCGGTGACCGTGGTGGAGCGCCGCGCCGCCAGCTCCCGGGCCATGGCGTGCACCTCGGGGTCCTTGATGTTCATCCCCATGGTGAAGAGCCGGGAGCGGCGGGGTAGAAATCAGCCCAGATTCTACCTTCGCTTGCCGGTTCAGGATGGCCCGATGGGATCGCCAGTGGCTTTCGACCATGTGCCCGTGCTGGCCGAGCCGGTGCTGGCCGGTCTGGCGCCGCTGAGCGAGCTGCTGGCGGCACGGCCGCAGGGGGGCGTGCTGATCGACTGCACCCTCGGCGGCGGCGGTCACAGCGCCCTCCTGCTGCAGGCCCATCCCGGCCTGCACGTGGTGGGGCTGGATCAGGACCCGAGCGCCCGTGCCGCCGCCGCGGAACGCCTCGCCCCCTTCGGTGGTCGCGCCACGATCGTGGCCACCAACTTCGCCGACCACACCCCCACCGAGCCGGCGCTGGCGGTGCTGGCCGACCTGGGGGTGAGCAGCCCCCAGCTGGATGTGGCGGAGCGGGGCTTCAGCTTCCGCCTGGCCGGGCCGCTCGACATGCGCATGAACCCCGAGCGAGGCGAGACCGCCGGGGACCTGATCGACCGGCTCGACGAGACGGCGCTGGCCGATCTGATCTACGGCTATGGCGAGGAGCGATTGTCGCGCCGCATCGCCCGAAGGATCAAGGAGCAGGGGGCCTGGGGCGATCCGGACCGGCCGCGCGACACCGCCGAGCTGGCCTGGCTGGTGGCCGGCTGCTATGCGCCGGCGGCGCGGCGGGGGCGCATCCACCCGGCCACCCGCACCTTCCAGGCCCTGCGGATCGCCGTCAACGACGAGCTGGGGGCCCTCGATCGCCTGCTGGCGCTGGCCCCAGACTGGCTGGTGCCTGGTGGACTGCTGGCGATCATCAGCTTTCATTCCCTCGAGGACCGGCGCGTGAAGACGGCTTTTCTCAGCGACGAGCGGCTGGAGCGGGTCACCCGCAGGGCGATCCAGGCCGGCGAGGCGGAGGCCGAGGCCAACCCCCGCAGCCGCAGCGCCCGGCTGCGGATCGCGCGGCGGCGGGGATGACGGGAGTGGTGCGATGGGTGGGCTGATGGGGCTGGATCTGATCTGGTGGATCGCGCTGCTGATCCAGCTGCTGGCGATTCCCGGTTCCCTGCTGCCGCTGCTGCCCGGCCTGGCCCTGCTGCCGGTGGGAGCGGGGCTGTGGCTTTGGGCCGTGGGCTGGAGCGCCGGCTGGCCCGCCTTCGCCCTGGCCTGCGTGCTGCTGGCTCTGGGCTGGGGCGCCGACGCTCTGGGGCTGGTGCTCGGCCCGGCGCGGCTGCAGGCCACCCGCTGGGCCTACATCGGCGCCGGCCTGGGGCTGCTGGTGGGGTTGCTGGGGCTGTTGCCGGCCCTGCCCTTCGGCGGACCGCTGCTGGGGGCGGTGGTGGGTCCCTTGCTGGGGGCCAGCGTCGGCGAGCTGCTCACCGCCCCCACCTCCCTCGGGCCGCTGGGTCTGCTGCGCCTGCGCCGCTCGCTGCTGGTGGGGCTGGCGGTGGTGGCCGGGATGTTGGTGAGCAAGGTGGCCCAGGCCCTGCTGGCCCTGGTGGGGGCCGCCGGGTTCGTGCTGCTCACCACCCTGGGCGGCTGACGGGAGACGGCAAGGACCGGCTGATTCAGCCCCGCAGCTCCCGCACCGCCTCCGCCACCGCGGCGATCGCCCGCTCGATGTCGGCGCCGCTGGTGGAGCGCCCCAGCCCGAAGCGGATCGAGGCGGCGGCCTCGGCGCGGCTGCGGCCCAGGGCCGCCAGCACGTGGGAGGGAGAGCCCTGGCTGCAGGCCGAGCCGCTGCTCACCGCGATCGAGCGGCGCAGCAGCCGGTGCAGGGCGGCGCCGTCCACGTCGCCCACCGTCACGTTGAGGTTATGGGCCAGCCGCGGCGCCATGGCGCCGTTCACTGTGATGCCGCCCAGGGCCAGCAGGCCCTCGCGCACCCGCTCGCGCAGGGCGCCGAGCCGGGC
>JBATEO010000126.1:0-1968 GCA_049664045.1 Prochlorococcaceae cyanobacterium
GTGCCAGCAGCAGCAGCGGCCCATCGCCGGCAGGCAGCTCGGCTGCGGCCGCGTCCAGGTCCGTCCGGGGCAGCTGCAGACGGAAGGCTGCGGCGTCGAGATCCACGCCGAACGGGCGCAGAAATGCCTGCCAGGCCTGAGCCCCCCAGACACCCTCCGGCTCCTGCACCGTGTCGGTCGCCGAGAACCCGGCAGCCGCCACCCGGGTGGGGATGTGACTCATGGACAGCATCAGATCCACCTGCCGCCCCCGGGCCCGGTTGATGCAGAGTTGAAAGTCCGGTTCCCGCACCGAGCCGAGCAGGTTGGCCCAGTCGGCCAGGGTGGCGCCGGCGAAGGCGAAGGGGATGGAGCGTTCCACCAGAGGGTGCAGCGACCAGAGGGATGCCGCGGCGGCGGGGCACACCACCTGCGCCCGCGCTCCGAGCTGCTCAGCCACTGCCGCCACCGCCGGGAAGGCCTCGAGCTGACGACTGCTCTCGCCCGGAATCAGAAACAGGGCGCGCATGACGGGGGCACGGGCACGGCGGCCTGATTGTATGGATCCCGTTCGATCGGGCCCACCGGCGGGAGTCGTATGTGCATCTGCTGATCGCCGCCGCCGGCAGTGGCCGCCGCATGGGTGCCACCGGCAACAAGCTGCTGCTGCCGGTGGCCGGACGTCCCGTCCTGGCCTGGACCCTCGATGCCGTTCTGGCCTGCTCGGCGATCCGCTGGATCGGCATCATCGGTCAGCCGGTGGACGCCGAGGCGGTGGCCGGGATCGTGGCCGCCGCCGCCCAGGACCGTCCGGTGCGCTGGATCCTGGGCGGGGACACCCGCCAGGAGTCGGTGCGGCGGGGGCTGGCGGCGTTGCCCCCCGAAGCGGATGGGGTGCTGATTCACGACGGCGCCCGGGCCCTGGTGGAGCCGGAGCTGCTGGAGCGTTGCGCAGCGGCGGTGACCCAGGGCCGGGCGGTGATCGCCGCCACGCGGGTCACCGACACGATCAAGCAGGTGGATGGCGACGGCATGATCACCGGCACTCCGGACCGCAGCCGGCTGTGGGCGGCCCAGACCCCCCAGGGATTCCCGGTGCAGCAGCTGCGCCAGGCCCACACCACCGCCGGCGAGCGGGGCTGGAGCGTCACCGACGATGCGGCCCTGTTCGAGCGGCTGGGGCTGGCTGTGCAGGTGCTGGAAGCGCCGCCCTCCAACATCAAGCTCACCACCCCCTTTGACCTCACCATCGCTGAGGCGGTGCTGGCTGCCCGGCGCTGAAGAGGCCAGGCTGGTGCCTGCTCAGATCGTCACGTCCAGGCGTCCGCCCGCGGCGTCCAGCCGGGCCCAGGCGCCCAGGGGCAGGGCGGCATTGCCGGGCTCATGGCCCACCGGCAGGGCAGCCAGCACGGGGATGCCCAGGTCGGCGGTGCGATCCCGCAGCACCTGCTCGACGCTGAACCGGTCCGCGTCGCCAGCCGCCTCGCCGTCGACGGCGTCAGTGGCGTCCGTGTCGCCGCAGTCGCTGAAGCGGCCCAGGCCGATCCCGGCGAGCTGGCCGAGGGCACCGCTCAGGCGCCAGTGGGTGAGCAGGCGGTCGATCCGGTAGGGGGCCTCACCCACGTCTTCCAGCACCAGGATGGCGCCGCGCAGATCGGGCAGGTGAGGTGTGCCCAGCAGGTGGGTGGCCACCGTGAGGTTGCCCACCAGCAGCGGCCCCTCGGCCACGCCGCCCACCCAGCCCACTCCCGGCAGGGCCGGCAGCGGTTCGCCGAAGAGCAGGGCCCGCAGCCGCTCCTGGCTCCAGCCCGGCTCGCCCGCCAGGGTGGTGAGCAGGGGACCGTGGACGGCACCCCCGTGCCCCAGGGCCAGCTGGGCCCAGAGCAGGGAGGTGACATCGGAGAAGCCCAGCAGCCACCTGGGCGCCAGCGCCAGGGGGCGCTCCAGCAGCCGGGCGGCGCCCCAGCCGCCGCGCAGGCAGGCCAGCAG
>JBATEO010000127.1:0-4156 GCA_049664045.1 Prochlorococcaceae cyanobacterium
GGCCCTGATGGCCATGCTCCTGCAGGAGAGCGACGCCGAGGCCCTGCTGGATGCCGCAGCGCGGGCGCCGTTGGTGCATTTCAGCGCCGCGTCGCGCCTGGAGCTGGGCCTGGTGGCGGAGAGCACCCGGCACGGCATCAAAGACCATGACGTGGAGCAGCTTCTGCTTGCCCTGAGGGTGCACCTGGTTCCCTTTGACCAGCACCAATTGCACTGGGCCCTGATCGGCTGGCGGCGCTACGGCAAGGGGCGCCACCCGGCAGGCCTCAACCTCGGCGACTGCTTCAGCTACGGCCTGGCCCGGGCCCTCAAGGCCCCGCTGCTGTTCAAGGGCGACGACTTCGCCGCCACTGACGTTCTGGCGGCCCTGCCTACCTAAGATCGCCGCATCGCCTGCCCCCTCGGCCCCCATGACGCAGCTGGAGACGCGCACGGAGCCGATGGTGGTGAACTTCGGCCCCCACCACCCCTCGATGCACGGGGTGTTGCGGCTGGTGGTGACCCTCGACGGCGAGGACGTGGTGGACTGCGAGCCGGTGATCGGCTACCTGCACCGCGGCATGGAGAAGATCGCCGAGAACCGCACGAACGTGATGTTCGTGCCCTACGTGAGCCGCATGGACTATGCGGCCGGCATGTTCTACGAGGCGATCGTGGTCAACGCCCCCGAGCGGCTGGCCGATGTACCGGTGCCGAAGCGCGCCAGCTACATCCGCGTGCTGATGCTGGAACTCAACCGCATCGCCAACCACCTGCTCTGGCTCGGCCCCTTCCTGGCGGATGTGGGCGCCCAGACGCCGTTCTTCTACATCTTCCGCGAGCGGGAGATGATCTACGACCTCTGGGAAGCAGCCACCGGCCAGCGCCTGATCAACAACAACTACTTCCGCATCGGCGGGGTGGCGGCCGACCTTCCCTACGGCTGGCTGGAGAAATGCCTCGACTTCTGCGACTGGTTCGGCCCCAAGATCGACGAATACGAAAAGCTGATCACCAACAACCCGATCTTCCGCCGCCGGATCGAAGGGCTCGGCACGATCACGCGGGATCAGGCGATCAACTGGAGCCTGTCGGGGCCGATGCTGCGCGCCTCCGGGGTGCCCTGGGACCTGCGCAAGGTGGACCACTACGAGTGCTACGACGACTTCGACTGGGATGTGGCCTGGGACAAGGAGGGCGACTGCTATGCCCGTTACCGCGTGCGCATTCAGGAGATGCGCGAATCGCTGAAGATCCTCAAGCAGGCCTGCACGATGATCCCCGGCGGCCCCACCGAGAATCTGGAGGCTCGCCGCATGGCGGAAGGCAAGGGCAGTGAATTCACCGGCTTCGACTATCAGTACGTGGCCAAGAAGGTGGCACCCACCTTCAAGATTCCCGAGGGTGAGCTCTACACCCGATTGGAATCGGGCAAGGGGGAGATCGGTGTGTTCATCCAGGGTAACAACGACGTCACGCCTTGGCGATTCAAGATCCGCGCCGCCGATCAGAACAACCTGCAGATCCTGCCCCACATCCTCAAGGGGCACAAGGTGGCGGACATCATGGCGATCCTCGGCTCGATCGACGTGATCATGGGTTCTGTTGACCGATGAACAGCCTGGACTAGTGACCAGCCTGGACCGATGAATTGCCCGCCAGGGCTGCCGCAACTCTGAACCGCTTCCTGCGCCGGATCCAGCACGCGGGCGTCCTGCTGCCCGCCGCCCTCACCGGCTATCTCTGGCTCAAGGGCGCCCACCCGGCCCTGCCGGGCTGGCCCTGTCCGCTGCGGGCTCTCACCGGAGTGCCCTGCCCCACCTGCTTTCTCACCCGGGCCACGAGCCTGGCCCTGCGCGGCGACCTGACCGGTTCGCTGCACTGGCACGGCTTCGGGCCGTTGGCGGCGGCGACCCTCCTGGGCTGGTCGGTGCTGGCCCTGCGGCAGCGGCGGCTGGTGCCTCGGCAGCTGCCGGCCTGGCCGCTGGCAGCGGCGGCCGTGGCCCTGGTGGGCTACTGGGGCCTGCGACTGGTTCTGCGGCAGACCCTGGGCTGGGCCACCTTCCCCGAGCTTTAACGCAGCAGGCCGTAGTGGTAGGCGGCGTTCTGCAGGAAGAAGCCGCTCACCGGCACCGCCAGCAGGGCGCCGGCGCCGCAGGTGCACACCGACACCACCAGCACCACCAGCCAGGTGAGGACCTCGATGCCCACGAACGTGCGCCCGCGGGGGGTGCCGTAGCAGGCGGCGAAGGCGGCACTGAAGCAGTCCTGGATCGGGCGCTCGCCGGTGAAGATCAGATTGACGTACACCGGCGCCACCAGGGCCACGGCGAGGCCGGGCAGCACGCACAGCACGAACCCCACCAAGGTGGCCAGGGTGAACAGCAGCCCGGCGAGCAGATAGCGCCAGGGGCGGGCGAGCAGCACCGCGAAGGCCTCCCGCACGGTGATCACCGCGCCGGTGGCGTAGTGCAGGGCCGGCACCGCCATGAACAGCACTCCCACCAGGCTGGAGAGCAGGGAGAAGGGCAGCTGCCCCAGCTGGCCGAACAGGGAGGCGGCGGCGGTGGCCTCCTCGCCGGCGGTCTCCCAGCCCGAGAAGCCCAGCGTGCCGAACGTGATCAGCAGGTACACCGCCGTGCCCAGGACGCTGATCACGGCGGTGGTGACCCACACCAGCAGCATCGTGGGCACATGGGCCAGAAAGGCCTCCCAGCTGCGGCTGATGCTGGGGGATTCGTAGGCGGCTGGGGCTGCCAAGGAGAAGTGGTCGGTTGCCAGGCATGGTGCCAGAGGTGGGAGCATGGCGCCCATGGATCCCTCCAGCTGGCTGCTGCTCGCCCGCACGGTGCGTTTCGGCGACACCGACGCAGCCGGGGTCCTGCACTTTCCCCGGTTGCTGCACTGGTGCCACGAGGCCTACGAGCAGAGCCTGGAGCGCTTCGGCATCGCCGCCGCCGAGGTGTTTCCGGCCGCCGTGGCAGGCTCGGGCACCTCAGTGCCCACCGTCGCCCTGCCGGTGGTGCACTGCCAGGCCGACTACCGGGCGCCGCTGGTGTGCGGCGATGCGCTGCTGATCCGGCTGGAGCCCCGGCGCCTCGATCCCGGCTGCTTCGAACTGCACTACACCTTCCACTGCGGCGAGCGGGAGGCGGCCCGGGCCCTCAGCCGCCACCTGGCCATCGAGGCCGCCAGCCGCCGGCGCTGCCCGCTGCCGGATCCGATCAGCCGCTGGCTGGAGGCCTCAGGTCTGGGGCAGGGCGTTCAGCCGCTCTGAGGCCGGGCCAGTCCTGCCGGCGGCGGACGGCATAGAACAGCGCCGCCAGCTGGAGGGGGAGCAGGGCTGCCAACACAGCCGCCAGAGGCAGCTGCAGGCCTTCGGCCGGATGGGCCCCCATCAGCCCGGTGCTCAGCACCGCCGCCCCCAGCAGCACCAGCACAGGCAGCCGGGGGTTGCGAGCCCGGCCAGCCAACTCAGAACCAAGGCTTCTCGGCATCAAGGTACATCGCCTCGAACTCAGCGTTGGTCTTGGTGAGATAGATGATGCCTTCAATAAGCCCAATAATTGAGATAACAGCCCAAGAGGCGCCACAAGTAAAGATTCCGCCAACATAGGCGACAACTAGCATAATAATTCCAGGCGTAGTGTAGCCAAGAATAAATTTATGGATGCCAAGATGACCCAGGAAGATGCCGGTGAGACCCGCCGCAAGCTTCTTGTTGCTGATTTCACTCTCGCTGAAGGTGCTCATCGGCGCAGGCGCTGAGATCGGCGTGCCCCGCTTCTAGCGCCGTCAGCCAGCGCTGCCAACGGGCCCGTTGCCATTTGCCCAGCGGCGATGGCGCCAGCTGCGGGCACAGCAGCCAGCGGCGGGGCCGCTCCGCCGGAGCCCAGTCGGCGCAGATGTGCTGCAGCCGTGGCAGCAGCCCTGCCCCCTGCTGGGGCTCGCAGGGGCGCACCAGGGCCACCAGCCGCTGGCCCCACTCGCGATCCGCCACCGCCAGCAACAGCACCGCCTGCAGCGGCAGGTGCGCCACCGCCGCCGCCGCGGTGAGGCGCTGCTCCAGCTGTTCCGGGAACACGGTTTCACCGCCGCTGTGGATGGCGCCATCCAGCCGGCCCAGCAGCTCCAGGCCGCCCGTGCCCAGCCGGCCGGCGTCGCCGCTGCGCCACCA
>JBATEO010000128.1:0-20732 GCA_049664045.1 Prochlorococcaceae cyanobacterium
GCTCCAGACCTGCAACCAGACCTGCAAGAGGCCTACAGCGGCTCGAAGCCCGATGCCGCAGGAGCCACGACGGAGACGAACACCAAAGGCTCGCTCCCGTTGTTGTAGACGCCGTGGACTTCACCGCGGTGCGCCACCACCACATCTCCTGGCGCGATCGGAATGGACGCTGCCGTTGCTGCAATTTGGTACTGCCCTTGTCCTGAGAGGATCGTCCAGGTGTCTTGCCCTGTTGGGTGAACGTGCGCCGGGATTGTCTGGCCAGGTTTGACATGCCAAGCAACGATGACGGCGTCAGCCGACTCGCTGATGACGGAGCGAATCGGCTCACCATCTGCCGGCTGCAGAAAGTCGTCGGCTTTGAAGAATCGCTGGGTATTCATCGTGGATCCAAGTTGGGTGTGCGGTGAAGCGCAAGTAGCGAGCCAGAGTGTTCTGCATTTGCGGCCAGAGCAAAACGACAGGTTGGGCGACGCGGCTCGAAGGTCAATGCCGTCCACAGTATCGTCAATCCAATGAGATCGTTCCAACAGTTTCTGGCTTGGATGGCTGAGATTTCACGGCGTATGGGAGGGTTATCAACGCTTCTCGCAAGCGGAAACACGGCAAGGAGGCACACCCGATTTCGTGCTGATGGTCATCTGCCTATACGCGCTGAAGGTGAGCCATGAGCGCCGAAGAACAGGCTTGTTGATGCGCAACGCCTGGAGTCGGACTCGCACTCAGGCAGCGGCGAGGAGAACCGCGGCAGCGTCTCGGGCGTGGGTGGCGGCCTGGGGATCGCGCTCGAGGAAGCTGAGCACCAGGGCACCTTCCAGCAACAGATGAAGCTGGCGGGCCAGGCGCTGCGGATCGGCGATGCCCAGTTCGCGGCACTGCTCCTCCAGCAACTCCCGGCAGCCGGCCTTGAAGGCTTCCGCCGCCTGGCGAGGCCGATCGCCGGGCCCGGGGTATTCGCTGGCCGCCTTGATGAACAGGCAGCCGTGAAACGCCGGCGACCGCACCCAGCCGGCCAGCCAGTCGAAGACCGCCAGGATCCGGCCATGGCTGCCGCCGGGTGCTGTTGCCAGGCGGGTGGTGAGGCTGGAGGTGATCTCCCCCGCCAGGCGCTCAAGCACGGCGGCGATCAGCTCTTCCTTCGAGCCGAACTGTTTGTACAGGGTCATCTTGGCGACGCCGGCCTCGGCGAGCAGGGTGTCGATGCCCACGGCCCGATAGCCCTGGCGGGCGAACAGATCCTGCGCGGTGCTGAGCAGGGCCTCCCGCTTGGCGGAAACCTTGGCCGCAGAAGTTCGGGCCGGCGATGGCCTGGTGGTGGTGGCCCGCTCAGCCATGACGGTCACGATCTGCACCCACCCTAGAAGATAGACAGAACAGTCTGCTACCTTGCATGCGGCCAGACAGGTCGGTCTACTTTGCTCGGTTCCAGCGTCTCGGATTTCGCTCCTGATCTGGACCCTTGTGGCACCCCTGGCTGCTGCTCTCGCCTCCAGCCCCTCAGCCCTCCCCGCCATGCTTCGTCTCCACGGCCACGAACTCTCCGGCAACAGCTACAAGGCGCGACTCCTGCTTGAGCTGCTCGGTGTGCCCTACGAGTGGGTGCGCGTTGACCTGATGAAAGGCGAGCACAAACATCCCGACTTCCTCGCCCTCAACCCTTTCGGCCAGGTGCCCGTTCTGGAAGACGGTGACACCATCCTCGGCGACGCCCAGGCGATCCTCTTCTTCCTCGCGGCCCGCCAGGGAGATGGCCAGTGGCTTCCCACCGACCCCCTCAAGCAGTCCCGGGTGGTGCGCTGGCTGTCCACCGCCGCCGGTGAGGTGCGGCAGGGCCCCGAGAGTGCGCGTCTCCACCACCTGTTCGGCGTCAAGGCGATCCCGATCGAGCGCGCCCACGAGAAGGCCGCCTTCATCCTCGATCAACTGGAGCGGCATTTGGCCGGTCGGCTCTGGCTGGAGCTGGATCGCCCCACCATCGCTGACCTCGCCGTGTTCCCCTATGTGGCCCTGGCGGGGGATGGTGGCATCGATCTGGTTCCCTATCCCAACGTGCGCGCCTGGATCGCACGCATCCAGGTCCTGCCGGGCTACATCCCGATCAAGGGTCTGGACGCCTGAACGCGGACCCCGCCATGAGTCAGCACTACCTCCATCGCCATCTCACCCCTGCCGTGGGGGAGGCCCAGCAGAGGGCCTATGGGCAGAAGACCTATGCGGTGCCGGACGCACCGGAGCCCGATCGTCTCGGGGCCAAGGAGATCGCCTTCATCGGCGCCCGTGACAGCTTCTACCTGGCCAGCCTCACCGAGGCGGGGGCGCCCTACCTACAGCACCGCGGCGGGCCCGTCGGTTTCCTGCGGGTGCTCGACGAGCGCACCCTGGGTTTTGCCGATTACGCCGGCAACCGACAACTGCTCACCACCGGTCATCTGCGCGGCGATCCGCGGGTGGCCCTTTTCCTGATGGATTACGCCGCCCGGCGGCGGCTCAAGATCGATGGCGAGGCCGAGGTGGTACCGATGGACGCGGAACCAGCCACGATCCAGGGGCATTGGCTGCGGCCGCAGGATTCCGAGGCGGGTTCGGTGGAGCGCCTCTTTCGCATCAGGGTGGAGGCATTCGACTGGAACTGCCCGCAGTTCATCACGCCCCGGTTCACGGCAGCAGAAGTGGAAGAGCGGGAACGGCCCCTGCGGGAGCGCATCGCCGTTCTCGAGCACCAACTGCTTCGACTTCAATCCTCAGCTCCAGATCCAGACCCTGAAGGAAAGGCACACTGGGACCGTTGACCGGCATTGCCCTGCGGCTTGTCTCCTGATCACCAGGTGCGCGATCGAGGATGGCGCTCACCACTGCGGCCCGCAGGTCTGCCACCCCTCCCGGCGCTTCTGGGCCCAGAGCCGGATGGCTTCCTCGCGGGTGAGCTCCCGGCGCCGCTTGAACAGCGGCACCGGTTGACCCGGCAGCAGCTCAACGGAGGTGACCTCCAGCACCTGGTTGTGGCGGCTCCAGCGGGTGGGGCGGAAGTGCAGCACCTGGCGGCCGTTGCTGAGCCAGCCCTCGTTGGGGGAGCGGCGCAGCGGGCAAAGGCGGACTGGAGACCTTCAAGCCGCTGCCGTGCAGGGCCGCGCATGGGTCGGACGGGAATGCCGGACATCCCCGCCCTTGACTCTCCAGTAACCGGAGAGTCAAGGGTAGGAGTCCTTCCCTGTCGCCGGTGTCTTCATGACTTCCTCCTCTCTTCGTCACGTGCGCCTCTTCCGCATGGACTTGCCCGATCACGCCTGCCCGTGGGGGCTCAAGGCGGTGCGGTTGCTCGAGGAGCGCCATATCCCGTTCGAGGACCATCCCCTCCACAGCGTGCAGGAGGTGGCAGCCTTCAAGGCATCCCACGGGGTGGCCACCACCCCCCAGGTCTTCGCGGGTGAGGAGCGGATCGGCGGCTACACCGACCTGGCGGCGCGGCTGGGGGCGCGGCCGGAAGCCCCCGAGTTCTCCTACACGCCCGTGATCGCCGTGTTCGCCACCGCGGCCCTGATGGATCTGGCACTGGCGGGAGGCATCAGCGGTTTCATGGGCATCTCCATCTGCCTGCTGGCGATGCTCAAGCTCATGGATGTGGAGGCCTTCGCCGCCAGCTTCCGCAAGTACGACCTGCTCACCCAGCGTTGGCACGCCTGGGGGCGCCTCTACCCCGGAGTGGAACTCCTGGTGGGTCTCGGCATCGTGCTGCGCCCGGATGTCGTCATGGCTGCCCGGCTGATCGGTGCGACAGCCATCCTTCTGGGCGCCATGGGGATGGTGTCGGTGGGCAAGGCGGTGTTCATCGACCGCCTTGCCCTGAACTGCGCGTGTGTGGGCGGCAACTCCAAGGCGCCACTCGGGGTGGTGAGCTTTGCCGAGAACCTGATCATGACCCTGATGGGGGCAGTGATGGTCGTGGCCGGCTGAAGCTGCAGAAACGTGAAGGCCCTTCCTGGGGCCTTGACTCTCCAGCGAAGGGAGTGTTTACGG
Source organism: Prochlorococcaceae cyanobacterium (assembly GCA_049664045.1). GTDB lineage: Bacteria > Cyanobacteriota > Cyanobacteriia > PCC-6307 > Cyanobiaceae > NIES-981. The sequence continues at coordinate 4,015 of JBATEO010000128.1, forward strand.
TTTGGGGATGCCGCTTGCTCGGGCCATGCGCAGCGATCCATCCGCGTCATCCAGTGCCGGTCGCCGAACCCCACGCGGGCACCGCCTTGCCCTCGCTCTGGCCGCCCTGCTGGCGACGGCCGGTCTGGCGGCCCTGGGAGCCCGGCAGCTGCGTCCCGCTCCGGCCGCCCCCCTTCTGGTGAACGCCTATCGCTCAGCCAGCTGCGGGTGCTGCAAGGGCTGGCTGGATCACCTGAAGGCCGCGGGCTTCACCGTGACGGACCACGTCGTGGAGGATCTGGCCGCGGTCAAGCACACCCATCGGGTTCCCGCTGAGCTGTCGTCCTGCCACACCGCCACCGTGGCGGGCTACGTGATCGAGGGGCATGTTCCGGCCACGGCGATCCGGAAACTGTTGCAGCAGCGCCCTGCTGTCGCCGGACTGGCGGTTCCCGGGATGCCGCTGGGTTCGCCCGGGATGGAGTCCCCACTGCGCAGCGAGCCTTACACGGTCTTCTCGTTCACTGGTGACGGTGTGGCGCGCCCGTTCCAGCGAATGGGGGCCTGATTCAATGCCAGGACTGCACCTGGGCCGACGCTCCTTCCTCACCCTGGCGGCCGGGGCTACGGCCACTGCCGCAGGTGCGGTGCTGCTGGGACGCTCCGGCAATCCCCACCGCTCGGATCCCCTCTATGCCGCTGCCACCTCCCGCCTCCGTTCCGGTTCCGGCCTGCTGGAGCTGGATCTGACCGCCGCCGAGACGGTGGTCTCGATCCCCGGTGGGCCGGCACGGGCGCTCACTTACAACGGGCTGCTGCCCGGGCCATTGCTGGAACTGCAGGCGGGGGATGCCGTGCGCATCCGGTTGCACAACCGCCTCAATCAGCCCACCAACCTGCACTACCACGGCCTGCATATCCCGCCCGGCGGTCAGGCCGACAATGTGTTTCTCAGCGTCGCTCCCGGATCCAGCCAGTCCTACGACTTCCGCCTGCCGTCAGACCATCCGGCCGGCACCTTCTACTACCACCCGCACCGCCACGGCACGGTGGCCGATCAGGTGTTCGGGGGGTTGGGCGGGGTGCTGATCGTGCGCGGCGCCCTCGACCGCATCCCCGAAGTTGAGGCAGCCCAGGAGCAGGTGCTGTTCCTCAAGGATCTCCCCAACGGCTCGGAGGTCGCCGGGATGGGCATGGGCATGGGGATGATGCTGGGGCGGGAGGGCTCCGTCCTCACCGTCAACGGTCAGGTGAACCCGGAGCTGTCGGTGCCGGCCGGCGGCCTGCTGCGGCTGCGGATCGTCAACGGTTCCAATGCCCGTTTCTGGCGGCTGGCCCTGGAGGACCATCCCTTCCACCTGATCGCCACCGATGGCGGCGCCCTCGAGGCGCCGGTGGAGCTGGAGGAGCTGCTGCTGGCCCCCGGCGAGCGCTCCGAGGTGCTGGTGCAGGCCAACCGCACCGGTGGCCGCCACCGGCTGCTGAACCTCCCCTACGCCCGAGCCGGCGGCGGAATGATGGGCGGCATGGGCATGGGCCCCGGCCGCGGAATGGGCATGGGAATGGGCCCCGGATCCGGCCGTGCCTCGCAGGGCCAGGTCTCGATCGCCACCCTGGTCTACGCAGGATCCGTCGCCCCCCTGCCTCTGCCGCGGCGACTCCTGCCGGTTGAGCCCCTGCCGGAACCGGTGCGCAGCCGACGCTTCGAGCTCAACCACGGCATGGCACCGGGCCAGGGCATGGTGTTCCTGATCAACGGCCGCCCCTATGACCACCACCGCACCGACACCCGCGTGCGGCTCGGCGACACCGAGGACTGGGAGGTGGTGAACACCGGCGTGATGGATCACCCCTTCCACGTGCACATCAACCCGTTCCAGGTGATCAGTCGCAATGGCACTCCCGAGCCCTATCGGGCCTGGAAGGACGTGGTGCTGGTGCGGCCGGGGGAAACGGTGCGGATCCGCACCCGCTTCGCTGACTTCCCCGGCCGCACGGTCTACCACTGCCACATCTTCGACCACGAGGAGCTGGGCATGATGGGAAATCTGCAGATCGATGCCTGAACCGGCTCAGGCGTTCACCACCTCCAGCTCGCCGCGCACCATCGCCATTCCGCAGTGGAACGGGTAGCGCCCCGGGGCCAGCGGCGGCAGATCGAGTGTCGCCTCGCCGTCGAGCGGCAGATCGAGGCTGCGCTGCAGGTCGGGCACCACAACCTTGGCCACGCAGGCACTCGGATCAAGGCGGTGGAACACCAGCCGCACCGGTTGCCCCGCCCGCAACCTCACCCGCGCCGGGGTATAGCCACCCTGCACCGTGATCCGCACCGTCTGCACGCCGCTCTCCGCTACGGCCGCGGCAGTCTTGCCATGCCGCCCGAGGAACCACCACAGCTCCAGGGCGATCAGCCCCACGCCCCCCAGCGCCACCAGCACCTTCAAGGCAAGCGGCTGGGCGATCGTCCGCCAGGCCGGGTCGGCCATCGTCATCGGGGTCATCGGGCGGCTGGCAGGGGACGGGGGCGGAAGCGGCGCAGCCGCAGCGCGTTGCTGACCACCGATACCGAGCTGAACGCCATGGCAGCCCCGGCCAGCATGGGGTTGAGCAGCCAGCCGGTGAACGGGAACAGCAACCCCGCGGCAACCGGAATGCCCGCCACGTTGTAGGCGAAGGCAAAGACGAGGTTCTGGCGGATGTTGGTCAGGGTGGCGCGGCTCAGCTCGATCGCGGCAACCACCCCCGCCAGCCGGGCGGCCAGCAGGGTCACGTCGCTGGCGGCGATGGCCACGTCGGTGCCGGTGCCGATCGCGAAGCCCACATCGGCCTGGGCCAGGGCGGGCGCGTCGTTGATCCCATCTCCCACCATCCCCACCGGGCCCTCCCTGCGCTCCTGCAGCTCCCGGATCAACGCCGCCTTGTCGGCGGGCTTCACCTCGGCGATCACCCGCTCGATGCCCACCTGGGCGGCGATCGCCTCGGCGGTCCGGCGGGCGTCGCCGGTGAGCATCACCACCGCCAGCCCCAGACGCTTGAGGGCGGCCACGGCGGCGGCGGCCTCCTGCCGCGGCGGATCGGCGATGCCCAGCACCACCTCCGATCGTCCGTCCACCTCCACCACCACGGTGCTGCAGGCCCGCGCCTCCAGTTCGGCGGCGAGTTGATCCAGTTCGTTGGTGCTGGCGGCCGGTGCAGCAGCAGCTTCCGGGGCGGGCTCCTCGGCGAGCCAGCGCGGCGTGCCGATCCGCACCCGCCGCCCCTGCACCCGGGCCCGCACCCCCCGACCGGCGACGGCCTCGAAGTCGTCCACCGGCAGCGGCGCCAGATCCGGGTGCTGCCGGCGCACATGGGTCACAACCGCCTCGGCGAGGGGGTGCTCGGAACGCTCCTCGACGGCGGCGACGATCGCGAACAACCGACGGGCCTCCAGAACGCCACCGGTGAGACGCTGCACATCGGTCACCTCGGGGCGACCGCGCGTGAGCGTTCCGGTCTTGTCGAGCACGAGCGTGCGCAGACCGCCGGCGGTTTCGAGCGCCTCGGCGCTGCGGAAGATGAGGCCGTTCTCCGCCCCCTTGCCCGAGGCCACCATGATCGAGGTGGGGGTGGCCAGGCCGAGCGCGCAGGGGCAGGCGATCACCAGCACGCTCACCAGGAACAGGCTGGCCAGCAGGGCATTGCCGCTCGCCAGGAACCACCCCACGAAGGAGCCGATGGCGATCGCGATCACCGCCGGCACGAACCAGGCCGTCACCTGGTCGGCGAGGCGCTGCACCCGGGTGCGGGAGCTCTGGGCCTGGCGCACCAGTTCGACGATCTGGGCCAGCAGCGTGTCGCCGCCCACCCGCGTGACGCGGAAGGCGAAGCTGCCGCTGCGGTTCAGGGAGCCGCCCACCACGGCGTCGCCGGGCTGCTTGCGCACCGGCGTCGATTCGCCGGTGAGGAGGGCCTCCTCCACCCAGGAGCCCCCCTCCACCACTTCGCCGTCGAGCGGCACCGTCTCGCCGGGGCGCACCAGCACCTGCTCGCCAGGCTGCACCCCGGACACGGGCAGTTCCACCACCCCGTCGCTCCGCTGCACCCGGGCGGTGGGGGGCTGCAGCTGCAGCAACCGGCGGATCGCCTCGGAGGTCTGGCCGCGGGCACGGGCCTCGAGGAACTGGCCCAGCAGCACCAGGGTGAGAATCACCGCGGCGGTTTCGTAGTAGAGGTCGGCCGGCAGACCCTGCGCCCGCAGCCAGGCCGGTGCCACGGTGGCCGGCAGGGAGGCGAGCCAGGCGATGCCCACACCGGTGGCCACCAGCGTGTTCATGTCGGCGCGGTGGCGCAGGAAGGCTCGCCAGGCTCCCGAGAAGATCGGACCGCCGCTGCCCGCCAGCACCAGGGTGGCCAGGATCAGCTGGCTCCAGGCGCCGCTGAACCATCCCGGCAGCCAGTTCAGGTGCAGCCCCAGCATGTGCGGCAGGCTCGCCAGCACCAGCAGGGCGGTGAGCAGCACCGCGCGGCGCAGCTGGCGGCGCAGGCCGCTGAGCTCCCGCGCCAGCTCCCGGTCGATCGCCGACACCTCACCGTCATGTCCACCGTCATTCCCGCGGTCGGTCGCTCGCTCGCCTGTCCGGGTGGAGCAGCAGGCGGGCTGTGCATCGGTGTCTGCGAAGGCCATCCGGGGAGGCAGCTTCTGATGAGCAACCTAGTGACGGTCTGCCAGCAGGAGCCGGCCAAGGGCGACAGCGTTCAGGGATTCAGGGTCTCGATGATCCGGGGGTCTTCGCTGACGTGGCACTCCGACCACCACAGGACTCCCAGTCCCTGAGCATCTTGCTGAGCTCGGCCTGCAGGGATTGGAGATCCTCGATGCGCTGCTGGATCTCGCTGGCTTTGCTGCGGATGGTGGCCTGCAGGTTCTCGCAGGTGCAGAGGCCGGAGTGCCGTGCCTCCAGCACCGAGCGGATCGTGTGCAGCGGGATTTCCATGGCCCGCAGGGTGCGGATCAGGGACAGCTCCTCGTACACCGATTCATCAAACAGGCGGTAGCGGCCTTCACTGCGGCTGGCCGGGTGCAGCAGTCCCTGGTCGCAGTAGAAGCGAATGGTCTTGACCGAAACGCCGGAGCGCTCAGCGACCGCGCCGATCTGCTGGCCTGCGGACCGAATGCCGACCACCCTTGACTCTCCATCGTATGGAGACTTGATGATAGGTCCACTCGCCTCCTGCTGTCCGTGCGCCGATTTTTCCCGCTCGTTGCCGCGATCGCCCTCTGGACTCCTGGGCTTGGCTGGGCCCAGCCGTCACCCTCCATGCCGGGCGGCATGGACCATCACCATCACGGACCGGTCACTCCCTCCGCCGGAGATCACGGAAGTCATGACGCCCATGGCCATGCTGTCGGTCCGGCCGGTGCGACCTACGACCTTCGCTTCCTGGACGCGATGGTGCAACACCACACCGGAGCGCTGCGGATGAGCGAATTTGTCTTCGACGTCGGCGCGCCCGGCGTGGGAGCGCTGGCCAGGACGATCTGGCGCGATCAGGCCCAGGAGATCGGGGCCATGGGCCAGTGGCGGAAGGCCTGGTATCCCGAGGCACCCGTCTACCCCGTTGTTCTGCAGCAGGGGGGTGACCCCGACGCCATGGCTGCCCTGGTGCGCATGAGCCCAGCGCACAAGCAGGCGATGCAGATGATGACCAGCACACCGACCAGGGCCAATCGGGTGGTGTGGTTTCTCGAGAGCATGATCGAGCACCATGGCGGTGCTCTGGAAATGGCTCACGACGCCCTGGAGAAATCCAGCAATCCCACCATCCTGCGACTGGCGCGCCAGATCATCGTGGCGCAGCGCCAGGAGATCATCCAGCTCAGGCGCATGCTGCGGCATGAGGGTCTGAACAAGCCCGAGTACGTCAAGTTCGATTCCCTGTTCAGCTTCTGAGACGACCGATGACACCATCCCGGATCCTGCTTCTCTTCACGGCGGCCGTGCTGATTCCCGTGGCGTTGACTCCTGCAGCTGTGCAGGCCCACAGCAGAGGGCTCTACAAGACCCAGGCGGAGGCCGAGCAACGTGCCCGCCAGCTGGGCTGCAAGGGCACACACCAGAACAACGGCCTATGGATGCCCTGCAGCAATGAGGCGCACCTCCATCAGGAGCTGCGGCAGGAGTAGCGGCCGTGGGGCATTCCACTGATCGCACGACACGTCGCCTGCATCGTTGGGTGGTACCTCTGGCTGCTGCACCCCTCTTGGTCACGGCAGTGAGCGGGTCGCTCTACAGCCTTCTGCTGGAGCAGGGAATTGACGCGTTCTGGCTGCTCAAGATCCACACCGGCCGCTTTGGACCGATCAATCTCCAGCCCTACTACTCCGCGTTGTTGGGTGCACTCACCCTGCTGGTGATCGGATCAGGCCTGCTGTTGCTGCTGCCTCGGCGTCGCCGGACGAGTTGACAGGTTGAGCACCTTCGCCCGGGAGCTCAGCCGGGGGGCTGGCGGCAGCGAGTCTTCGCGCAGCCGGTTACCGGTGCTTTGAAGCCGGCTGTTGCTCGTGGCGGCGCTCTGCGGCTGAGGCAGTCCGGACTGAGATCAGGCCATGATCTTTAGGCTGCGCACCGATCACTGCCGGATCCCGATCCATCTGCTGCAGGTCCACAGCCGCTTGAGCTGCCAGCTGGCGTGCACGTCACCATCTCTCCAGCCGGAGGGGCAGCCACCACGGCTGGCTCTGGGACGGGGCGCATCTGGGCACGGGCCCGGTGTCCTATGAGCTGCGGCTGAGCGAACCTGCGACGATGCTGCTGTGCGGATGCCGTCTCTCTCGCCGCTACCCCCGCTTCAACGGCAGCCACGGCGTGCCGGTGCGCCAACCCAAGGGGGAGGTGGTGCCGGCAAGGCTGAGCGGGACGATCGCGCTGATCAATGATGATCCGGCGGTCATGGTCCACTTCCCACCGCTGGAGCATCGCCCTGCAAGCAGGGTCACCACCTCAGGTCGGCAGCACCAGTGCATCGGGATCTGGACGCCGTCGACGGAACACGCGGTCATCGGCGGCTCGGCGACAGGTGAGCAGGAACAACGGCATGTCGATCCCGAACGTCCTCTCAAACAGTGTGACCACCTCGCGGGTCTCTCCCAGTCCACAGGCACGGATGGCCCGGCTCAATCCCTGGCGCGGCTGATCAGTCAGGGCAGCAAACAGTTTGTTGAGGCGGTACTCCTGCAACGGCTCCGCTGGCGTCATGCCGCGGATCTGATCAACGCTGACCAACAGACACTCATCCGTGCTGCCAAGTGCCTTCGCTATCTCAGCGAGAGCCTTGGACTGGCTGAAATGGTGCGACAAGTACCGCAGGCCAGCAGTCACGATCTGCATCGTACTTCCGCAACTGGCCTGAAAATCTTCCAGACTTCTGATGTCAGCTCTGAGCAACAGCGGCATCAGGACCGCTTGATCTCTGGTCGCCTCTCTGGTCGCCTCTGGCTTCCTCAACACGAGCTCATTACCTCTAGATCAGGGTCTTCAATCAGGCTTTGCATCCCTTCTCTCTGCTGTCCTAGTGTCAATGATCCAAAGGGACAAGGCCGGTGGCTCTCGTGATGGAGGCACACCATGGAGGCGACCGCAAGGAGTTCGTTGCACGGCAGTCTCGCAAGGGGAAAACATCGCATCGGCGACACACACGCCCGCTCGACCTAAGTGCCCACTGGAAGGATGGCTTCGCCTATGCCAACGTGATTGGCGTTTTTTCAGAGGCCATTGGCTGAATCAGTGGAATGCAGGATCTCCAAGCCAACAAGTCTGCGCCACCACTTTCGCAACTTCCACTGACATCTCCAGCGACAACTTGGAAACTATTCTTCAGCCAGCAACCAGAACAGTCCTGTGTTTACTAACGAGATCCGGGAGCAGGCCACAACTGTAGCCAACAAGGCGGTAGCGATCAGCAGCACATGCGCAGCCTGGGCAGAATCCATCAGGTCACAGGGTCATGCCCTGCCGTCCAGTCTGATAGAGCAAGGAACTGGCGGAATTGAAGGGAAAAAAGCCCCGGGGAGTTCGCCGGGGCTGCAAATCACCTCTCGAAGGATAGGTGGCGCCACCAAAGGGGCAAGTACTGCGATCTGCAAAGACCATGAAGACGAAGCCGAATCGATCCCCTGGGCAAGGCAATGAGCATCAACACCCATTGCCCCCGACAGCTGCAAGAGCGAAGGTGGCTGCAATGGGATTCGGAGGCTCCACGGATGGAAGACAGCCCCCCCGAGCAGTCAGCAGGAGCGCGCTGACGATCCGGCCCCTGCTCCAGCATTCTGAACGGATCTTTGATGGTCCTGGCCTCAGGGCTTTCCAGGCCCGACGCCGTCCATTGCACCGCCAACGGCCTAGCCTCAGGTGCCCAGGATTGCATGGAACATCACACTCGACACCTGGCCCCAGGTGCCAGCGCCAGCAGCTCCGGCCCCACAATTCGCTCATTCTTGATCTGATGGTCATGACTGCTGCCAGGGACATGGGTTGTGCAGCAGTGGGTTCAGCACCACCCTTTCGGTGAGGGAGGCACAACGAACGCATATCAACGCCCGGGGTTCATCTCCGGGCGTTGTTTCACGTGTGGCCTTTGCTCTCAGCTGACGCTCCCCTCGAGTCCTCCCCTCTGCTCCGTGCGGATGTAAGGTGACTTCTGGGTCATCTCCTGGCTCCTGGTCGCCACTCGTGCCAGACAACGGTGTGGCACGACACAGCGGGATAGAGGGAGAGGTCTCAGGATGAACACTGGATTACAAAGAAAATGATTCGGGTTGCTTTCCGGCAGTCCACCTGCGAGCGGATCTATCGCCTGATCGACAGTTGCTGCGCCCCCCACCGGCAGCTCGATGCCGACTACTCCAGTCTGGATGAGGCGATTGGTGATGCCGTGGCCTGGATAGAGCAACGCATCGATCAGGACCCTCAGTGCTCCCTGATCGGCGCGGAAGTACGCACAGGCAACGGCGAGTGGCGCACCTGCCGGCTACCAAGCGAGCTGTTGTGCCCGTTGCCCTGAGCTCTGCCTGGTTGAACAGTCCGCACACTGCACCATCTCGGGCCATGACCAACAGAGACCCCCAGCCTGGACCGGGGGTTGTATGGAGTTCCTGTGGCGTAGGGACGGCACTCCTGCCGGCGTCGGGATGACGCCGTCGTCTGGTGTCGAGTGTGCTGACAGTCGCGATCCGGAGACCGCGGCCGTCATCACCCATCACGCGGCAGCCACGCCAGTCTCTTCCTCATCGGCCCCACCGATGGGGATCAGCTTGATCTGCCTGCGGCCCAGCTTGATCTCGAACTCGTCACCGGGCTGCAGCCCCAGCTGGGCGGTGCAGTTCAATGCCCACCAACAGGTGGGCATTGAACTGCACCTTGGTTTCGTAGCTGAGCGTGCGGCCGCCCTTCCCTCGGCCCTGACCCGATTCACCGAGGGTCACGCCCTTGGCTTCCAGCAGGGCCTCGTAGAAAGCAGTGAAGTCAAGGCGTTCGATGGCGCCCTTCTTGGTGCTCACGTAACCGCACTGCCGCACCAGTTCGGACTTGCTGGCAACACCGAGCTCCTTGACCTTGGCGAGAAGTTCAGATCCGTTAAGGACTATGGGGAAGAAGCGTTGATCGGCGAAAGCTAATGGCCTGGCTGATGGTTTCCAGGTCCAGAAGGGGCGGGTGTCCGTCCCTTCAGCGGAGGCCTATGCAGGCTTTCCTGTCACCGTTGCTGTCCAGATCTGTACGCTCAGTTACATCAGCGCCGATACATCCCCGCGCCTGGTGCCCCGAATCCCGCTCCAGGGCGAACCCCGGCTCCGGAGGCAGGCCCACCGAGACCACCAGGATTCTCCACGGGCCGTGATTCCACGCCGAGGCCAGGTTCGCCCACACCCGCGCCAGGCAAGACCCCTGCGCCGGAGGCGGGGCCGCCGGCACCACCGACTCCTACCCCTGGTTCTCGATACAGGCCAGGCCCTGCCGCACCGAACCCTGCCCCAGGAGCCACACCTGCCCCGGATGCCGGCCCACCGATCCCCCCGGGGTTCGGACGTGCCAGGCAGACATCGCCGGAGGCAAGGGACAAGGCCACACCAGACAAAGCCAGAACTGCAAGTGCATTGAGCGTTCGCATGACCCAGGGATCAGTGGACTCCCTTCCTCCTAACAGAGGGCCCGGCTGAACCCCCCGCCCCTCCAGCGAGCATCGATGTGAGCTGGGGCCGATCCAGCAGAGGGGTTTCGGGGCTTCACTCCTCCAGCAGGGTCTCGATCTGCTCCTTCAGGCAGGGGAGCTGCTCCTTCAGGGTGACCCAGATCTCCTCGAGATCCACCCGGTCGACGGCGTGGATCAGCACATCACGCATGCCGGCCAGCTCCCGCCAGGGAATCTCCGGATTCTGGGCGCGCAGATCGCGGGAGAGCCGCTTGGTGGCCTCTCCGATCACCTGCAGGCAGCGGATCACCGCATCCTGCAGGACGTCCGTAGCGGAGAAGGTCTGCTGGTCCGGAATGGGGAACCCCTCGATCCGGTGGATCGTCCTGAGGATGTCCTGCAGGGCGGTGCGATCCCGGGAGGTCATCCGTGCGGCACGGCATCCCGCTCCGCTTCTGCCAGCGCTTCTGGGCGGAGGTTGCGGCGGCGGATCAGATCCACCCGGCAGTGCAGCGCGTCCTCGAGCGCATGCTTGAGGGCCAGCCGCTCGAGCAGCCCGGTGCGGGGGGGCAGATCGACCAGCAGATCGAGATCGCTGGCGGGGCCGGCCTGATCACGGGCCACCGAGCCGAACGCGGCCAGGTTCGTGGCGCCATGGGCCTCAGCGATCGCCTGGATCGTGGGAGCCAGGCCCAGCAGTTCAGCGCGTTGCATCGCTCGGGAAATGCCATGCCAAGGGTAGGAGCGGCCCATGCCTGTGTCTGGAGCGGGCCGCGGCGACCGCACTCCTACGGTGAAGGCAAGGGGGTGGAGCTGCAGACGATGGAGATCGATACGCTGCGGCAGGCACTGGAGTGGTCGACCGTGCTGCACTATTCGGTGGCGACCATCTGGTTCATCGCCTACCGGCGGCACCGGCGCTGGTACGGAGGCCTGATCGAGCGCCTCTTTGGCCTGAGCAAGGCTGAGGTGGCTGAGCAGGTTTTTCTCCTGCTCGGCCTCTACAAGATCGGCATCCTGCTGTTCTTCTTCATTCCCAGCATTGCTCTGCGGATTGTCTCCTGAATGCCATGTGCGTGATGCAGGGGATGGCGATCACCACAGCCGATGACACACCTGCAACCCCTCCAGATTCTGCTCGGCCCACCGCCGAATGCCCTCCTCGCGGCTGGTCACCTTCAGCACCTGATCGAGGCGGCTCCAGCTGCTGGTCCCAGGTGAAGCCTGGGTTGAACGGTGCGTTCAGAGCAATCCAGGCGACTGAATTTCTGCGGATTTCTGCGTTGTGATGGCATGACCCCTACAGCTCAGACTGGCCATAGTGAGGATTGTCCAGGGCCCGCTGAATGCTCCATATCGACCTGCCGACACGCGAGGAGCGCCAGGCGCTCGCCCAGCATCGACACATGCCGAGCGTGTCGATTGTGCTCCCCACCACGCCGATCACTCCCGACACCGACGTGGACCGGCTCCAGCTGCGGGCAATGGCAGAAGAGGCGATCAGCCAGCTGGAGGCTGCCGGAACTGAGCGGGCTGCAGTGGCCGATCTTCAGGAGGGCTTCGACAACTTGATCGAGGACGACGAGTTCTGGCGGTTTCAGGCCCGCTCCCTGCTCGTCTATGCCACGCCCGAGAGCGTGATCACGTACCGGTTGCCCACCAGCGTGGAACCGCTGGTGGCCGTCTCCGATCGCTTTCACCTCAAGCCCCTGCTCCGGGCCAGTGGTTTCACCAACAATGGCTACGTGCTGGCGCTTGCCGATGGTGGCGTGCGCCTGATCGAGGTGGCGGCCGACCTTCCGGCCGCCACGGTGCAGCTTGCAGACCTTCCGGTGGATGCGGCCTCGGCCGTGGGCAAGGCGAGCATCAACGACCGTGCGCCTCGCGGCCGGCTCATGGGCTCCGAGGGGAAAAAGGTATGGCTGCGGCAGTACGCCCGTCAGGTCGACCGAGCCTTGCGGGAACGCCTCGCCGGCCGCGATGTTCCCCTGGTGCTGGCCGCGGTACAGAGTCTTGGCGCCATCTTCCGATCGGTCAACACCTACCCCCATCTGGCGGCTGCCGGGATTGAGGGCAATCCCGAGCGGCTCTCCGATGGTGAACTCGCCCAGGCTGCACGCAGTGTGCTCGATGGGCTGAACCAGCAGCGGCTGGCCGAGTGGCGTGATCGCTTTGTTCAGCGCCGCGATCAGGGTCGAGCCAGCACCGATGTGGCCCAGGTCGCCCGGGCTGCAACCTTCGAGGCGGTGCAGAGCCTGCTGGTGGACATGGATCAGATGATGGACGGTCGCCTTGACGAGACGGACGGACGGATCGAGGAGTCACCGGCCGCTGGTGCCGACAGCTACGGCATCCTCGACGAGATCGCCCGGCGGGTGCTGCTCTCAGGCGGTGAGGTCATGGCAGTGAGGAAGGAGGATCTACCGGATGAATCTCCCGTTGCCGCGATTCTTCGGTACACACTCTGAGCAAGAAGCGCTGAGCGAGTGACGCTGAGCAGCCGTGCAGGGGTTCAGCGCTCCGCCAGCTGCCAGAAGCTCCAGCGCCGCCCGTAGGCCTCCCGCAGCCGACCCAGGAAGCTCGCATGGCTTTCCAGCCCCTGCCAGTCATCGATCTCGGCTGCAAGCCGCTCACAGGACTGCAGGGGCTCGGCAACATAGGGATACCGCTTCGGGCGTGCCGCTGAGTGGGCAAACGCCACCATCGCCCGCAGCAGGATGGTGGCTGCCAGGGGGTGATGGGCGCTGAAGCGTTCAGCGGCCGGGCCGTACACCTTCCCGCCGGTTCAGGTGGTAGCTGGTCTTCGGCCGCACGGGCGTCCGCTTCTCCCCCACGCCATTCACCAGCGGGGGCGGGCGCGGCGGCCGCGGGAGAGAGCGCAGCGAGGGAGCCAGCTTCAGGCGAACACCACCTCCCAACCGCCGGTCAGCTCAACACCGCAGCCAACCCGCAGCCGACATCACAGCAGAGCAATCGAACATCTCACCCCCTGCCTCAAGAGGGGGGTATTCCCCCCCGAACAGCAGAAACGCGGCCCAAGCGCTTCCGAAATCTCCCGAAATCTGGGGATGGACAGCGTCCGTCGGCACAAGCTGTCGGGAACGTCGCGAGCCAGTGCAGCCCAGCCTGTGCTGCATAGGATTCAACGACATCACAGCCTCGCCTGAGGGTTCGTCATGCAGTTGCGTCACGTCATCAACCTGCACAAAGGGCTCACGCCTGTGGTGGTGGCAGCGCTGATGGGCATTTATGGCAACGGCTCGGTGGCGGCGTGGGTGTACCTCGCGCTGCACGGCACTTATGGACTGCTCTGGCTGCTCAAGGACTGGATCTACCCAGACCGGCAATGGCAGCAACCCGTTGGCTGGGGTATGGCCTTTGCTGGATCGCTGGTGCTGGCTCTCTATTGGTTGGCGCCGTTCCTATTGATCTCTTCGGGAGTGGAGGTCCGGGCGCCAATTGTGGCGGGGGCCGTGGCACTGAACATCTTCGGAGTGTTTCTGCATTACGTCAGCGATGCCCAGAAGTATTACACTCTCCGTTATCACAGCGACCTGATTGACGAGGGGCTTTTCGCACGCTCTCGCAACACCAATTATCTTGGCGAACTACTGATCTATGGATCCTTTGCCCTGCTCTCGATGCACTGGCAACCCTTTGTCGTGTTGGCAGGCTTTTTCTTTGCGGTCTTCCTCCCCAACATGCGCCGGAAGGATGAGTCACTGTCTCGTTATGACAATTTTGAAGCCTATCGAGAACGCTCTGGATTGCTGCTTCCGAAGCTCGACAGCCTTTGGTAACGCTGACGGCTTTGTGCACGTTGCGTCAGGCGGCCACCACTGATTGCACGCCAGGCGGGAGCTTCGGGCGATCTCGGGCGCGTTGGCGGCCGGTTCGAAGCACATCCTCTCGACAGGCTTGCCACCCCTGCCGAAAACCGGAACTGGCAGACCTTGCCGAACCGCAAGCCGAAGCAGGCTTGGGAGCTGTCCCGTCCGGGCCTGCCATCTGCTTGCAGCCGCGTGATTTGGGCGGCCTGTCTCGAGCCCCCTGGGCGATGGCATCGACATGGTGGAGGCCCTCGATGAGGCCCATGCCGCAGACATCGCCCAGGCCCGCTTCCCTGGGGACCTCCTGTCCGTTGTGCCGGCAGCAGCGAGACAACCATGCGCGCCAGGGGATAAAGACTTCTGCCACCGATGAACCTCACCAGTGAGACTGCGTTCTGACCAGACAGGCTGACAGGGTCAGCAATAGCGACTATCCTCAGAGAATCGATCGAAAATGATTCGGTGGCATCTCAGAGAATTTCCAGAGACCAGTTTCTCATGGCGGTTCATGAAGACTGGCGGCTGCAAAAGGCCCTGGAAAACCAAGAGATCGCGCAAGCCGCCGTGAGGATTGCCAAGGCGGCAGGATTCTCGATCAGTGTCTCCGAATTAATCCGACCCACTCATAATACGCCAGCCACGCAAGTGCCCCCATCAACGACCGATGAACTGCAGATGATTGACTTTGATGGTGATGGAACTCCTGATGCCGTTATGAAAGATGGTCGGTGGGTGATGCTCGATTCTGTGGATTAATGAGGACAATCAGCCTGAGTCGCATCGAGTGGTTGAACTCTTTGGAGCCCTGAGAAAAGCCTCAGACGTCTGGCCTTGCGGCTGAGAGGGCAGGTCCCTTTCCCTGGTTGGACCATTATCTCAACCAGGAGTTTGAGGAATGCCATCTCAGTTGGCTCCTTGTTCCCCTCATTGAGCTGATGGCTCGGTGGGCCTACTGGTGTTTTGCGGCGACTCAGCTACTCAGACAGCCTGTTATCGCTGATCTACTTGGCTCTGGGAGGGATCTCCTGGGGGAGCTGGTCGGTCTTACCTCTGGGCACATGGATGTTTATGCTGTCGCCAAGGCTGTTGCAGCATTGCGCTCGCTCTAGCCATTGGCTGGTGTGACGAGGCCGTCGACGACAAGGGCATGACAGTTGTGCATCGACACGTGCGCCCGAATGATGGAGTGGTTCACCCGATTCAGGAGGTACCGATCAGGGTGGGCACAGTGGAGCGGCACTGATCTGGCCCTCGCTACCGACGCATAGGCACCGCGGCAGCTGGATGCCCTGTTCGGCCTGAAGGGGATGCAGACGCTGCGGATCGGGAAAGCCGGAACCGTTGGGATGGTGCAGGTCATCCCGGAGAGGAACGCAGTCTGCAAGCACCATGCCTCGACGGTGCGCCATTGCTGAGGCCAGCAGCAACCGCGGCATCCCTCCGAAACCCTGCCGGCTCTTCCGCCAGCCCTCACCTCTGGACCTGAGCTGCTATTGGCAGTGGGTTCGCGCGCAGCTGGCAACAGTCTTCAGGAGAGGGACTCCGCCGTGACCGCCTCAGGCAGCCAGCGCAGCCCAAACACCGCGCCGGACCTGCAGACCTGCGAGCACCGCTGGAGCCTGGTGCTGCCGGCGGTGGCGCTGGTGGGCCAGTCGGCGGCCACTTCCTTCATGGACAGTGGCCGCGGCGGTGGCCGCTCCGACGCGTCTCCAGGCCAGCCGCGCAACGCGCTGGGGCAGTGCATCCGCCGCCGCCCTGGGAACGATGAGAGTCCTGCTTGATCTGCTGATCGCCTGTCTGTTGCTGGGGCTGATCGAGGCCCTGGTGAAGCCGGTCGCCAAGCGCTTCATGCAGCGCCGCATTCTGCGCACCGCGCCGCTGGTGCTGGCCCAGCTGGATCCGTTCATGCCGGCGCTGCTGCAGCAGTGCAGCGGTGCGGAGCTGGAGCAGATCGTGCGCACCAAGCTGGAGACCCTGACAGGCGAGAGCTGGGCGGGAGAGGACCTGAGCCTGTTGTTTCGCCTGTTCGATCCGCGCATTGCTGCTGATCGGACGCCACCCGCGCTCTGCCCTGCCCCCGCTGCCGCGCGCAACGGTGCGGCTGCTGTGGCGGCCCAGGACCAGAGCCCGGCCTGACGGGGCAGAGCGCATGGCGATGGCCCGATGGGCCTCAGGCCTGCAGCTGCTGGCGCAGCCGGGCGCGGGCCATGCGCTCATCGCGGCTGACGCTCATGGCGGAGATGTCGAGCTGAGTAGCGGTCTCCCTGCAGCTGAGGCCCTGCAGGTGGCGCAGCCGGATCACGGCCGCCTGGCGGGCCAGCAGCTGATCGAGCAGCTGCTCCAGCGCTGCGGCCTCAGGGCTGAGGCTTTCGCCCAGTGGGGCCAACGCCTCCGCCGGTGCCTCATCAGCCACCCGATCGAGCAGGGTGCCCTCACCGCTGGGCAGCGGGGCATCGAGGGAGGTGAGCACCCAGGGGTGGTAGGCGCCTGGCTTCTCCTGCTCCTGCCGCGGCACGCGGATGGTGCGGCCGAGATCACGGGCGTGATGGAGCAGGGCGCCGCGGATGCAGCGCGAGAGATCGGCGGGAGCGGAGATCGGATCCTCGATGCGGCTGGCTGCGAGCCAGAGGGCCATGCGGGCGACCTGGCGGCAATCCTCGAGCTCGATCACCCGCCCGCCACGGTGGTGGAAGCCCAGGTCGATGGACTCGGCGAGGGAGCGGAACTGGTGGAACCGGGCATCGG
>JBATEO010000129.1:0-16890 GCA_049664045.1 Prochlorococcaceae cyanobacterium
GCGCCAGGCCCGGCGCCTGCGGCTGGAGCCGGCGGCCCTGGCGTCGCTGAACCAGTCGCTGCGCGAGGCGCTGGCCGGCTATCCCTGGCCGCCGCTGCTGGTGCAACTGCTGTTCGTGCTGCTGCGCTTCGCCGGCTTCGCCTGCTGCGTGCTCGCCTTTGACCTGCACACGTCCATGGCCTGGTCCAGCTGGCTGGCGGGCTTCGCCCTGGCCTGGGCCGTGGGCCTGTTGGTGCCGGGAGCGCCCGGTGGCCTGGGGGTGTTCGAGGCCACCCTGCTGCTGCGCCTCGGTGGTGCCGTGCCGGAGGCGCCGCTGCTGGCGATCGCCCTCAGCTACCGGGTGGTGGTGACCCTGGCCGACCTGGCGGGGGCCGGTTGCGCCCGGCTGGATGGGTGGATCGACCGGCGGGTGGCCCAGGCGGGCTGAAGCTGTTTGCAATTGCGCCTATTGTTGAGAGCGTCAGGGATGGAACGGTGCCGGTTCGCTCCTCTCCTCGAGCACCGCTGCCGGCTCCGCTGAGCCCCTCCGGCCCGGTGGGCGACGGGCTGCGCAGCAGCCTGCACCACCGCGGTCAGCGCCTCACGCCCCAGCGCCAGCGGGTGCTGGATCTGTTCGAGCGCATCGGCGAGGGCACCCATCTGAGTGCCGAGCAGGTGCATCAGCGCCTGCTGCGCGACCGGGCCCGGGTGTCGCTGGCGACGGTGTACCGCACCCTGCGGCTGCTGAGTTCGATGGGGCTGCTGCAGGAGCTGGAGCTGCCGGAGGGCGGCCGGCGCTTCGAGCTGGCCAGCGACGCCCACCGCGACCACCACCATCTGGTGTGCATCCGCTGCGGCTGCACCGAGGAATTCGAGAATCCGGCGGTGCTCGAGGCCGGCCAGGCGGCCGCCGAGGGGCGCGGCTTCCGGCTGCTGGAGTGCGTGCTCAACGTGCGCGCCCTCTGTCCCCGCTGCGCCGCCGACGAGGCTCTTGCCCTGGGAGGCCCGGCCTGAGCAAGCCCCATCCCTGGTGGCAGTCCCCCCGCCCCACGGGGTGGTGGCGACCGGATCTCGTGGCAGGGGTCACGGCCGCGGCCCTGCTGCTGCCCAAGGCGATGGCCTTTGCCACCATCGCCGGTCTGCCCGTTCAGGTTGGGCTGTACACCTGCCTGCTGCCGATGGTGATGTACGCCTTCAGCGGCAGTTCCCGGGTGCTGAGCGTGAGCACCACCACCCTGGCCATCCTGCTCTCCGCCCACCGTCACGGTGGGGGTGCTGGTGGGAGCCTTCCTGCTGCTCGCCAGCTGGAGAACGAGTTCCGCTGGGCCCTGATCGATCTGGAGGATTCAGCGCTGAAGATGCTCAGGGAGGCGGAGGCCACGCTGCGGCGCGAGGGCATCCACCTCTGGCTGGCGGGGCTCAACCCATCGGTGCTGGCAGTGGTGCGCTACGAGGTGCTGCCCCCGCCCCCCCCCCAGCCCGATGAGGGGGGAGGCGCAACGGACGGGGGTGCAGGGAAGAACTCTCAGCAGTGCTGGCGACGGCCTTCGTGAATGAGTTCCGAGGGGCGAAGCCCGAAGTGAGCATTGAAGTCGCGGCTGAATGACGCCAGGTTGCCGAAGCCAAAACGGGCGGCGATCCCCCCCACCGTTTCGCCGGGCTGGGGACGCAGCAGGGCCTGGCGGGCCTGCTCGAGCCGTTGACGACGGACCCACTGCACCGGACCACAGCCGAACCGCTGCTTGAATGCGAGCTGCAGGGTGCGGCGGGAATAGCCGCTTCGACGCTCCAGCTCAGTGAGGTTGATCGGGGCGTGCAGATTGGCGCGAATCCATTCCAGGAGATCCTCCAGGATGCGCTCCCGGGGTGCCACGCCGCCCTGTCGATTCTCGGTCAGAACGGTGTCCAGCCGCGGGTGCAGCAGCAGCGCGAAGACGCGGTAAATGAGATCGTCGACCTGGAGCACATCCAGGTGTCCATGGGTATCCAGATCGGGGTTGTCGAGCAGCGACAACGTTCGCCGAAACACCTGGATCAGCTGCCGGTTGCGTCGGTTGTCGCAACCCAGAACCCTGGCGAGCTCAAGGTCGCTGGCGAAGCGCTGCCGGGAAACCCCGAGCCCGGCGATGGCGGCGGCCGTGCTTCTGAGCCGCTCCAGATCGAGGCGCATCACCAGGGCATTGAGGTGATCGGTGGTGAACCGATACTCGGCGCCCGGTGAGAACCAGAGGGGTCGCGCCTGATGGATCGCCTGACTGAGCCCCAGGGTCTGATAGCGGATGCTGCCGGCCAGACAGAGATTCACATAGGCGTTGCCTTTCTCCTCACCCATGGTTCCTTCGATCGGCGAGCTGTAGCCGCTGGTGAGCAGCAGGGAGCCTGCCCTGATGGTGTTGGTGCGGTGCACGAACCCCGCTGCATGCCCGCGCCGCGGCGCGAAGTCGAGCACTGGGTGGTTCTGAGCCAGGCGCACGGCCAGCGCCTGCGGATCGCGATCGAGCTGGGTGTGGTGGTTGTGAAACAGCAGGGGCACGGATGCCGCGCTCCCTCCTGGTTTCTCGAGCACGTCCCTTCGCCCAGCCCAGAATGTTTGGACTCTAGGCCGCTCGGGGCGCATCACTATCCCCGCCCCGCCTCGCCTGCAGGGCCTTGCGGCAGGGTCCGCAGCCTGCGCCCGGCGCCGAACTTGACGGTTCACGCAGCATCAATGCGGTAACGGAAGTCACCACTGAGCTGACGTTTCAGCCCCCCCCTCTCACGATGAAGGCAGTTCGTCCGGCCTTCCAAGCCATGCCCAACGGCAAGCCCAACATCCTCATCCTCTGGGGCGATGACATCGGCCAGAGCAACCTGAGCTGCTACAGCGATGGCCTGATGGGGTACCAGACCCCCAACATCGATCGGGTGGCCAAGGAAGGTGGCCGCTTCATCCACTACTACGCCGAGCAGAGCTGCACC
The DNA here is from genome assembly GCA_049664045.1 of Prochlorococcaceae cyanobacterium. GTDB lineage: Bacteria > Cyanobacteriota > Cyanobacteriia > PCC-6307 > Cyanobiaceae > NIES-981. The sequence goes on from JBATEO010000129.1 coordinate 2,938, forward strand.
GCCGGCCGGGCCGCCTTCATCTCCGGCCAGAGCGTGTTCCGCACCGGCCTCAGCAAGGTGGGCCTGCCCGGCGCCGAGCTGGGGTACCGCACCGAGGACCCCACCATCGCCTCACTGCTGAAGCCGCTCGGCTACCGCACCGGTCAGTTCGGCAAGAACCATTTCGGCGACCGCGACGAACACCTGCCCACCAACCAGGGCTTCGATGAGTTCTTCGGCAACCTGTATCACCTCAACGCCGAGGAGGAGCCCGAGCTCCGTGACTATCCCACTCCCGAAGACCTTCCCGATTTCCGCAAGAACTTCGGCCCCCGTGGCGTGCTGCATTGCTGGGCCAATGGCGACGGCAGCCAGCGCATCGAGAACACTGGCCCGCTCACCAAGCAGCGGATGCAGACCTGCGATGAGGAGTTCCTGCGCGAGGCGAAGCGCTTCATCCGCGATGCGGTGGCCTCGGGCGAACCCTTCTTCGTGTGGTTCAACACCACCCACATGCACTTCCGCACCCATGCCCGCCCTCAGGACGTGGGCCGCTCGGGTCGCTGGCAGTCGGAATATCACGACGTGATGATCTATCACGACGAGTGCATCGGCGAGATGCTCGATCTGCTCGATGAGCTGGGCGTCACCGACGACACGATCGTGATGTACAGCACCGACAACGGGCCGCACATGAACAGCTGGCCCGATGCCGGCATGACCCCCTTCCGCAACGAGAAGAACTCCAACTGGGAGGGGGCCTACCGCGTGCCGGCCCTGATCCGCTGGCCCGGCAAGATCGCCCCCGGCACCCTGTTCACCGAGATCGTGAGCCATCTCGACTGGCTGCCCACCCTGCTGGGCGCTGCCGGTGAACCGGAGATCAAGGAGAAGCTCAAGGCAGGCCATCAGGCCGGCAGCCGCCACTACAAGGTGCACCTCGACGGCTACAACATGCTCGATTACTGGACGGGCAAGACCGACAAGAGCCCCAGGGTGGAGTTCTTCTACTTCTCTGATGACGGCGACCTGACGGCGCTTCGCTACGACAACTGGAAGATCGTTTTCATGGAGCAGCGCGCCACCGGCACGCTGCAGGTGTGGGCCGAGCCCTTCACCTCCCTGCGGGTGCCCAAGATCTTCAACCTCAGGACCGACCCCTACGAGCGGGCTGACATCACCTCCAACACCTATTGGGATTGGATGCTCGACCACGCCTTCATGCTGGTGCCGGCCCAGACCTTCGTGGGCCGCTTCCTGGCCACCTTCCAGGCGTTCCCGCCGCGTCAGAAGGCGGCCAGCTTCTCGCTCGAGGAGGTGATGGAGAAGATGACCAGCACCACTGGCCACTCATAGACCGTTCCGGCTGGAGGGTGCGAACACCACCCTCCAGTCCCTCGCCATGTCCACCACCAGCCAGCCTCGCTCCGGGGCCTGGCGCAGTGCTTCCACCAGCCGTCCGGAGCTGCCGGGATTGGCGTCATAGGCATACTCCCGGTGCGGGTCGGTGTGGTGGACGAGCAGGCCGAGGGACTGCCTGGGATTGGCGATGGTGGTGTATTGCAGCATCTGCAGATCGCCATCGGAATTGCCGAAGGCGGCGATCGGCCGCCGGCCCAGGACGGCATGGATCCCCACCGGTTTGCCGCCCTTGTCATCCACGAACAGATGATCGAGTCCTTTCACCAGCACAGGTCGTCCTTCCCGCAGTTCGAAGCGGGTGAGCGCCGTGCTGCCCACCACCTGCTCCGGCGGGATCCCATAGACCCGTTCCGTCCATACGCGCAGGAAGTCGGCCCCGCCGCCGGACACGATCACGGTGCGGAAGCCATGGCTGCGCAGCAGTTGCAGCAGTTCCAGCATGGGCTGGTAGGCGAGTTCATCGAACCGCCGTCCCAAGCGGGGGTGGCGCGCGGTCTCCAGCCAGCGGAGCACCGACGCCCTGTACTCCTCGGTCGTCATGCCCGCGTGGGTGAGGGCCAGGATCCGCAGCAGTCCCTCATGACGCGGTCCCGCCACCAGGGCGGCCACGTCGTTGCGCAGGGCTGCCTGCACCATCGGGTCGCGGCGAAGTTCCGGCTGCAGCTTCACCGCGTCCCGCACCCTGTCCAGCGCATAGAGAAGCTGGAACGGCAGGGGATGTTCCGGCCAGAGGGTGCCGTCGTTGTCGAACACCGCGATGCGTTCCGCCATGGGCACGAAGTCCGGAGAGTCCTCCCGGCTCACCCGCCGCACGAACGTGAGCAGGGCTTGCTTGACGCCGCCTTCGTTCCAGGACGGCAACAGGTCGGGCTCGGCGGCCCTGGCGGGGACCCAGCCAGCCAGCGCCATCACGACCAGCATGGCAGCGGCAGGGCAGGAGGATCTCACGATGCAGCCCCGGTGAGGTGGGTACCGATCCTGACAAGTCCACCGGCATTGAGGTGATTCGCCCATGGCCATCGAGCGCGCCACGTCCCAGACCATCACCGCTCAAGACTCGCCCGCCCGCCCGCCCGGGCGGCCCCCAGCCCGTGACATGGTGTGGATCCCGGGGGGGACCTTCACCATGGGCTCCGATCAGCACTACCCGGAGGAGGCTCCAGCCCACCGCGTGCGGGTGGAGGGGTTCTGGATCGATCGGGGACCGGTCACCAACGCCCAGTTCCGCAAGTTCGTGAAGGCCACGGGTCACGCGACCCTTGCCGAAAGGCCCGCGGATCCCGCGGATTACCCCGACGCCCGGCCAGAACTGCTGGCACCCTCCTCGATCGTGTTCGTTCCCCCGGCAGGACCGGTGGGCAGCGGGGATCCCTATCGGTGGTGGCAGTACGTGCCCGGTGCTGACTGGCGGCACCCCGAGGGCCCGGGCAGTTCCATCAAGGGCCGTGACCAGCACCCCGTTGTTCATGTTGCCTACGCAGATGCCGTTGCCTACGCCACCTGGGCCGGCAAGGCACTGCCCAGCGAAGCGCAATGGGAGCGGGCCGCCCGCGGCGGACTCGAAGGGGTCGAATTCGCCTGGGGCGACGAGCTCCACCCCGGCGGCGTCCCCATGGCCAACACCTTCCAGGGGGACTTCCCGCATCACAACAGCTGCCGCGATGGCTTTGAGCGCACGTCGCCCGTGGGTTCCTTCCCGCCGAACGGCTTCGGGCTCCTCGACATGATCGGCAACGTGTGGGAGTGGACCGATGACTGGTATGCCGACCACGGCCGCGTCGTGAGAGACCACAAGGCGGCCGGGGGCTGCTGCACGATCGACAATCCCCGCGGATCCACCCGCGAGGCCAGCATCGAGGCCACCTCCCAGCACGGCAGCATCCCGCGGAAGGTGGTGAAGGGGGGCTCCTTCCTCTGCGCCCCCAGCTACTGCCGCCGCTACCGCCCGGCCGCGCGCATGGCCCAGGGCATCGACACCTCCACCTGCCACATGGGCTTCCGCTGCATCATGCGCGCCCCCCACTCTTCTTGAATCCCATGGAACTGCTCGAGCATCTGGAGCCAGGCCTGCAGGTTCTGGCTGGCTGGGTGCGCTTCGTGCTCGAAACTCTGTCGGTGCTCTGCGTGCTCACCGGCCTGGTGTCGGTGCTGCGGATGGCCACACCATCGATCCTCCACCGCCGGCGCCACCGGCCCACCGCAGGTGTGCGCCTCACGTTCGGCAGCTGGCTGTCGATGGCCCTGGAATTCCAGCTGGGGGCGGACATCGTGTCCACCACCACCGCCCCCACGGGTCAGAACCTGATCCAGCTGGCCGCGGTGGCAGTGATCCGTACGTTCCTCAACGTGTTCCTGGCCAGGGAGATCGAGGCGGAGCAGAAGATGGAGGCGGAACTGCAGCGCGCAGGAGCTTACGAATGACCCGGAATCGCCCATGAACCTCACCAACGAGCTCGCCAAGCAGCGCAACCGGGCCGCCGCCGAGCGCACCCTGATGGCCTGGATCCGCACCTGTCTCTCGCTGATCAGCTTCGGCTTCGGCCTGGACAAGATCATCGGCGCCATCAACCGCACCCGTCTCGGCGAGAGCAGCCATGTGGATCTGAGCGTGCGCCTGATGGCGATGGGATTCGTTCTAACCGGGATCCTGGCGATGGGGGCGGCCATCCGCCAGCACCGCAGGGATCTCCGCCAGATCCGCCGCGACGATTATGTCTACATCGAGGAAGCGTCGATCTCAACGGTCACAGCCGGGGCTCTGATCGTCATCGGCGCGATCGCTCTGATCATCCTGATCCTCGGTGCGCTCTCGGCTTGAGCAGGCTCACAAGCTCTGCCCTGGATTCCTGTTTATTCCCGCCTTCCTTCCCATGGCCCAGGCCGCTGCCCTCCTCGCTCCTGCCACGCTCTTCGCGATCATGTTCGCGCTCGGGCTGGGGCTGCCGGATGGCATCCGTGACCTGATCAGGAGACGGTGCGCTCTGCTGCTGCGCGTGCTGCTCGGCAGCTGCGTGCTCGTTCCCCTGGCGGTGGTGCTTCTGCTTCAGCTGCCCCTCAGTGAACTTCTCTCCCAGCCCGCCCGCTTCGGCCTCGCCCTGATGGCCGTGTGCCCCAGCGCGCCGCTGACCATGCGCAAGGCGGGCAAGGCCGGCGGCAGCTGCGCTCTGGCGGCCACTCTGCAGGTCAGCGCGGCTCTGGCCGCCATCGTGTCCATCCCGCTGATGGCCTTTCTGATCACCACGCTGCACGGCGTGGAGGGATGGGACATCCTGCCCCGCCAGGTGGCGCTCCAGATCGGCATCGCCCAGATCCTGCCGCTTGCTCTCGGCATGGTGGTGAGGCGACGATGGCCGGCCTGGGCCGCCAGCCAGATCGACTTCTTCGACCGGCTCGCCAACGTGCTGCTGCTGATCCTGGTGGTGGCCGTGCTGCTGAAGACCGGCCACCTGCTCGTGCCCTTCGTGAGCAGGAATCTCCTGGCCCTGGCCGTCATGGCGGTGATGGTGCTTGTCTCGATGGCGATCGGCTTTCTGCTGGCCGGACGAGACAGGGAGGAGCAGACCACAGCGGCCCTGGTCACCTCGATGCGCAATCCTGGGCTGGCGCTGCTGTTCGCCGGCATCTACGGCCCCAGCATCGAGGGCCTGAAGCTGGCGATCCTGGTCTATCTGCTCGTCACCGTGGTCGTTCACATCCCGTTCCTGCGCTGGCGACGGCAGGTTGCTGCTTCCTGATCATCCCCGTGACTGCTCGGATTCCTCGCCAGGGATGGTGGGCACCGTGCTGCGGTTGCCGTTGCGGATGGCGTGGTAGCCGGGCGAGAGAATTTCCACGTCGGCCCGGGCGAACTGATCCTGCAGCGCTGCAAGCACCTCGGAGAGCGTCTGGCGGTAGGTGCCCGGATCGCGCACGTAGGCGTTCAGTTCATAGCTGATGTGGAAGTCGTTCAACGATGTCTGCAGCACGAAGGGTTCGATCTCATCGGTGATGCCGGCCACGCTGCGGGCCGCGCCGAGCATCAGCTCATGCACCTGCCGCCAGGGCACGTCGTAGCCGATGGTGATCGTGGTGGCGAGGGCCACCGGCTGCTGGATCTCCCGCCGCGAAAAGCTGAAGTTCACCACCGAGGAACCGATCACGGTGGCGTTGGGAATGCTCACCAGTTCGTTGCGCGGTGTCTGCAGGCGGGTCACCAGCAGGGCTCGGTCCTGCACCACACCCACCACGCCGTTGATTTCCACCCGGTCGCCTTCGCGGAAGGCACGGGTGTAGATGAGCATCAGGCCGCTGATGATGTTGGTGGCGATGGCGCTGGACCCCAGGGCTGCCAGAACGCCCACGAACAACCCCGCACCCTGGAACACCCTGCTGCCCGAGCCGGGGATGTAAGGAAAGGCGGCCGCCAGGCCGGCCAGGGAGAGCAGGATTGCCGCCAGGCGGGCGGTCGGGTGCGCCCACTCCTGATAGAAGCCGGGAATGCGCACCCGTCCGCGGTCGAGGGCCTGGAACCAGGCGTTGCTGGCCCGGATCACCAGAACGGTGATCGCCAGGATGATTGCGATCGAGAGCAGATTGGGAATGGCCTTCACCGCTCCGTTGAGGAAGCCGATGAGGAGATCGCTCACCTGCCCCCGCAGCCCCTTGGCGATCCCCTGGGTGGGAGGGAACAGGCTCAGCAGCAGGGGAATCAGCAGATAGCTGATCAGTGCCACCAGGCTCCAGTGCACCACCTGGAGCAGGCGCTGCATCACCCGGCGCACCTGGTCCGCTTCGATGAAGCCGCTGAGACCGAGCCGGCCGAGGTGCTGGAAGATGAACCGTGGGCGCTGGGCGATCTGCCGGCGCAGACGCTGGTTGAGGCTTCCCTGCACCCGCAGCCAGAGGATGTAGATCCCCAGCACCAGGGCGGCCAATGCCGTTCCCTTCAGCCAGGAGGAGAGGGTGCGGCTGCTGCGGTAGTCGCTGATCGCCTTGCGCAACTGGTCGCGGTAGCGGGTCGCCAGTTCCTGACGGGTGATGCCGAAGCAGGCCGCAGCCCGGTCCTCCACGGCCACCTCTGGAACGAAGCTCCCGTCCCTTTCCTCGACCCCGACCAGGGAGTAGGGCGGCTCCTCACGGACCACGATCTGGGAGGGAGCCACGGTGCGATCCTCCGCCAGCTGGAGCAGGCGCGGCTGGGCACGGCGCAGGTAGGCATCCAGCTTCTGTGCACCCGGTGCGCGCCGGATCTCCAGAACCTTCTGGCCATCGAGGGAGATGAACCCTGGCTTCGCTGCGCAGCCTGCCTTGCCGGTGCCCTGCGCAGTTGGGGGAGCCTTGGCTGCCGCGGCCCACCCTTCACCGCCAAGCGCCCCCATCGCGGTTTGGCTGGTGAGGAGAACCCCAACAGCGAGCACGAGTGCGAGGCAGACGGAAGGGACGGGTCCATGCCTGCGGATCCGCCGATGGGTCCTCCAAGGCAGGTCAGGCATGCCCCAGTTGCTCACTCTCCAGGGTTGGCATCCTGGCGCAGGACTCCTCGCCTGGCTGCTCTGGGGCCCACCCATCCCTGTCGGTCTCTTGTCGGGGTGAACGAGGAGGGATCAGGATGTGAAGCCTCAGAAGAAGAACTTCAGCCCCACCTCGATGCCGTTCTGGTCGAGGCTGAAGCCACTGCTGGGGCTTTTGTCGTTCCGGTACTCCAACCCCAGGTAGCGCCAGGAGAGATTCAGCTGGGTGCTGTTGCCGATGGCGTACCCCAGGCCCACCTGCGCGTTTCCGGAGAGGTCCTGATCGCCGCTGATGCCAAAGCCGCCGATGTCGGCCCGGGCGAAGGCGCGCAGACGGGGGGAGAGAAACACCTGGCCCTGCAGCCCCACCAGCGGCTGAGCCCAGGTGCGCCCGAAGGTGCCCTGCCGTTCGAACTCCAGCCCCAGCGGCCCGGTGCCCCGCACCTCCGCATCGACATCGAGAGAGGCATCGATCAGCCGCACGCCGGCGTAGGGGACCAGGGTGAAGGTGCCCGGTTCCGCCAGCGCGGTTTCCGGTTCGCCGATGCGGTAGCGCACGGCCAGGTCGTAGATGCCCAGCCCCTGCGTCACCTCCGCCTTGCCGGTGAGGCGGCCCCTCGGGCCCGTGCGCGCCGCCTGGGCGCCGAGCTGCACGTAGCTGAGATCGGTGAGCAGCCCCCACCGGTCGCGCTCCGCATAGCCGCGCACGAAGGTGGCCCACTCCAGGGCATCGAGGATGTCGCCTAGGTCGAGATCCACGTCCGCCTCGAAGCCGCGGATGCGCGTGGTTCCGGTGGCTTTCAGGGGAGCGAAGCCGTAGAGCTCGAGGGAGCCGCGCCAGACCGGCTCGGCATCGCCTTCACCGCCACCACCCGCATCGGGTTCGCCAGCCGAATCGGGGGTGGCCGGCGCTGGATTCGCTGCCGGTCCGAAGTCCTGTGCCGCCTCCACCGGGAGAGCCGGCGTCTGTTCGCCACCCTGGGCGAGGGGTTGCGCGGCCGTCTGTATCACGGCCCTTTCGGTGACAGCCCTCTCCGTCAACGCCGGCTTATCCGTGGAGGGCTCAGGGGCGGACTCGGCCCGGGCGGCGCCAGGGGCGAGCAGCGATGGCACGACTCCCAGGACCGCGGCGATCCCTGCGAGGTTCCTGAACACAGGCTGCATGCGGATCATCTCGGAGTTGTGAACGGGTGGTTGGGAAACCGTGGCTGGTGCCGCTGAATGGTCAACCGCAGCTGGATGGTCGAGTCCTGCCGGGGGGCACACCTTATCGGCTCGGAGCGACCCGACTGTGGAAAGGTTGTCGCCAGGATGGCTGCCCGTTCTGGTGTGGGCACGGATTCTGTCGGCGTTCGTTGCGGATGTCGAGGGCAGAAAGCTGTGCTCAGCCAACTGGGGAAGGCGCGGCCAAGGAATCACCCACAAGCGACAGATTTGCCGTTTTGCGTATCCAGGCGGTGCTGCGGCACCGGGTCCGATCCTGTGCAGGCCGCTGTATCGCAGATCACGGTCGGTTGTGACCGGGGCACAGCGGGGTGGCGGACGGGGCACATTCGATATCCAAGGGTTCACTGAGTCGTGCTGGCTGGTTCGGCCCATCGACACGTTGCTTGATCGGGGGCTTATCGCCTGCCAACACCCGTCCAGCGCTGGAGACGGCGACAAGACAGGCCCCGGCAGCTCTTCCGCAGGCGGCTGCAGGCCCGGTAGAACAAGTCATTGGGGGCAAGGTTGGCAAGAGTTGAGGATCTCAGCGAGATCCGTCGCGATATCTCTGCCCTATGTTGCGGTCCGGCAGCCGTCTGTTCAGTCCTACCCTTTTCGCTGCCCTTTCGAGCCAAGGTTGCCATTGGGTCTTGCAGCGAGCAGCGGATCCTGCTGCAAGACCCGGCTCGGCTCAGACGGAACCGAACGCCACCTGACAGGCCGCGTTCAGAAGTTCAGCCTCGCTGGCACTGCTGGGATTGCGCCCATTCAATGTGCCGCGATTGCAATCGGCATCGAAGTAGGTTTCGCTGCCGCCGGTATCCACCGCAAACCGCACCGACTGATCGTTGACCGGCTCCACCGTGCCGTAGAGGAGGCGGTAATCAGTGTTGGGCACCACCACGTAGGTGGTCTGGTTCGACACGGCGTTGTCCACGGCGGAGTTGATGATCGCCGCTGTGGTGAGGCTGGTGAGGCCCCAGGCGGCGGAACTGGCTCCATACCAGCCCCAGTTGGACGACCTGTAGCCGCTGTTATACCAGCCGTAGTTCCAGGGCCGTGCGTAACCCCAGCCAGGCCGAGCCCAGCCGGGATAGCGATCCCAGCGGTCGTCCCAACGGTCATCCCAGCGGTCGTAGCGATTGTCCCATCGATCATCGATGCGGTCGGCGCGCTTGTCGAGGTTCTTGTCACGCTTGTCGAGCCGGTCGTCGCGCCGATCCGCCTGCGTCTCCCGCTTGTCGAGCTTCTGATCGCGGCGGTCCTGCTTCTTGGCGGTCTGGTTCTTGTTCTTGTCCTTGCTGCTCTGGCTCTTCAGCGAGGGACTGTTCTTGCTGTCGGATTTTTTACTCCAGCCGCCCTTGGGTTGCTTGTTGCCCTTGCTGAGGCCCGACCCCGAGCTCTTGAATCCACTGGAACCCTTGGACGACGTCTTGCGGGAGCCTCCTCCTTTATTGCCCCCGCCGCCCTTGCCACCCTTCTTCGCGAGCCATTGGGCATCGGCCTCATGCCCCATTGCCGGTGCATCCGGCATGTCGGTGATCCGTGCTGCTCCAGCAGGCAGGCCCGGCAGGCAGAGGCAGCCGACCAGCAGCAAGGCGAAGGGCCGCAGTGGGCGTTGATGGAACGCTTTCATCACTGCAGCTCCTCACAGCCTTCGTCGTAGCAAGCGAGCTTCACACGGCCGTTGTTAGCAAAGAGCACCCGCACCAGGTCGCGCCCATCCATGGCCTCCGGTTTTTCCTCGCGGATGCTGTTGAGGTAGTTGGGATTCACCACGCACAGATCCCTGCCGTTGAAGCAGATGGTGTTGGTGGAGAACTGCACCGCCGCCGAGCTGAGGTACGACCAGCTCTTGGTGGCCGGATCGAGGCGGCCCATGCGCACCGGGTTGTCGGCGATGCGGATGGTTTCGGTGACCTTGCCGATCCTGTGGCGGTAGGTGGTGAAGTTCTCCTCTTCGAAGGCTTCGACCACGCAGGGCTGGGCCGCACCGCCCCGCAGGGAGCAGGTGGTTTCGAGGGTGTACAGGGCTTCGCTCTGCGCCTGAGCCGGCGAGGCGTACAGGGCGGCGCCGAGGCCAAGGGCAAGACAGGCGCCTGGCAAGAGCAAGGAGAGAGGGCGTGGCATCAGGGAACGGTCTCCGCGCGCGGGCCAGTGCGGCCGCGGGCGACTGGATGGAATGACGATCCGATCATGACCATGCCCCATCAGAGCGCCCATGGATTCACGAAACGTTGTGCCCCCTGCGCAGAACTCGTTACACATGCGGGTCGCATCGGGCACACGCAATTGAGAATCGCTTGCAAAAGCGCTGCGATTCCTCCTAGGTTCTGCCCATCTCCCTCAGGCCAGCCAGCCAGCTGATCTCCATGGCCCAGCCCCTCGGCAACGCCAGTCCCGACCTCGCCAACCTCTGCCCCGGCGCCCGCCAGTGCCCGGTGCTCACCACCGGCAAGAAAAAGAGCTGCAAGCAGAAGAAGTGCTCCAACTGGAAAGGCGGCAAGTGCCGCTGCGGTCGCGAGTAGATCCCGGCCGCGCCCGGGGGCCGAGGGTGCCCCTCAGGTTCTTTCGTGGCGCTCCAGGCTTGGGATCAGGGCGATCGACGCGGCCAGGCCCAGCACCATGATCAGCAGGGCCGGCGCCATCGCCGCTTCCACCCGCTCATCGCTGGCGTACTGATACACCCGCACGGCCAGGGTGTCGAAATTGAAGGGCCGCAGCGCCAGGGTGAGGGGCAGTTCCTTCACCACGTCCACGAACACCAGCAATCCCCCCACCAGCAGCGGTCCCCGCAGCAGGGGCAGGTGCACCTTCCTCACCACGGCCAGCCAGGAGTGGCCGAGGCTGCTGGCGGTTTCATCCATGGCCGGTGGCACCCGCTCTAGGGCGGCGTCCAGGCCCTGCTTGCTCACGGCCATGAAGCGGTCCGCGTAGCCCCACACCAGCAGCAGCAGCGGGCTCAGCAGCAGCGGACCGCCGATGATCAGCAGCCCCACCCCCAGCACGCTTCCCGGCACGGCATAGCCCAGGCCGGAGAGGAAGCTGATCTGGCGGATCAGGGGCTGGGGGCTCCAGCGGCGGATGATCGCCAGCAGCACGGCGCCGGTGCAGGTGATCACGGTGGCCGCCAGCGCCAGGATGAGGCTGCGGCTGGCCAGCCGCACGAGTTCGTCGAGGGGTTCGGCCCGCAAGGCCGGCCAGCCTTCGCTGATCCAGAGGGCCGGAATCGCCACCGCCAGCAGGGGGGGCAGGGCCGTGGCCAGCTGAGCCAGAGCTGCGCGCCAGCCCCGCAGGGGCCAGCTGAACGGTTGCTCGGCCTCGCTTTCCAGGTTCCAGCGCTTGCTGCGCCGCCGCAGCTGCCGCTCCAGGGCGATCAGCGCCCCCACGATGGCGAGGGCCACCAGCGACAGCAGCGCTGCTCCCTGGGGGTCACCGTCCACCTGCCAGCGGTCAAGAATGCCGGCCGAGAGGCTGGGCACGCCCAGCAGCCGAACGGCCCCCAGCTCATTCACCACTTCCATGGCGCTGAGGGCCACGCCGGCCCCGATCGCCGGTAGGGCGATCGGCAGGGCCACCCGGACAAAGCTCGACCACGGGCCCATGCCCAGGGAGCGGCTGGCTTCCACCAGCCGGCGGCCTCCCGCCGAGAAGCTCTCCGTGGTGAGCAGAAACACGTAGCTGTAGTTGGCCAGGCTGAGCAGCAGGATCGCCCAGCCGAGGCCATGGATGCGGATGCCCCGGTGGCTGCCCCAGTCGATCAGGCTTGCGGACAGGAGATAGGTGGGGAAGGCCATCGGCACCAGCTGGGCGATGCGCAGCAGCCGACGCCCCGGGAAGCGGCACACGGCGGTCAGCCAGCCGATCCCCGTGCCCAGCAGCGCTCCCAGAACGCCCTCGCCACCCACCAGCAGCAGGGTGCCGCGGATCTGGGCAGCCCCATCGAAGCCCAGACCGAGGGGGCTGGGCTGGGCAGCGAACAGGGCGTCCCAGAACAGGGCGAGCAGGGGCAGCAGAGCCAGCAGGCCGATGCCAAGGGCCGTCAGCACGAGGCCCCGGCGGCCCTTGTCGGCAGCCGGGGACACTCCTGCGAGGTTGCGGTCTTGACGCGCCGTTGACTCCATCGCAGCGGGGCTGAGGCTCCGGTCTAGTTCCAGCCAGCCTGTTGCATCAGCTGCACGGCCTCGCGGTTGCGCTGACCCAGCTGCTGGATCGTCACCGGCGTGGCCGTGAACGTGCCGAAGCTGCGCAGGGTGGCGTTGTTGCCCCATCCCTTCACCGGATATTCGTTGTTCGCCCCGGCGTACCCCTCGCCCGCCGTGGGGGAGGACAGAAACTCCAGCAGCCTGCGGGCCCCTTCGGGATTGCCGGCGCTTCTGGTCACACCACCGCCGGTGACATTCACGTGGGTGGGATTCACCCACACCACCTTCACCTTGCGGGCGTTCGCCTTGTCGGTGGCGTTGTCCCCGGTGAGCAGGCGGGCCAGGTAGTAGGTGTTGGCCACGGTGGCGCCGCACTCGCCCTGGCCCACCGCCCGCACCATGGTGGTGTCGGAGGTGAAGAAGGGCTGTTTGACGTTGGCGACCATGCCCTTCAGCCAGCGCTCGGTGGGGGCTTTGCCGGCCCGCTGCAGCACATCGGCAGTGAGCGACTGGCTGTAGACGCTGGCCCTGTTGCGCATGCAGAGCTTGCCCTTCAGTTCTTTCCGGGTGAGATCGCCGTAGGTGCGGATCAGGTTGGGATTCACCTGGGCGGGATTCACCATCACCGGCCGGGCCCGGCGGGTGAGCGCGAACCAGTGGCCGCCGGGGTCGCGCAGATTGGCGGGCACGTCCCGCTTGAGGGCGGCCGAGTTGATCGGGCGGAACAGTTTCAGCTGCTGCGCTCTGATCAGGCGTGCGGCATCCACCGTCACGAGCACGTCGGCAGGGCTGTTGGCACCTTCGCGGCGCAGACGCTCGATCATCTCATCGTCCTTGCCTTCGATGAGATTCACCTTGATCCCCGTCTGGCGGGTGAACTGCGCGTAGAGCTCCTTGTCGGTGTTGTAGTGGCGACCGGAGTAGACATTCACCACCTGATTGCGGCTCTGGGCCTGGGTTGCGGCGGAGATGGCACCCAGCAGGCTCAGGCTGCCCGCAGCGGCCAGGCCAAAGCGGAATGCCCTGGTGTTGAAGGGAGACTTGATCATGATTGTGGGAATGAGGACCTGTGAAGAGTGGTGTGAGGAGTGGGAGTGGGTCCCGGGCGTGCCCGGGGCCTGGATCAGAACCGGAAGGTGGTCTGGATCACCCCGCCCCAGGCGTCGTTGAAGCTGTTGCTGCGCGGGCTGTCCGCGTAGAAGAGGGCTGGGGTGATGCTGATGTTGTCGGTGACCTGGAAGCGGTAGAAGAGTTCGTAGAGCAGCGATTCGGTCTCGTTGTCTTCGTCCGTGAAAGGCGGCATGCCGATGGCGAAGCCGGCGGCGTTGCCGGCCCAGCCCACATCGCTCCACTGCAGACCGGCCATCCAGGACTGGGAATCATCCAGGCCGCCGCTGGCCCAGTTGTAGCCGTAGCCGAGGCTGATCGAGGGGATCCAGCCGCTGTCCTCCGGGCCCCAGTAGCCGGCGATCGAGAGGCTGTTGGTGTCGCCGCCGTCGGGCACGGTGGCGCTGAAGTTGGCATCCCGAAGGCTGGAGTTCTGCGAGCCGTAGCGGTAGCCCAGGGCCAGGCCCCAGTTCTTGCCGCGATAGCCCAGCTGGGAGAGGGCGCTGATGCCGCTTTCCTCGGTGAAGGCGCCGATGGTGGAGTCGGCGAAGCCGTTGCTGGAGACGTAGTTGGTGTCAAAGGTGATGTAGGGGTTGCCCTTCTCC
>JBATEO010000130.1:0-25216 GCA_049664045.1 Prochlorococcaceae cyanobacterium
CAGGCCGACCTGTTCGACCGGGCGGCCCTGGAGACCGCCGGCCTGGGGCCCGGCAGCCTGGGCGGCGTGCTGGAGCACACCTGCTTCTGCGCCATCGATCCCCAGCGGCGCCGGGCCTACGCCGCCACCGTGGCGCGCCTGCTGCAGCCAGGCGGCTGGCTGCTGGGGCTGTTCTGGTGCCACGGCCGGCCCGGCGGCCCGCCCTGGGGCGCTGATCCCCAGGAGATCAGCGAGCTGTGGCGGCAGGCCGGCCTGGTGGCGGAGATCTGGGAGCCGGCCACGGGCTCGGTTGCGCAGCGCAGCGACGAATGGCTGGGCCTCTGGCGTCAGCCCGATCCACCCCCGCAACACGAGCGCTGACCATGGGAGAACCACTGAAAGAGCGGATGCAGCGCTCGGGCTTCTCACGGGCCAGCCTGCTGGACAACCGCCATGGCGAATGGTGGGTGCTGGCTCAGATGGGGATGATTGCGGCCCATGCCCTACCGCGTTGTGGGCATGAATGCCGCAGAAAAATGCCGCCGATGGAAACAACGGCGGCAATGATTGGCAGTGGCCAACTGGAAGAGATTGAGAACAGGCAGGATCTAGCCTGCGCAAGCTTCCGTCAGGGAATGGAGCGTCTGAACCTGGCCAGGGGCCAGGGTGAAATTCAGATCGCCGGCTGAAGTCGGAACCATGATCTGCATCGCGACACCGTCAGCAGGAATCGGACTGAGGCACCCCGCGTCGTACTGGGCTGAAGCCACTGGGATCGCACCGCCTTCATTGATCAGCAGTTCCTGGCTACGGTTAGCCAGGCTCCAAGAGTGTCGATCGTCATCAGTCAGCACCAAGGGACGAGCGTGATCCAATTTCAACCGGGGAGACTCGGCATTCAGCCTCAGTCGTAAACCAGACGGGACATTGACATCGGAGCGCTCGAAGAGCATTGCCCCGAGCCGGTGACCTGATTCATCGTCAAGGAACCAGTTGCCAGTCGTGTCCGCCGAGGCTGCCAGTGGGGCCAAGAGAGGCGCCAAAACAAGAAGCCCAACTGCAACGATCCTGACAGCTCCCATGGCGAGAGAACGACGCACCCGCCTCATGATTTCAAGAGCGGAAGCAGCAAAAAACGAGAACATAACTTTGATCCTTTATTGGTGTTTATCTTATTCTGTGGGAAACCCCCTGGCTGGTCGCGGCTGGAATGGTGCCAAGGGCACGAGCCGCGTTTCCAGCCGGATCAGACGGTGCGCCCGCTGATCAATCGAAGCACGATCGCAACCACCGCGATGATGAGCAGCACATGGATCAGACCTCCCATCGTGTAGGAGGTGAGAAGGCCAAGAAGCCACAGAACGATCAGCAGAACTGCAAGCGTTTCCAGCATTGTCCTTTTCCTCAGATGTGGGGGAATGGAATTCAGTCGACCTGATCCTTGGCATCGCGCGCCTTTCTGCTGGCCGAGCGAGCTGCGTCTTTCACGTCTTCGACGACGTTCATGGCGGAAGCTTGCATCTGCTTCGCCTTTCCCTGGACCTTGTGGCCCGTGTCGTCGGTCAGTTCACCGTAGGCCGATTCCAGCTTGCCTTCGGCCTCTTTGGCTTTGGCGTCAAAACGATTGGACATGGTTCGCGTGGCAAAGGGAATGAACCGTGGAGGGTTGACGGGCTGAAGGCTCGGACAACTGCTCTGTCGGCTGTACCTACTTCTCTACCTGCGCTGGCTCGTTCCGAGTCATCGGGGCTCCATCCTGAGGAGGAGTCGGGCCTGTCGGCGACTGTCCGCCTCAGCGCCCATGGGGCGACAGGAGAGTGTATCGAATTATGAACCGACGATTGCTCGCGATACGTTGACAGGCCAGGGCCATAGGCGCATCCGATCCGTTGGAGCGGGCTCTGATCAACTCAACGTGCGAAAGATGCCTAGCGTTTTATCAAGAACTGAAGTTTTAACATCATGACCCGATCACCTGTCGCTCCCTTCTCTTTCGCCCTGCTGCTCGCAGGCGCATGCCTGGTCAACGTCCCGGTCAAGGCCCAGTGGTTCACCAGCCCCATCAGCAACCCCTCCCCCGGGGTGCTCTGCGATCGAAATGCCCAGCGTTGCTTCGACAACCAAGGGGCCTCAATCTCCTTGACACAGCGCTATCTGGGTCAAACCGCTGGCCAGAGGCTTTCCGCCGAGCAGAGCGGCAGGCCCAGGCCTGCGGAATTCCAGCTCAGCAACGGCACACTCTGCAGTGTTCCGGTGCAGACTTGTTGGAGCGACGGCTCACGGAAGCGGACCACGAACACACCCCTCACCCAGCAGCTGTTCGGTTCGACAACAGTCGACAATGCCGTCAACGAAAGGCGGGAAGCACGCTGCAGCCTGAACCAGCAAGGGCGGGGCATCTATGACGGCCCCTGTGAGATCCGGGTCGTCGGTCGCGAAGGCACACTCCAACGCTACGCGGTGATCTTTCCCGATGGACGCCGCTACCAGTTCCGCCGCAGCGGGGATGGTTCTCTCCAGCTCGAAGACGGCACAGGCACCTGGCCGGTTGAGTTGATTGATCATGGCTACACCGGTGTGTTCCGTTGGAGCACCATGTTGCTGGTCGCAACCCGCGAGCACAGCCAGATGCGGCCTCTGGCAGGTGCCGATGGACCGGCACCAGGCTCATCGTCCTCTCCGTTCAGCCCTGGTCAGCTGATCGATCTGCTCTTCTTCCGCAACTGAAGCCAGCATGGCAGCAGCGGCAGGCTCAGTCCGATCATCGTGCCGACGCATCGATCGATGTGCTCCACTGTTGGACCTGAGTGCCAACCAGGAGTCGTCCCGAAGCTGATGGGGAGCTGGCGCTGTCCACAGCTGCTGATTGGTGCCTTCGTGATGGTGCTGATGGCCTCGAAGCCGGCTAGCGCCCAGCCACTCAAGGTGACCTGCAGAACTCAAAGTCAGAGCACGGCTCAAACTTGCCTGCTGGATGTCTATGACTCGGTGCTGCAAGGGCTCAACGGGATCCAGCTGCGCGTGGTCTTTCCAGGAGGCTATGCCGTGGAGGCGCTGTGCCTGGAGCTGTTGTCAGGGCATTGCAAGGTTAAGTCGACGCAGCGCAGTTGGGAGGCCGGACGGATTCGCACTGTGAGCCATTACGGCGGATTTGAAACCGCCTTTGTGATCGAAACCAGTCGGGGGGTGGTACTGGCAGTATGCGACACCCTGCCCGCTCGCTAGATGGTCGTTCAGTTTCCTATCAGCAGTGAGTGATACCCATCCCATGAATAGAAAGGAGGCCCTGTCAATGGCTGAACAGGGCACTTCTGATCAGGCCACTGCTGGCTTCATCATGCCCCATCAGATTGCCGAAGCCAGCTATACCATCTGAGTCAAGACCGGCCACATGCAGGACATCCAGCGGACAGATGGCTCAGAAGCGTGAGCCTGGGGTCTGCAGAAAGGACAGCTGCTTAGCCTCGGCGGCTATCCAGACGCAGGCGGCCACCCGTGGAACTGATTCTCTCAGCTCAGCGCCCGACTCGAATTCCCCTGATCGAGTCCATGAGACCCAGCACGTTCAGGAGCCAAATGACCACAGCGACAACCACAACAATATTCAGGATGCGCTTGATCTTGCTGTCCATTGGAATGTAGCTGTTTACGAGCCACAGCAACACCCCAACGACGATAAGTGTGATGACAAGAGAAACAAGGTCCATTGGTCAGTCCTTTGGTTTGCCAGGCGCCTGCTTTGACCGCATCTGCAATTGAGTGTGCGGTTGTAGGCTTGGCAGTTTATCAACTCTAACTGTATCAGCTTTTGTCAGCCTCCTGGAGAGCAGAATACAAAGTGCAACGAAGGAAATCACTCCCACCCAGAAACGATCACTGCAGTGATCACCAGTCCATCAGTGCTGCTGAGCCGTAACCTGGACTACTCAGGCAATTGCGGTTGACTGCCTCGCTCTTGTGGTCATACCGATGAGCGCGGTTCTCTTCTCCGGCCAGCTCTGAACCACCGGAACTGATCACCATCGCAGCGAAAGCCGGAGCCCAGGGATGAGGACGACGAGGAGCTTCTGGTGGATCACGGCAGCGCTCTGGGGCCAGCCGAGCCGCCTCCTGTACCGCAGCGATGCAGCGCTGGGCCCTGCGATTGGCGTCCTCCTGGCTCTGAGCTCGCAGCACAGATAGCCCTCCAGGGCTTCCGGCGATTGGATCAACGCCAGCAGACCAGCTGGTCGAGCACCCATGGAGCCATCAGCAAGCAGCCGGCTCACGTTGCCGTTCTCCCAGAGCTGGGCACCCACTGATCCAGGCGCAAACAGCTGCCCAGGCGGCAGGGCGGCGAATTCCGCCTGGTTGCAGGTGAGCAGGATCCGCTCGCGGAAGTAGGCACACAGTTCGGTGGTGTTGAGGCCGGCGGTCTCAAACACGACCAAGACCATGTCGGAGGAGCCCCAGCCCTCAGGATCCTTCTGGTTGGCAGGCACCACCTCTCCCTGCAGCCTCCAGACCTTGCGCCATTTGTAGAGGGTGATCCCATGGATGCCAATCGCCTCGGAGATCTCAGCCACGCTCTGGCGGTGGGGAGGGTCCATCCGCTGGCGGTCATCAGCCTTGGCGACCTCGTTGTCAGGAGGCAATGGCCCCTGCCTATGACCGGCAAGAAGGGGTGACCAGTTGGGCCTCTGGTGGTCAGGTCTGGCCGTTCCGGGGAATCAACGGCTGTTGCACCTGATTGCGGCCTCGGCGGGAGCCGTCTCATACAGCAGAGATTCCTCGAGCAGGAATGCGCAGAGGTTCGACATCGAACGGCCTTCGTCCTCCGATCGCTTCAGCAGGACCTCATGCACCCGGAAGCTGATGGTGATCGAGATGCGCTGCGGCTGGCGCTGCATCACCCTGAACCTGTCGTTCACTCGTATCACCCACGGAGACTGATCTCAAATCTGTTCAGCTCCCGGCAGGTGAGTTGCCCTGTACACAGAGCTTCATGGCGAGCGTGGATCAGCGGCTGGTAGGCGGCTGCGACGCCCGTGCCTCCCGCAGCAGCTGGGAGGGCTTGACATGAAAGCGATGGTGAAAGTCGACGCTGAACAGACTCAGGGAGCGGTAGCCGCAGAGCGTGGCGATGCCCGCCACGGTGTCGCCCGGAAGTGGATTCTGGAGATGGCGCCGGGCCAGATCCAGCCGCTGGTTCCGGATCCACTGGGTGGCCGTACAGCCGAGCCGTTCGCGGAAGGCATACTGCAGCGCCCGACGCGAATAGTGGCTCTGGCTCTCCAGCATCGTGAGATTGAGCGGCTGGGCGAGATTGATCTTGATGTAGTCGATCAGCTCATCGAAGGCGTCCCGCCCCTGCTGATCCTTCTGCGTCAACCGATCAAGCGGGGTCTCCAGGCGAAGGTCCGGCAGCACCAGCGCCGCGATCAGCCGGTAGATCTGATCATCGAGCTCGAGCCGATCCACCAGGGCGTGGCTGTACTCGAGCAGCTGGTCGGCCTTGCTCAGCTCCTGGCGAAGCAGGGTCTGCAGCGGCACCTCGACCGGATCGCCGGAGAGGCGCCAGCCATGGCTGTGCTGGAGCTCCTGTGACCAGTGGGAGGGCTTGTGGCTCAGCCCCGCCATCGTGGTGGCCGTGTGCAGCAGCCGTTCCGACGAGAGCTGAAAGGCCAGGGCGCTCTGGAGGGTGGTTTCGGAGGAGTAGGCCTCACCCGAGAGAACCAGACAACCATCCGACGGGCACGACCAGTGCTGCGAAGCCTGATGCACCCGTTGCTCCCCCCCGTAGCCGAGAAGCACCGTCATGCCGTGCCGCTCCACCACAGTCATCCGCAACGGTGGATGGATGCCCGCTCCGACCAGGATGCTCCCCACACTGATGGAAGCGCCGTAATCCCACCACGGTGACGCAGGTGCTCCACTGCGGAGTTCCCGCAGTGGCAGCACCTGACGCAGCAGCCGGTCGCTGCTGTCGAGGTCCTCGAGCAGGATCAGCCGTCGCTTGAAGGGATTCTCGAAGGCTGCCGCTTCCGGATGCTGTTCGAATCCCTGTCCATGGCCGGACGTATTGCGTTCACCGGTTCCTGCTGCTGCGGCGGCATCCACGCAAGTGTCTCCACGCCAAGTGGATCCAGTCCGAACACTACCGGGATCCCGCGTTGCTGTCTGCGGGGCTGCCGACTCGCCCTCCAGCCTGACGCTTAGCTTGACGTTCAGCAGCGGCGGCGAGGTCCGACGTGGGACGAGGTTCGAGCCTTCCGGCCGATGCTCCGGGACCGGCCATCGGTCAACCCGGGGCGATCGAGCACGTGGTGGGCATCGGCGCCTCGGCCGGAGGGCTGGAGGCGCTGCAGGACCTGGCGTCCCATCTGGTGGCTGGTGGTGGGGTCAGCTATGTGGTGGCTCAGCACCTCGCCCCCGAACATCGCAGCCTGATCGTCGATCTGCTGGCCCATGCCACGGGCCTGACGGTGGTCACGGCCCGCGATGGCGCGCCGCTCCTGCCCAACGTGATCGCCATCGCCCCCCCCAACCATGACGTGGCCGTGGAGGGGGACCGGCTGAAGCTCAGCGATCCCCTCCCCCGCTTCGGACCGAGCCCCTGCATCGATCTGCTGTTCGAATCGATCGCCGAGCACTGGGGCGAGAGGGGGGTCGCCGTGGTGCTCTCCGGCACCGGCGCCGATGGCGCCCGGGGTGTGAGGGCTGTCAGGGTCGCCGGCGGGCTCACCCTCGCCCAGTCGCCGGAGAGTGCCAAGTTCGACGCCATGCCCCGGGCCGCCATCAGCCTCGGCGGGGCCGACCTGGTGCTGGATCCCGCGGCGATCGGCCGGCGTCTTGCCCAGCTGATCGCCACCGGTGGCCCGTGGAGTGGCGGAACCCCGCCGCTGACCGAACCCGTTCGGCTCGACGCGGTGACGGGCCAGCTCAAGCACGTCACCGGCATCGATTTCTCTCAGTACAAGGACTCGACACTGCGGCGGCAGCTGCAGCGCCGCATGGCGATCCGCCAGGTCGGCAGCCTCGAGGCCTATCTGCCCGTGCTGGCGGCCGAGCCGGAGGAGGCCCAGGCACTGGTGCAGAACCTCCTGGTCACCGTCACCGAATTCTTCCGCGATCCCCAGTCCTTCGACGCCTTGCGCGAGTTGCTGCGCGAGTACGTCGATCAGCGCGGCTCCGGCGAACGTCTGCGGGTGTGGGTGCCCGGCTGCGCCACGGGCAAGGAGGTGTATTCGATCGCCATGGTGGTGAGCGAGGTGCTCGGCCATCCGGCGGATCTGGCGACGCATCTCAAGATCTTCGGCACCGATCTCGACGAGCCGAGCCTCATGATCGGCCGCCGCGCGATCTATCCGATCTCGGCCGCCAAGGGGATTCCCGCCGATCTGCGCCGCCGTTTCGTGATCGAGCATGGCGAGGAGATGGAGATCAGCGAAGGGCTGCGCAACTGCGCCGTGTTCGCCCGCCACGACGTGGGTGCCGATCCGCCGTTCCCGAACCTCGATCTGATCTCCTGCCGCAACACGCTGATCTACTTCACCCCGCCGATGCAGGAGCGGGTGCTGAGCCTGTTCCGGTTCGGCCTGCTGCCCGGCGGCCTGCTGTTCCTGGGCAGTTCGGAGTCGCTGGGCGGCCGCACCGTGGGCTTCGCCGTGGCCAATGCCGAGCACCGCCTCTTCCGCCGCACCCGGGAGGAGGCGGCCCGGCAGCGCTCTCCACTGACGACACTCCCGGCGCGGCAGCCCCTGCCGTTCACCCCGGCGAGCCGGATCGCCGTGTTGCGAGAAACCGTGCCCGAGCAGCACATGGCCCTGCTGGAGGGCCTGGTCCGCGCCATCTGCCCGCCCGCCCTGGTGCTCGATGAGAACCACGACCTGGTGGAGGTGATCGGCGATGTCACCCCCTACTGCCGACTGCCCGAGGGGCGGATGAGCGCCGCCGCCCATGCCTTCCTGCTCCCCGAACTGCAGTCGGAGGCCCGGGCCCTGTTCCTGCTGGCCCGGGCCGATGGCCTCGCCGTCGGCAGTCAGCCGCTCAAGCTGGCGGCCTCCGACCGCTCCGTGCGGCTGGAGGCCCGCTCGATCCGGGTGAGCGATCGTGCCTTCACCGTGCTCACCTTCGCCCCACCGCAGGAGCCGGCGAACGCTCCTGCGGGATCGCCCGCCACGGCGCGGGATGCGGCCTTCGATCGGGAGATCGAGCGGCTGGAGAGGGAACTGCTCAGCAGCCAGGACTCGCTGCGACGCTCCCTGGCCGAACTCGAGCAGGCCAACGAAGAACTGGAAGCATCGTCGGAGGAACTGCAGGCCTCATCGGAGGAGCTGCAGTCGTCCAACGAGGAGCTGGAGGCCTCCAACGAGGAACTGCAGGCCACCAACGACGAGCTCGGAACCCTCAATGCGCAGCTGCGTGCCCGCAGCGACGAACTCGAACAGCTCAACGTGGATCTGGAGAACATCCAGACCTCGCTCAGCCAGGGGATGGTGATCGTCGATCCCCAGCTGCGGGTCAGCCGCTTCTCACCCCTGGCGGTGCGGGTGTTCGGCCTGGTGGACAGCGACATCGGCCAGCCCCTGCTGGGCGTGCCCACCACGGTGCCGCTGCCGGGGCTGCGGGAGGCATTTCAGGCCGTCCTGGGCGGTGAGCCCCGTCGCAGCCTCGAAGCCGGCAGCGAGGAGGTGTCCTATCTGGTGCAGGTGCTGCCCTATCTCGAGCGCGACGGGCGCAGAAGGGGCGCCATCGTGACCCTCACGGATGTATCCGAACTGGTGGAGCTTCGCCGCACGGCCGAAGCCGCGCTGGATGAATTCGCCGGCCTCACCGACGCGCTCGACCAGGCGGTGTGGAAGTGGGATCGCCCCATGCAGCACCTGCTTTACGCCAGCAAGCGCATCCAGTCGTTGACGGGATGGACGCCGGTCGAACTCTGCGATCGACCAGCCCTGCTGGATGAGGCGATCGATCCGGCTGATCGTGGGCGGGTGACGGCAGCCCGTGAGCCGGGCCAAAGGCAGTGGTCGGTTCGCTACCGCCTCAGCACCCGCGATGGCCGGCAGATCTGGGTGCTCGAGACGGCGAGGGTGGTCAGCGAGGGCAGCCAGCCGTTCGTGGTGGGCACCCTGGCTGATGTCACGGCGCTGCAGGAGCTGGAGGATCGCGCCAGCGAGCTCTCCGCCACGTTCGAGTCGGTCTTCGATGCCCGCAGCTTCGGCGTGATCGTGCTGGACGCCCAGCTGCGGGTGGTGATGGCCAACCAGACGTTCTGTGCCATGGTCGGCTTCGATCAGAAGTCGATCGTGGGGGTAAGCACCGCCCTGTTCGCTCCGGAGGCGGTGGAGGAGCTCAGCGCTGATGCCCGGGCGGCTCTGGCGGGATCCCGGCCCACGGCCATCCGCACCTTGCAGATCAAGGGCCCACAGGGATCGCTCCATCCCGTCCAGGCCGAGATCAGGGCCCTGCCGCAACCGTCGGCACGAGCCGTGATCACCTTGATCGTGCATGACCCCACCGTGCCAGGAGTGATCACTCCTGGCAGACCTGAGGTGTAACAAATGGGCTCTCAGAAAAGTGCAGAGCTTTCGTGAAGGTGCAGAGAACGCTCCCCACGTCCGAGCCGCTGGCCAAAGACGAGTAGCTTCTAATAGAGCGACAAGCAGAGACAAGAGAAAGATGATCTTGAAGAATGATCCTGAAGACGATTGATCTGTGGATGATTGTCGAACAGATCCACTGATCTGATACGGCACAAGGCAAGCTCGATTCGCAATTCAGTTCTTCAGGCGACAAGCGAACCGATCGACCGATCCAACCGCCCAGCGATCGATTAACTCGATCACACGGCGGATCAATGCCTGATGTCTCGATTCGAGCTGCGAACATGAACTCTGGAGGAGTCAGCCCATGGTTTCCATTGCGAACCGGCCGTCCACGTCTACCGACGGTTTCAGTGATTATCTGAAGCTGTTGGGGCGAATCCCGCTGCTGTCTCCTGCCGAGGAACTCCACCTTGGCGGAATCGTGCAGGAGTGGCTGTCTCATCCCAACCCGCCGTTGGCCCTGCAGCGAAGCGGTGCCCGGGCCAGGAATCGCATGGTCTCGGCCAATCTTCGGCTTGTGATTGTGATCTGCCGTCGCTATCGGGGTCGGATCGGCAATCTCCAGCTTGAGATGCTTGATCTGCTGCAGGCTGGAAACCTGGGACTGATCCGGGCCGTCGAGAAGTTCGATCCCTCTCGGGGCTACAGGTTCTCGACCTACGGCTACTGGTGGATCCGCCAGTCTGTGAGGCGGTTCATGAATGACCTCGGCAGCAGCATCAGGATTCCGATTCAGATGCGATCGCTGGCCTACCGCGTCCACCTCCTCCAGGCCGGGTCAGACGTGGCTCTCTCCACCCAGGCGATGGCCGAGAGCCTGGGGGAGGAGCCGCACAGGCTCGAGACGTCGCTGCGGGCTGCCGCCCTGTGCCGTCCGGTTTCCCTCGATCAGCCGGTGGGAAGCCCTGGCGACGAGAGCTGCCTGCTGGATCTGATCCAGGACGAGCGCACCCTGACTCCGGACGATGACTACCGCTGGCTGCACCCCCATGTCTGGGCGCTTGAGCCGGCTGAGCGGCAGGTGCTGGGCCTTCGCTACGGATCGGACGACCACTGCTCCTTAGCCGAGGCGGCCCGGATCATGGGGCTGAGCAAGAGCTACGTGCAGAGCCTTGAGCGGAGGGCCCTGCGGAAGCTTCGCCACCGGTTGACCCCTGTTCTGACCCCCCCTGTGCTTGCCTCCCGTTCGGCCTGAGCCATGCCCTCCCCTTCACCGGCGCTGCCGCCGATCCGCTCCGATGACGGGCGCCGGCTGTGGACCCTGTTCGTCTGCGGTGCCTCCTCCCACTCCTCGGCAGCGCTGGCCGCGGTACGCGAACACTGCGAGCGCGTTCTGCCCGACCGCGTGGATCTGCGGATTCACGACATCCGCAGCGATCCCGCCGCTGCCATGGCGGCCGGAGTGCTTGCGGTTCCCTGTCTGGTGGGTGGCCCCCCACCACTGCCGGGCCAAGCCCCCACGGATCGTGCGGGCCCCCTGGCCCTGCAGCTCCGCATCGACCAGTTGGAGGCGGCGCTGGCCGCGATCACGAGCGGCACTGCCGATGCGTTGCTCATTGGCACCAACGACCCCACGGGAGGCAGTGCCAGGTTTTTCATGCCTGACGGCTCCGATGAGCCCTACCGCGCCATCGTTGAGCAGATGGGCGATGGCGTCGGCACCCTGTCCGCCGATGGGCTGCTTCTCTATGCGAACCCGCGTCTGGCGGAGCTGCTCGATCGGCCTGGCGAGACGCTGCTCGGCCGCCCGCTCGCTGAGCTGATCCCCCCGTCACAGCGGGCCTGTCTGGATCGTCTGCGCAAGGTCTCCCCGGGCCGGACCGAGCGCGCGGAACTGGAGCTGATGCCGGACGACGGCGAACCCGTCCGCGTTCTTGCCGCGGTGAGTGGCCTGCAGGGTGCCGGGATCGGGACCCAGTGCCTGACCCTCACCGACCTGAGCGGCCTCCAGGCCTCCGGGATGACGCCGGCCAGTGACGCTCACCGCTATCGCTTCCTGGAGGAAACCGTCACGGCGTTCGCGGTGGAGATCGACGAGCAACGGCGCCTGCGCTGGGTGAGCCCCTCGGTCCATGCCCTCCTGGGCTGGAGGCCGCAGGACCTGCTCGGCACCTGCCTCACCGACCTGCTTCATCCGGAGGAGACCTTCGAGGCCGGACCGCCCACCGGGCAGCACCAGCCTCTGTTGCGTCTGCGGGCCAGGGATGGCAGCGACCGCTGGATGCGCCTTCTCTCCTGGCCGCTGAAGGGAGAGGGACGCATTCCATGCCGCTGGATCATCGGCTTTCAGGACATGAGCGAACTGGTGGCGCTGCAGCAAGCGAGGGCCGTCGATCAGGCCCGTCTTGCCGCCCTGCTGATGTCCTCGTCCGGGCCGCACATCATTCTGGACACCCTGCGACAGTCCGACGGAGCGGTGCCGGACTTTGTCTGCGCGGCGGCCAACGATGCCGCCTGTCGGCGCTACGGGCTCACCCGGGACGAGCTGGTGGGTCGGCGACTGCTGGAGGCGCTACCGGCCCACGCAGCTGTGGGGCTGGTCGCGCTCTGCCACCGAGCTCTGGAGTCAGACCGTTCCATGGCCTGGGCTGAGCTCGATGAGCCATCAGGAGCGAACGCCGAAGAACGCCGATCCCGCATCCGTGTGGACCGCGTGGGGGATGGGCTGAGCTGCACCTGGAGCGTGGCGGCGAGCCACTCCGCGGCACACCCGCTGCAGAGGCTCCAGCAACCCTCGGGCCTGGTGAGCCGCTCGGAACTGCTGGAGCAACTGTGGCGGCACCACCCTCCATCTCACCGCCGCACCAGGCCACTGGCGCTGGCCCTCTGCCACCTCCGCAACCTCAGGACGATCAACGAGAGTCAAGGAACCGAGAGTGCAGACAGGGTGCTGCAGACCATCGAGGAACGGCTTCGCCGGGTGCTGCCGAAGAACGCCATCGTGGCCCGCGTCAACGTCGACCAGCTTCTGGTGGTGCTCGGGCGCATGAACAACCATGCCCAGGCGGAGGCGACGGCTGAGTCCATCCGGGCGATGGTGGCTCTACCCCTGTCGAACCAGGGTGATTTGATCAGGATCACATCGTGGGTCGATGTCACGCTGGAGCAGCCGGGAGAGTGCGTGGAGGATCTGATCAGCAGTGCCCTGCAACAGGACCGGGGCGGCAGCCTGGTTCACCTGGCTCCAGTCACGACGGCGTGAGCACATCTGCAGCAGATGTGCTGCAGATGTGTTGCAGATCTGCTCAGGTGTGAGGCCGGCATCAACCGCTGAGACGGCTAGAGAAAGGGTATGCCCCAGGGGCAGACCACACCACACCACTCCGAAGTGCCACCATGAAAGCTCTATTCGCCGCCCTGTCCACCTTCGCCCTTCTCATCACCCTGTGGCTGACTCCGTCAGCAGCCATGGCGCTCTCCGCCGACACGTTGACAGCCTCGACACCGCTCGCAACCCTGGGCCAGGACATCAAGGCCACCACCAAGGATGCGGAGGGCAAGATGCAATCAGCGCTCGGAGAACTCACTGGTGACGCCGGTATGAAAATCAAGGGCGAGGTCAAGCAGGGCCAGGCTGCGGCCATGGGCGCCAGCAGCGACATCAAGCGGGCCGCCGACCGGATGCGTTGATCACTTCAGGATCAGCACATCCACTCCTGAGCTGCGGCCGCGAACCAGCACGCCGACATCATGCTCACCGCGATGGAACTGCAGGTCGATCTCCTCTTCGCCCAGACGCAGGCCGTTGATTTCCAGCAGATTCAGGCAGGCGGGCAGGGTGGGGTTGCGCAAGCGCACCTGCACCCTCCCGCCCTCGGGAGCGCGCTCGATCGCCATCCCCGTGATGGCCTCCAGCAGGCCGAACACGCTGCCGCTCGCCCAGGCCTGCGGACTGCAGGCCACCGGGTAGAAGGTGGGGCCCTCCTCCTCACGGCGTGGAAAGCCGCAGAACAGCTCAGGCAGGCGAAACAACGGCACGGCGCTGGCGGTCTCGTAGAGACCCGTGAGGATTCTGAGGGCCTCGCTGCGGTGGCCGTAGCGGGCCAACCCCATGCCGATCAGGGCGTTGTCGTGGGGCCAGACGGAGCCGTTGTGGTAGCTCATCGGGTTGTAGCGGGCTTCCCGTTCATCCAGAGTCCGGACTCCCCAGCCGTTGAAACTGGTGGGAGCCAGCAGATGGCGGGCGATGGCCTCGGCCGCCTGGGGGGTCGCGATCCCGGTCCAGAGGCAGTGCCCCGCGTTCGAGCTGCGCACCGCGCAGGGTTCGCCCTCACCGTCGATGGCCAGGGCGTAGGAGCCGATCACCGGACTCCAGAACGCCCGGTGGAACCGTTGCCGAAGGCTGGCGGCTTCCTCCAGCAGTGCCTGCGCCTCCTCCATCCGGCCCAGTTGCTGCAGCACCGTGGCCATCGAGCGGCGGGCGCCATAGGCATAGGCCTGCACCTCGCAGAGGGCGATCGAACCCTCCGCCAGACGGCCGTCGGCATGGTGGATGGAGTCGTCGGAATCCTTCCAGCCCTGGTTGCGCAGGCCTCCATCCGCCTCCCGCAGGTAACGGAGGAATCCGTCGCTGCTGGCCGCCTCGGCCCGGTGGATCCAGTCCATGGCCGCCTCGAGGGCGGGCAGCAGGTCGGCCACGAAGGCCTGGTCATCGCTGCGGATGAGATAGTCGCCGGCCAGGATCAGAAACAGAGGCGTGGAATCCACGGCGCCGTAGTAGCGCGCAAACGGCACCTCCCCCAGCGAGGCCATTTCGCCGAGGCGTGATTCGTGCAGGATCTTGCCGGGCTGCTCGTCGTGGGCGGGATCGTCGATGCCGGCCTGCCGATCGGCCAGGAATCCCAGCACGCCCCGGGCCAGTCGGGGCTCCACCATCAGCATCTGGCGGGCGGTGATCAGGCCGTCCCGACCGAAGGGACAGCTGAACCAGGGCACTCCGGCGTAGGGATAGAGCCCGTCGCCCACCCGGCTGGCCAGCAGATGCACATCCGAGAAGGAGCGCATCAGCCAGCTGTTGAAGCCCGCGTT
This sequence comes from Prochlorococcaceae cyanobacterium, assembly GCA_049664045.1. GTDB lineage: Bacteria > Cyanobacteriota > Cyanobacteriia > PCC-6307 > Cyanobiaceae > NIES-981. The sequence continues at coordinate 14,598 of JBATEO010000130.1, forward strand.
GTCGGTCACCACCGAGGCAGCGCTTCTGCGGGCATCGCGGAAGCGCTCGATCGTGGCCAGCAGCGCGGCTTCGTAGTGATCCTCCGGTTCCAGAAGCACCATGCCCGGCCTGAAATCCAGCACGAGGGCGAGTTTTCGGGTCTGGTGGGGTTCCAGCAGCAGCTCCATGCCGAGGTGGTCGTCACCGACGTGGGTGACCACGTCGCTGAACCGCACCACGGTGAAGCGATCTTCGCCGTCGAGCCCGTGGTAGATGCATTCCAGCGTGCCTGCGGCGCTCTGGCGCAGGGTGCGGCCCCGGGCGGGCCGCCTGTAGCCCCGCACCTCGAAGATGTCGTGGAAATCTCCATCGACGCGCAGGCTGAGGGGCATGCGCACCGCAGCGCGCCCGTAGTTGGTGAAGCAGAACTGCTGCAGGCAGGCCGTGGCGGTGAGCACGGTGCTGCGCTCCAGATGCACCGTCATGGCGGCCGGGCCGCCGGCGCCGCTGTCGTCGTTGGTGAGATGGCTCACGTGAAGTCCCACCGCACCGCGCTCGGTGGAACTGAGCACCACGGGCGGCCGGTCCCACAGCAGCAGCTGCAGGCGGCTCACGTGCCGGGCTCCCCGGTGGAAGATGCCGGCGTCGTGCTGCGTCTCCGGGCAGATCTCCCCGCGGGAATCGAGGATCGCGAAGGTCTCCTCGTTCTTCAGCACGAACGGAGGCAGGGGATCAGGCATGAACCGCTGACCGGCTGGCCGGACACTGGCAGCGATTGGCCTGGATCAGATGGCGGTAGAGCTGTTCGTAGTCTTCCGCCTGACGGGTGACGGAGAAGCGCACCTCAAAGTGGCTTCGCACCCTGGAACGGTCCATGCGCTCGATGCGGTCCACGGCGGCAATGGCCTCGCCGATCGACTCCACCAGACAGCCGTTCACCCCGTCGTCAATCACCTCTGGGGTGGAGCCCGCGCGCCAGGCGATCACCGGGGTGCCGCAGGCGTTGGCCTCGATCATCACCAAGCCGAACGGCTCGGGCCAGTCGATCGGGAAGAGCAGGGCGAGTGCGTGTCCGAGCAGCTCCTGCTTGCCCTGGTCGTCCACCTCGCCCAAGAACTCCACCAGGGGATTTCCGAGCATCATCGGCTCGATCTGGTGATGGAAGTAGTCGCGGTCGACGGGGTCGATCTTGGCGGCCACCTTCAGGGGCAGGCCCACGGCCATGGCGATCTCGATGGCGCGATCGACCCGCTTCTCAGGGGAGATGCGGCCCACAAAGGCGAGGTAGTCAGCCGGTGTGGCCACGAAGTTGTAGAGATCAGTAGGCAGGCCGTGATGGATCGTTCCCAGCCAGTTGGCCTGGGGCACCGGTCGGCGCTGATTCTCCGAGATCGACACCAGAGGCACCCGATCGAAATGGTTGAACAGCGTTGTCTGTTCCGGTGAATCCAGGGGGCCGTGCAACGTGATGAGGTGGGGCACCTCGAGCCTGTTCAACAGGGGAAACGAAATGGGACCAGTATGGAAATGCAGCACGTCGAACCGGTCGACCTGCTTGAGCACCTGATCGAGCTGGATCACCTCCTGCACGACTGGATCCCTGCCATGCGCAGCCAGCCGCAGGGATTCCGGCACGCAGGCAAAGAGCTCTGCCGTCGTTCTCGAATCACCACTGGCAAACAGCGTGACCTCATGGCCGCGGCGCACCAGCTCCTCGCTGAGATAATGCACAACCCGCTCGGTTCCGCCATAGCGAAGCGGAGGCACGCTTTCGTGCAGCGGCGCAATCTGAGCGATTCTCATTGCATCGTCCTCACGCCGCAGCGTTGGTTTCGTGCTTGGAGCCTAGGCAGGGAATCAGCGGTCGAGTCAGATCCCACGGATCAGCGGCAATGTCTGCCTCGACCATGGGGGCCATGGCATCGATCGAGGTGGCTTCATGACTCGTTACGATCATGAGAAGCCTTGCGGCAACATACGCATCAGCTCCCTTCACCTCCAGAAAGGGCCGGGAGGGTGCCACCAAGATTCGATGCATGCCGACATTCCTAGGTTTGAAGTGAGACGAGACTCAGAACCATGTCGAATCGAAATGACGCTGCAGCCAAAGACGCAGAAGGCAAGCTGGAAGCTGCTTACGGAGACCTTACTGGTGACACTGGCCATCAGATCAAAGGCAAAGCCAAGCAGGTCCAGGCTTCTGCGATGAATGCGGCGGAAGATCTCAAGCAAGGAGCCAAGTCGGTCGCTGAGAAGGTTGCAGACGCTGCCGATCAACTGGCAGCTGATCTCAGCTGAACCAGCCAGACATCACGTTCTTGTGTGCGATAGCGGCATTAACTCTCTGTATTGGTGCTGTTTCTCCAATTGCACAGGAGCAAGGCCATCCCTGCTCGCCAGGGCATGGCACACATCCGCTTGGCCTGTGCATAAGTCTGAGCCATGGGCACCAGCACTCTCATTCCATTCTTCTTCCTTTGCGTGCAATGATCATGCGACCAAAAATTTCGGCAATTGCGACACTCTTGATTGCTCTTGCCCTGCCAGTGTCTGCCCAATCAATCAGCGAGGCTCAGATGCGAGCAGCAAATCTTGCCCGGATGCAGGCTGAACTGATCAATGGAGGCTTAAGCAAGTATTCCCCTGCCAAGTGCATGCATGAAGGTGGTGGTGGCCGCTGCATGGTGTCAGAGACCCCTCAGGGGTATCGATTCCGCTTCCTGGGTGGCTCACCAGGCTGGGACGCAAAGCAGCAGCCAGCAACCCTGGAGACGGTCGTACTTGTGTCTCCTGATGGCAAGTCATCAACGATTGAATACAATGGTCGGGTGCGCACTCGCATGATGCCTTGAGTCGCCACAAGTCATTATTCAGGGCCAGTTTCTGGATGCCTACAGACATCTAGCCTCCTGGTCAGCGTTGATTGTCGAGCCGGAGGATGGCTGACACCTGCAGTTTATTTTGTCGTGCACACGAAGAACCATGAACCGACAAACCAAGGTCTGGCTGGCCTCAGTCAGCGTCATCGTCGTCGTAGGTGTGGTGGGTATTGCAGCCTATGTGAACCAGAACAATCAGGATCGACTGGCTGCCGAGGCCCAGTCCCAGGCGATGCAGGATCTCGCTAGCCGTCAGGATTTGGCCAATCAGCAGGATCTGGCTAACCGTGAGGAGATGGGCCGACAGCTGAGCGAGTCGGCGCTGAGGAACGAACTGGATGCCGCCGCGCGACGGGAATCCGCCATCCAGGCGCAGATCACTGCCATGGATGCGGCGAACCGGAACCGGGCTGAAGATGCCCAGCAACAGGCGAAGCGGCAGCAGGCGGAACGGGAACTGCAGGACCTCAGAACGCAGCGGGCACAGCTTCAGAAACAGGTGAACTGCGAGCGCATTCAGCTGTCAATGAATCAACTGACAGCTAAGGGGGACACTGGTCAGGCCCTCAGCCTTCAGAAACAATGGAACCTTCCGTGCCCCAATCTTCGAGCTGGCGGATGAAGATCTGAGGCGGGTTCAGGAGCCAGCCACGTACAGAACGGTTCGAGTGGGCAGGGAACGATGGCAGCATAGGGCCGCTAAACCAAGCCGCTGAGGTTGCCCAGGATCAGCTCCATGCTGAGCTGATCCGATGCCTGCGTCACCACAGCCAGTTCTGCATGGAGAATGTCTGACGGTCTGAACTAACAGACCGAACTAACGGGTCGAAAACGTTCGGTCTTTCCACGTGATCGTTCCCTTCTCCAGATTCAGAATCGCCAGCACAAACACCCCTAGGAAGAACACAACGGGAATCGGAAACACCAGGCAGATCCAGCCGAAGCCCCCCACCCGGCGGGTGAGGATCAGCAACTGCACGGCGAAGGCCACGTACAGGAGCACATTGGGCAGCCAGGAGGGGTCGCCGACCATCGGCCAGCCCAGCAGGGAAGCGGGCAGACACCAGGCCGCCCAGAACAGACCGGAGAGCCAGAGGAGCACGGCCAGCATCCAGGGCCAGCGCACCTCGCCGGCAGCGGTGGCGAAGTTCTTGGAGAAGCCCACCACCATGTCCTGGAGGCCGCCCGGATACATGCGGTAGTCGATCAGACCGGCACCGATGAACGCACTCACGGGCAATCCGGCCGTTTCGTACAGGTGGCCCATGAACCAGTCCTCCACCACCTTGCTGGCCACCGCGGCATGGCCGCCGATGCGCTCGTAGTCGCCCCGGATGGTGGCCATGGCAGGACCGAAGGCCACACCACATCCCGGCCCCATCGGCACAGCCATCAACCCCACCAGGTTGAACAGCACCGAAAGTTGCTCGTAGGGTCTTTCGGTGCGGTGGAACGGCTGCACCGACACCAGGCCGCCGAGCGCCTGCTGGGTCGCCACCAGGCGCTCCAGGAAGGTGGGCCCGGGCTCGGTGTCGGCATCGAGAAACACCAGCACCTCGCCCGCGCTGGCCTGAACCCCGTTGTGCAGAGCCCAGGTCTTGCCGCACCATCCCTCCGGCAGCGGGGGGGGCACCAGCACCCTCACGCCCGCCCGCGTGGCGATGGCAGCCGTGCGATCCGTGGAGTGATCGTCGATCACGATCACCTCGAGAGGTTGGAAGCTCTGCCGGCGGAGGGCCGGCAACAGGTTGGGGAGCGTGCGCTCCTCGTTGCGGGCCGGGATCAGCACGGAAACCCTCGGCTGGCCCTGCACCAGGTGTTCGGGGAGTCGCGACAGACCCCTGCAGAGGGCCCAGCCGAGCAGCCAGCGCACCAGCAGCGTGATGGTCATCAAACCCATGACTCAGCTGCGATGGGACATGGTCAAGGCTATTGGGGCACACCGCAACCGGTACGGCTCCAGCGGCACATGGTGCAGGGATGGAACAGCTCCTCCTCCCTGGTGTTCTGTCTCAGCAAAAGCTCATCATGACGTCTCCACTGGCACTGGGGCGAACCACGCCATGACAGGACGGCTGGGTTGGCCAGCAGTGTCCTGGACACCTGCCACTCTGGAGCATTCAGCAGGAGACTGACCTACGATTATCGGATCAAACGACATAGTGTCACAAAAACAGCAGAGATATGCGTCTTCATGCAGGTTGCAAACTTCTGTTTGAGGCCACCGGCCCTTCCTCACTGATCCTGATGCTGCGCCCTCGCAGCGGCCCAGGACAACGGGTTGTAGGCGAGGGAAATGAATACGAACCAGACACAGTCGCTGCGGATTTCATTGATAGCAATGGCAACCTCTGCCAGCGTCTGATGATCAATCAAGGCAGCTTTCAAATTGAAAGCACCGTCACAGTCGAGACATCCGACTTCATCGACACAGCACCTGGCGCCGCTTTCGTGCCCGTGCATGAGCTGCCTGACTTTGTTCTGCCTTTCCTGCTGCCCAGCCGCTACTGCCAGTCTGACCTGTTGGGTGAGCTCGCGCAGACGATCATTGAGGGTCAAGAGCATGGTTATGATCAGGTCGAGGCTATTCGCGGCTGGATTCATGCCAATATTGAGTATCGCTATGGCACCAGCAGCGCCTCGACGTCCGCTGTGGACACTGTCCATACGAGAGTCGGTGTCTGCCGTGATTTTGTCCATCTGGGCATTGCACTGTGCCGCAGCCTGAGCATTCCAGCTCGGATGGTCGTTGGCTATCTGCACAAGCTCGAACCGATGGATCTCCATGCCTGGTTTGAGGCCTTTGTTGGAAGTCGGTGGTATACATTCGATGCCACTCAAGCTCAACCAAGGGGCAACCGTATTGCGATTGCCTATGGCAGGGACCTGGCCGATGTTGCCCTTGCCAACCAGTTTGGTCCGATCAATCTCACTGGGATGAAGGTCTGGGTTGATGCCGCCAGGCCATGAAGTGATGCCGTGCGTGCCTGGCTCCCTGTCGTTGCTGCTGATCGCGACGTGGGACAACAGACCAGCATCGAATTCGGCCATACGGCTGAAATCGTTCTGTAAAGGAGGGCAGTCAAAGCTAGGCCATGGCATTAAAGTAGTAAAATGAGTAGCAGTAGTGCATCATGAATCATCTTGTCTCCTCTTCAGCTTTCCTGAGAAAATCAAGTTTCCTGCGGAAATCGAGTCTCGCCCTTCTGCCATGCCTGCTAGCCGTTGTAGTGGCAGCCCTTCCTGTCATGGCAGCGGATGGCTGGTCACTCAGCGATGGGGCTGGCCATCGCCTGAATGTCCAGGTCTTCGAGCAGCCGTTCCCGGAGTATCCGGCAGGCCTGAGGATCCGTCTCAACGCACTGGATGCCAACACGACACTGGATCATCACAAACAACTTGTGGTGAGCGATTCAATGGGCCAGGAATGGAGCTTGCCGAATCGCAGCGAAGAAATGGTTCAGATGGGAACATCGCTGATTCCATCTGGCTCAGCACAGTTCGACATCGACGCCTTGATGCCACGGCCAAGTGAAGCGCTGCCTCTCCACCTCACAGTTCCCACGTCCAAAGGTGTCCTGAGCTTTGATCTGACACCTGAGCAGGCGATGGAGCTTCACGGCTTAGGGTCTGCGCAACAGCGCCCCGATCAGGCCTGATCTCTGCCAGGGGCCTCTGACAATGACACGGGCTCCCCGGCTGCTTTCCAGCCAGCAAAACTTGGCGGGAATCCCTGAACATCGGTAAAGCCCTGGAGGTGAAGCGCCATCACCCCCATTGCAGATCGATAACCAGTTGAGCAGTAGAGCACAGCCTTTTGATCAGTGGGAATATCTTCGAGGTGACGATCGAGCTCATTAAGGGGAATATTGATTGCTCCGATAATATGGCCCGACTGGTACTCGGAGCCTGAGGCCCAGACCGTCGAACAGCAGTGGGAGCAGGTGATCACGATGCTCAGCGAGAAGTTCCCCGGTGCCGCTGTCTTGATGGAGCAGGCCAAGGAAGACGCCCTCGCGTTCCGGGCCTTCCCGCCGGAGCACTGGCGCAAGATCTGGAGCACCAATCCCCTGGAGCCGCCGAATAAGGAGATCAAGCGCCGCACCCGCGTCGTCGGCATCTTCCCCAACGACGCCGCGATCATCCGCCTGGTGGGTGCGCTGCTGTTGGAGCAGCAGGAGGAGTGGCAGCTTGATGGCCGCCGCGTCATCTCTGAACTGTCGATGGCCAAGCTGGACAACGCAAGCGATCAGCTCCAAGATCCATCAACAGCTGCCCTCACTGCAGCTGCCTGATCACTGATCACCAATCTCCGATCAGGTCACAGACCTCGGGTTCTACACCACTCCAAGGGACGCAACCAAGCTCAGGCCAGCGGTGGAAGCGGTTGCCATCACCCTCTGACAGGGTCCGGGAACGCGATTGGCGCCTCTAAGCGCAGGACATGGAGCTGATCGGCGAGGCCGCAACCCGCATCCCGGAGAATGTCAGGCTCGCTCATCCGCAGATCCCATGGCGGCAGATCATTGCCATGCGCCATCAACTCATCCACGCCTACTTGGGGGTGGACCTTGATGTGGTCTGGGATGTCGTGCAGGTGGAATTGCCCTTGCTGATCCACTAGCTGAAGGCCGTGATGAGCTGACTGTCCGCGACGCCCACCCGTCGCTGGCCTATCGCCGTCATCTCTTGAGGACGCCACTGCCATCCAAAACCAGGCACCGGAAGGGGAGCGTTCAGATCCCAGCTTTACGGGCGGGCCTTCGCCGAGGGCTTCACATCCCCATCTCCGCCATGGAACGGCCCGGTGAACCAGCGACAGCCGCCACTCATGCCCTCTCGAGCCCCAGCGCGCGCAGGCAATTCCTGTAGACCACAGAAGCCCTGTCCGAAGGAACATGCCTCTCGGCGCCAGGATCGAGTGGCAGGAACGGGGGATCTTGCCTGTCGAGGATGGCCTTGTCCTCGGCGAAGATCTGTCGGTTGAAGTCGAGCACCTGCTCCTCCTCGAGATCGTGATCGAAATCGCGGGCCAGCAGGGTGAAGGAGCGGCAGCGCCTAGGCCCGATGGGCTGGGAGGCGTTGAGTAGGCACAACCTCCCACCGCCAGGGAAAGTCACCGTCAGCCGTGCCGTGTACGGCAGCATCACCTCGAAGCGTCGAGACCATAGGAACCCCTTTGGCACCGGGAGTTTCTGGTCTGGCGTGGTGTTGGGCACCGTGCTTCTGTAGTCGAAGCGAAGGCCGGCGGGCATCACTTCCACTTCATAGTCAGGGACCTCGGGCCTGTCCCGGGGGGCGAAACTGCGGTGATGGATCCAGGCGAAGTGGGCCACATCAAGGAAACCCTCCAGTTGGCGCCCAGCGGAGGCTTCGAACGGAGTGGGGTCTGGGGCCAAGCAGGTGAAGGCGGGGTCCGACGCCTCAGGGAAGGAGGGCAGCGAGTCCTCGGGGGGTTCACCCAGGGAGGTCCACACCAGCCCGTGGCGCTCGATGCAGGGATGCGTGCCCAGCCGCAGCGACGCCGGCGGGCGCAGATCCGGATGTGCCGGGATCGCTACGCAGCGGCCCTGGATATCAAAGCGCCAGCCGTGGTAGGCGCAAACCAGCTCGTCGCCCTCGACCCGGCCGCAGCGGAGGGACACGCCCCGGTGGCAACACCGATCGTCCACCGCCTGGATGGAACATCCGGCTCGCCAGAGCACCAGGGACCGATCCAGGAGGGTGATGCCCAGCGGCTCATCACCCAGATCCACACTCCGGGCGACAGGGAACCAGTACCGGGACAACAGGGCCCGCTCGCCTTCGTCGTAGCCGGAGCAGTGCATCGCGTGATGTACAAAAGTCGATCGTGAGACGACCTCGATTCGAGGATCCGCCCGACAGCAGCCCAGGTGTAGCATTCTTCCGTAGCCTGACGCCGGTGTCGACAGAACGATCTTGCGATTCGATCGGCAACCGGAAGGATTCCAATCCGCACGAGCAGCGGGAAGCTCTGCTGCTGAGCATGATCAGAAGTGCCTCTGCTCTCGCGCGCAGTTGCACGTCCCTGGACGATCTGCAGATGATGAGCCACACGCTGCAGGACATGTGCATGGCGGCAGAAACCTTCTCGAGTTACTCTGATCGGCCTAAATGCACCTTCTTCGGCGGCGTCCGAGTCAGAGCAGAAGACGAGAACTTCCAACTGGCCAGAGCTCTCGCCGCCGAACTGGTGCGCCGCGGCTTCATGGTGATCACCGGCGGCGGTGGAGGCATCATGGAAGCCGCCCAGCAGGGGGCCGGAGCTGCCAACAGTTTCGGACTGCGCATAGACTTACCATTCGACAATCATGCGAATGAAACGATCCGGCGTGACCCCAAGCTAATCAACTACAAGTACTTTTTTGCTCGGAAGCTTAGCCTAGCCAAGGAAACCAACGCTTTCATCGTCTTCCCTGGCGGCTACGGAACACTCGACGAGACCTACGAGGTGCTTACCCTGATGCAAACAGGTAAGTCGCCGATCGTTCCGCTGGTACTGATGGAGCACCCTGGCGGCAACTACTGGCAGAAGTGGAAACGATTCGTGGTCAGCGATCTACTCGAGAATGGGTTCATCTCGGAATCGGATCTTCAGCTCTTCACCACAGCCCATGCAGTGGATACAGCGGCGACTCACATCGCCGGGTTCTACCGGACTGTGGCCTCCTGTCGCCGCCGCGGCTCCCGGATCCACGTAACCCTGCGGCAGCCCCTCTCCGAGCGACTTCTCGCCACCCTCAACCGGGATCTCGGCCATCTGCTGGACGACGGCGGCCTCGAATCCGAGAGTGACCCCCTGCCCCAGCTGATCTTCACCCCGAAGCACCAGCCCAGCGTCTCATGGCGACAGCTGCTGGACGCGATCATCCGCTCGGCCTGATCCCGGAGGCTTGAACCGGGCCTGCCTGTCGGGCCCGAGCAGATAACCCACGCCTTCCCCCACAGCGGTCTCTCACAAGACCACCTTGAAAAATCCCTCAGCACCCAGCTTCAAGCCCAGAGCTGTGGTTGGCACGCCGTGGTGGCGCTACTCCTCTGGAGAAGCCTGCGGCCTTGTAATACGCTCCAGACCCGCAGGCTGTGGCAAACGGTTCAAGAGCCCCAGCACTGCCAGCAGAGGCAGATACCAGGCCGGGATACGACCCCGCCCCGCATACGGGCATCGGGGATCGCCTGCGGAAAGCTGATCCGGGCGAGATCGCTAGCTGTGCTTTCCCACCAGGTTGTTCATGCCTGCAGCTGAGCAAGCCGCTGCTGGGGGGTGAGCTCACCCAAGGCCATGTGGCACCTGCGGCCGTTATAGATCCGCAGGTAGGCCGGCAGCAGCTCATTGCGAGCCGCTGAGGTGCTGTAGGGCATCACGTAGGCCCACTCCTCCAGCAACGTCTTGATGAACCGCTCGGCCTTGCCGTTGGTCCTTGGGGTGTAAGGCCTGGTCTTCTTCACCTTCAATCCCATGGCCTGGCAGGCTTTTCGCCAGCCATGAGACTTGTAGGCCGAGCCGTTGTCGCTGAGCACCCGGCGGCACTCGATCCCCTGGGCGTTGAACCAGGCCACAGCACGGCTCAGGAAGCCCACTGTGGTCGGCCCCTTCTCGTCAGCCAACACCTCGACGTAGGACAGCCGAGTGGCGTCATCCACGGCCACATGGACCTTTTCGTAGCCGGCTCCGGGGGAGCTTCCTTTGCGTGGATCACCGGTGATCCGGTGGCCAACACGATTGAACCGGGCCAGCT
>JBATEO010000131.1:0-48938 GCA_049664045.1 Prochlorococcaceae cyanobacterium
GGTGCACGATGTGGGCCCGATCGCCCAGGTGGCGCGCATGGCGGCGGCGGTGGCGGGTGAGCCCCCCGTCAGTCCACCTCGGCACTGAGCCGCGCCGCGCCGACACCTGGGCCTCGGAGTCCACACCGGCGACGGTGGGCGGCAGCCTCACGCGCACCACCAGCCGCAGCGCGGCCGTGGCCACGGACAGGCACACCGCCAGGATCTGCCGCCAGTCGGCTTCAAGCACGCCGCTGACGATCACCTCGTGCAGAACCGACCCGATCGCCACCTCCACCGACACCCCGACCGAGACCTGCTGGTCCTGCAGGGCGATGATCAGCAGGCGGACGAGTTCCACCGGGAACACATCCCGCAGAACAGGGCCATGCACAGGGAGACGGCCATGAGGGCCTGCACTGCGTCCAGCGCTTGCACGATCTGCACCCGCCGGAACTGCCGGTGCCAGGACAGCGGGGGCGGGCCCTGGTCCTGCTGACCATGGCCCTGCTGACCCTGGTCCTGCTGACCTGGTGGGGCGCCATCGCCGAGATGGCCATGGCCCGGCCACAGGTGGCGCAAGGCTCAGGCGTGCTGGCGATGACTCAATGCTCAAGGGGTTGATCCGGCTTCTGGCATTGATCGCCGCTTCGCCCTGCGCGGCCGCTGCAGGCGCCCATCGGCCGCCATCGTGCGCTTCGGCCTTCGCAGGTGAGATCAAGCGTCCAGGTCCACAAGACTGTCCTCATCCCTGAGGGGCGCAGGCATGGGCGATCTCCAGCTCCTGGTTGACCTCCACAGGCATGGCCACCGCCAGGGGCCCGGCGGCGATGCCGAGACGGAGCAGGCCCTCGACCTGGCACGGGTCGACCGGTCCGCGCCATTGAAGGTTGCCGACATCGGCTGCGGCACGGGGGCCTCCACGCTGCTGCTCGCCCGTCTTCTCAATGCCCGGATCATCGCGGTGGATTTCCTTCGCGAGTTTCTCGATGTGCTCGAAGAACGGGCCCAGGCCATGGGCGTGGCTGACACCATCACGACGCTCGCCTGCTCCATGGACAACCTGCCTTTCGCCAGGGGCGAACTGGACATGATCTGGGCCGAGGACTCGATCTACAACATCGGCTTTGAACGAGGGGTGGCGGCCTGGCGGGATTGTCTGAAGCCAGGTGGTCTGCTGGTGGCTTCCGAGATCACCTGGCTTACGGCTTCGAGGCCGGCTGATCTGCAGCGGTACTGGGATGCTGACCATCCCGAAATCGATGTGGCCTTTGCCAAGATCAGAATTCTTGAGCGGCATGGTTTTACGCCGATTGGCTATTTCGTGTTGCCTGAACGCTGCTGGTTGGACGAGTACTTCAGCCCCCTGCAGTCCAGGTTGGCAGCCTTTCGCAGCCGCAACGGCGACACTGACGCTGTGCGCGTCATCATCAATGCGGAGAAACGCGAAATCGCGCTGTATGAGCAGTACAAAGCCTTCTACAGTTATGGCTTCTACATCGCCAGAAAGGTCGACGGGTGAACGCTGATCGGCCCGTGCGCTGATCGCAGCGGGTGACCTCAACCAGCCACGCCCCTGTCCTCGGCGATGGCGATGCTCAACTTCTACATCAACCGTGCCGGGAGCAACCTCTCCCCAGAGTGGCGGCAGGTGCTCGAGCAGGGCAAGGAGGAACTCCGGCCTCTGTTTGGCCGATCCCGCCGCAGCACCTGAACCGTTCGGGGCAGCCCGGGTGGGCTCACCCCTCGCTCACGCCCTCGATCCTGTCCTCGACCTCCTGGTAGAGCGCCTGCAGCTGGGCGATGTTCTCGTCGCTGGTCTCCCAGTAGCCGCGGCCGTTCACCTCGAGAAGGGTGCCGACGATGCGGCGGAAGCTGTGGGGGTTGAGGTCCATCAGCCGCTTTCGCATCTCCGGGTCGTTGATGAACGTGTCGTTGGCCTCCTCATACACGAAGTTGTCAACCGCGCCGCTGGTGGCGCTCCAGCCGAGGGTGAAGTTGAGCCGTTTGGCCACCTCACGAACGCCCTCGTAGCCGGAATTGAGCATGCCCTCATACCACTTGGGGTTGAGCAGCTTGGTGCGGGAATCGAGGCGGATGGTTTCGCTGAGCGTGCGCACCTGGGCGTTGGCGGTGGTGGTGTCGGCGATGTAGCTCGCCGGTGCCTTGCCGTCGTCGCGCAGCCCCTGGATCAGCTTGGTGGGATCGGAGTCGAAGTAGTGGCTCACATCGGTGAGCGAGATCTCGGCGGAATCCAGGTTCTGGAAGGTCACGTCGGCGGTCTTCATGGCCGCCTCGAACACCTCGCGCTTCTGGTTCATCTCGCCGGGGTTGTCGGCATTGAAGGCGAAGGTCTTGCGGGAGAGGTACATCTCCTGCAGTTCGCCCTCCTGCTCCCAGGTGCTGTTCTCCACCGCCAGGTTCACATTGGAGGAATAGCTGCCGCTGGCGTTGGAGAACACGCGGGTGGCGGCATCGCGCAGGGAGATGCCGTCTTTTTCGGCCTGCTCCAGGGCATGCTTGCGCACGAAGTTCATCGCCAGGGGCTCGTCGGCCTCGGCCGCCATCTTCACGCCCTGGTCGATCAGGGCCATCTGGTTGATGAACAGGTCGCGGAACACGCCGCTGCAGTTCACCACCACGTCGATGCGGGGGCGGCCCAGCTCCTCCAGCGGGATCAGCTCGAGCTTGTTCACCCGGCCCAGGGAATCGGGCACGGGCTTGACGCCGATGAACCAGAGGATCTGGGCCAGGGATTCGCCGTAGGTCTTGATGTTGTCGGTGCCCCAGAGCACGCAGGCGATCGTTTCCGGCCAGGTGCCCTGCTCCGCCTTCTGTCGCTCGATCAGCTTGTCCACCACCCCCTTGGCTGCGGCGATGGCGGCCCGGGTGGGGATGGCCTGGGGGTCGAGGGCGTGGATGTTCTTGCCGCTGGGCAGCACGCCGGGGTTGCGAATCGGATCGCCGCCGGGACCCGGCAGCACGTATTCGCCGTCGAGGGCCTTGAGCAGGCTCTGCATCTCCATGTCGGCGCACACCTGCTCGAGGCAGAACTGCAGGTAGGCAAACAGCTTGTCGAGCTCGACCGAGTCGACGCTCACGAAGCCCGCCTGGCAGCAGGCGCGCAGCCAGGGGCTGGGCAGCTTGAAGCCGAAGCGCCCCAGCAGCTCGTACAGCCAGCCGAAGTTGCGGCGCAGCGTCACCCGCCCGTCGCTGCCCGTCACCGAGCGCACCATCGCGCCCACGGCAGCGCGGCAGGTTTCGGTGATACGTCGGTTGAGCTCAACGTCGGCGAGCACACCGGCGTCGTTACCCCTGTAGATGTCGTCGATGCGGCGGCCCAGGCTCTCGGCCAGCAGCGCCGGCAGCGACCGGAACCCTTCCTCCTCGCGTTCCAGTGCTGCGATGTTCACCAGGGTGGCGATCGCCTCCTCGGCGGTGGGGGGCTTGCCGATGGTGTGCAGACCGCAGGGCAGCAGCCGGCTCTCGATCTCCATCAGCTGGCGGTACACCGCGCCAATCACGGCGTCGCGGCCATCGAGATCCAGCTCAGCCGCATCCACCTCCGGCAGGGCCACGTCCTTGTCGAGGTTGCACTGGCGGGCCGTCTCGACCACCGCATTCACGATCTGCACACCTCTGGAACCCTCGCGCAGCTGTTGATAACTGCCCACCAGTTCGCCCAGCTCCTTGAGGCCCTTGTAGAGACCGGCGTTCTCGGCAGGCGGGGTGAGGTAGGAAATCGTTTCGGCGTAGCCGCGCCGCTTGGCGATGGTGGCTTCCGAGGGGTTGTTGGCCGCGTAGTAATAGAGGTTCGGCAGGGCGCCGATCAGCGAATCGGGATAGCAGGTGTCGCTCATGCCCATCTGCTTGCCAGGCATGAACTCCAGGGAGCCGTGGGTGCCGAAGTGCAGCACCGCGTCGGCGCCCCACACCTTCTCCAGATAGGTGTAGTAGGCGGCGAAGCCGTGGTGGGGGCTGGCGCTGCGGGAGTAGAGCAGCCGCATCGGGTCGCCCTCGTAGCCGAAGGTGGGCTGCACGCCCACGAACACGTTGCCGAAGTGGCGGCCGTAGATCAGCAGGTTGGTGCCGTCGGAGTTGAGGTTGCCCGGGGGCTTGCCCCAGTTCTCTTCCAGCCGCTCGGAATAGGGCGTGAGCCGCTCGTACTCCTCCACGCTCATGCGGTGGGCGATCGCCAGCTCCGGTGCTCCCTCCATGGCCTCGGGGTCCTTGAGCACCGCCTCCATCAGCTCCTTGCCGGTCTTGGGCAGGCCGCTCACGTCGTATCCCTTGGCGGCCATCTCCTCCATCACCCGGTGGATGGAGCCGAACACATCCAGATAGGCCGCCGTGCCCACGTTGCCCTTGTCAGGCGGGAAGCTGAACACGGTGATCGCCAGCTTCTTCTCGGCGCGCGGTTTGATGCGCAGGGAGGCCCAGCGGATCGAGCGCTCGGCGATGGCGTCCACCCGGTCCTGGAGGGTGTGGGCCTTGCCGGTGGCGTCGTCGCGACCGGAGAGCACGATCGGCTCAATGGCGCCATCGAGCTCGGGGATGGCGATCTGCAGGGCCACCTGCACCGGGTGCAGGCCCAGGTCGCTCTCCTCCCACTCCTGGGTGGTCTGGAACACCAGCGGTAGCGCCACCATGTAGGGGCGATTCAGCTTCTTGAGCACCTCGATCGCTTTCGGGTGATCCTGGCGGGCCGGGCCTCCCACCAGAGCGAAGCCGGTGAGCGATACCACCCCGTCCACCAGGGGCACGTCGGGGTTGAGCGGGTCGTAGAAGAAGGCATTCACCGGCCTGGTGAAATCGAGACCGCCGCAGAACACCGGGATCACGGTGGCGCCGCGGTACTCCATCTCCTGGATCACGGCCACGTAGTGGGCCTCGTCGCCGGTGACGATGTGGCTGCGTTGCAGCACCAGGCCGATCACCGGACCCTTGCGGGCCCTCTCGCTGAGGTCGGTGCGGCTGGCGCTCCAGTTCAGGTATTCCTTGAGGTCCTCGAACATCGCGGGAGCCAGGGGGTGCCAGATGCCCAGGTCGGGGAACACCACGGGATCGGCCACCTGCAGCTCGGGTCTGTCGGATCCCGCGTTGTCGCCGCCGCGGGGAAACACGTACTTATCCGCGAGCATCAACAGGAAATTCCTGAGGTTGTCCGGTGTGCCTCCCAGCCAGTACTGGAAGCTGAGCATGAAGGAGCGGGCATCCTGCGCCTTCTCCACCGGCAGATACTTCAACACCGTGGGCAGGGTGTTGAGCAGTTTCAACATCGCGTCCTGGAAACCGGCGCCGCCGGCCTCCTTCCGCTTCTTCATGAAGCTGGCGATGGCGCTCTTGCTCTGGCCCAGCTGGGCCATCGAGAACGTCCCCAGCTTGTTGAGGCGCATCACCTCGGGCATGGAGGGGAACACCACCGCCGCCTTGAGCCGCTCGCGGTGGGGCGCCACGGCCTCCACCACCTTCTGGGCCAGGTCCTCGATGAAGATCAGCGAGGCGATGAACACATCGGCCGCGGCCACATCGGCGCAGAACTGGGCGTAGTTCTCCGGGTCGCGCAGTTCCTCGATCAGATAGCCGCTCAGCTCGATCGCCAGCGGCCCGTTCTGCTCGTTCAGGGAGGTGGCCGCCAGGGTGAGGGCGTTCTGGTACTGCGGCTCCAGCACCACGTACACCGCCTTCATCACCGCGCCGCCGTGGCCCTCGGCGGGGCTGACCCGACGGTTGGCGGAGCGGACCTGCGTGAACATGCGCACGAGCGGGCTGGGTTGGGCAGAGCTTACGAAGCCTGTACGCGTCCGCGAGCGTGCTGCATAGGCTCTGCAGCAAGGTTCTCCAGCCACACCCTTCCATCATGAGCAGCTCCACCGGCCTGTCCGGCACCACCGGCCCTGGCGCCGCCCCCCCGTCGCCGGCACCGCCGATCGCCGTGGTGGTGGCCGGGGCCCTGGGGCGCATGGGCGCCGAGGTGGTGAAGGCCGTGACCGCGGCGTCCGACTGCGAGCTGGTGGGGGCCATCGACACGACCCCCGGCAAGGAGGGGGCCGATGTGGGCCTGGAGCTGGGGCTCGGCGAGCTGGAGGTGGCGGTCACGGCCGACTTCGAGGGCTGCCTCTGCCAGGCCAGCCAGGCGGTGCGCACCGCCGGTCCGGGACTGGGTGCCGTGCTGGTGGACTTCACCCATCCCTCGGTGGTGTTTGAGCACACCCGCGGCTCCATCGCCTACGGCGTGCATCCGGTGATCGGCACCACGGGTCTCAGCCCGCAGCAGCTGGCCGATCTGGCCACCTTCGCTGACAAGGCGTCGGTGGGTGGTGCCGTGATCCCCAACTTCTCGGTGGGCATGGTGCTCCTGCAGCAGGCCGCCGCTGCCGCCGCCCGCTTCTACGACTTCGCCGAACTCACCGAGCTGCACCACAACCGCAAGGCCGACGCCCCCAGCGGCACCTGCATCAAGACCGCCGAGCTGATCGAGGAGCTGGGCAAGGGCTTCAACCCCCAGCAGGTGGAGGAGCATGAAACCCTGGCCGGCTGCCGCGGCGGCCGGCGCGAGAGCGGCCTGCGGCTGCACTCGATCCGCCTGCCGGGCCTGGTGGCCCACCAGGAGGTGATGTTCGGCGCGCCGGGCGAAACCTATACGCTCCGCCACGACACCATCGACCGTTCCGCCTACATGCCAGGGGTGCTGCTCACCGTGCGCCGCGTGCGCCAGCTGCCTGGGCTGGTGTACGGCCTGGAGCGGCTGCTGTGAGGCGAGCCGGCCGATGCTGATCCCCCTCCGCCCCGGCGAACTGTTTCGCTTGATCCCGGCGGTTGCCACGGGCCCCCAGTTCAACGCCTGCAACGGATCTCCCCGCAAGCTGCTGCAGCGGGTGCTGATCTCGGTGATCGGTGGCGTGCTCACCCTGCTGATCAGTCAGACCCTGGCCTTCCGCAGCCAGTTCGCGCCGGTGCTGCTGGTGGCCGGCGTGGTGCTGCTGCTCTACGTGCTCTGGGGGCCGATCGTGGAGGCAGGCCGGCGCAACGCGACCCTGCGCCGTTACCCGGCCGCGGCGATCTTCGAGGGCCAGGTGGCGGATCTGTTCACCCGCGAGGTGGTGGAGGACCAGCGCGAGCAGGCCGACCGCAGCGGCCGCCTGCAGCTGGTGGAGAACCGCCGCACCTGGCTCACCCTGGAGCTGGAGGACGAGGACGGCTACCTGGGCCGGGTGCGCTTTCCCCTGGAGAAGAAGCACCAGCTGATCCGCCGCGGGATGGTGGTGCGCACCCTGGTGCTCAGCGACCGCAAGGACTTCTCCCGGATCGGTGCGCTCACCGACGCCTGGCTGCCTCAGCTGAAGCTGTGGGTGGGGGACTACCCCTTCCTGCTGCGGCCGGCGTTCGAGGAGCTCTGCCTGCGGCGCCTGCGCTGAGGCCGCCTGGACTCCGCAGAAATCTTGAAGGGGTTGTCACAGTCCGCAACATTGCGTTACATTGTTTGCAGACCAGAGAACTCCCATGACCCAGGCCAACCCCGCCGCCTTCCGCGGCGCCACCGTCACCACCGAAGACGGCGGCCGCCTCAACGCCTTCGCCACCGAGCCCCGCATGGAAGTGGTGAGCCCCGAGCGTGGCTGGGGTTTCCACGAGCGTGCCGAGAAGCTCAACGGCCGCATGGCCATGCTCGGCTTCATCGCCCTGCTGGCCACCGAGTTCGCCCTTGGCGGCGAGGCCTTCACCCGCGGCCTGCTCGGCATCGGCTGACCCCTCGACCCGGCTTGATCCGGGGACGCACCCCACCTCCGGCCGCAGCAGACTTGCTGCGGCTTTCTTGTGTGCCGCTGACCGCCGCCCCTCCTCTCCCCGCCCCAGCCGCCGCCTCCCGCCTTCCCGTCACGGCCCTGCGAGCCCGGGTCTGCGGCGCCGGTCCCACCGGGGCCCTCAGTGCCCTGGCCCTGGCTGACGCCGGCTGGCGGGTGAGCCTGCACGACCCCCTCACCCCCACCCAGCTGCTGGATCGCAGCCGCGCCTACGCCTTCAACCACTCCAGCCGCCAGCTGCTGGAGGGTCTCGGCCTCTGGGACGACCTGGGGGCCTGCATGGTGCCCTTCGGCCGGCTGGAACTCCGCGACCTGGCCGTCGCCGCCGGTGTGTCCTTCACCACGGCCGACCTGCCGGGCCGGTACCGCCGCTCCGCCGGCACGGCCGTGGGCTGGGTTGCCCTGCACACCCCGCTGATGTCGGTGTTGCTCTCCCGGCTGCAGGACCACCCGGCGGTGGAGCTGCACCTGGGCAGGGCCCCCACGCCGCCGCCGCAGATGGATCAGGTGGAGCTGATGGTGGCCGCCGATGGCCCCCATTCCAGCTGCCGCGACGGCCTCGGCATCGGCCTCTGGCAGCTCTCCTACCGCCAGGCCTGTCTCACCGCCCAGGTCGAGCTGCGCGGCAGTGAGGACGACCAGGCCTGGGAGCTGTTCCGGCCTGAGGGTCCGTTTGCGCTGCTCCCCCTGGGCCGGGGCCGGTTCCAGCTGGTGTGGAGCGCTCCCGCCTCCCGCTGCCGCCAGCTGGAAAGCCTGAGCGCCGGCGCCTTTCTCGATCGCCTGGCCGGCGCGCTGCCCGACCGCTTCCAGCCCGATGCGCTGCTGGATGAGCCGCGGGCCTTCCCGGTCGCCCTGCAGCTGGCCCGGCGGCTGGCCGCGGGGCGCACGGTGCTGGTGGGAGAGAGCGCCCACCGCTGCCATCCGGTGGGCGGGCAGGGGCTCAATCTCTGCTGGCGTGACGTGGCCGAGCTGCACCGCCAGGCTCGGCGTGTGGCAGCCGGGCGGTTGCCGGCCGATCGCCTGCCCGCTGCCTACGCCTGGCGCCGCTGGCCCGACCTGCTGCTCACCCTGTTGGCCACCGATCTGCTGATGCGGTTGTTCTCCAACCGCGCCCTGCCGCTGCTGCCGCTGCGCCGGCTGGGCCTGGCCCTGCTGGCCGCCGCGGCGCCGCTGAGGCGCCTCAGCCGAGGGGTGATGACCCTCGGGCCCTGCCGTCCTCTCTGAGCGCCGCCATGGTGCACAGCTCCAGCCCCCTGCCCCAGCCCTCGCCGGCCCTGCTGCGCTACCTGCGCCAGGACCTCGAGCTCAGCGAGAACGCCCTGGCGCTGGGCCTGCGCCAGGCGCAGCAGGAGCGGGCGCCGCTGCCGGTGGTGCTCTGGCGCTACGGCCTGCTCAGCCTGGAGCAGCTGGAGCAGGTGCTGCAGTGGCTGGACAGCAACGGCTAGCCGGCGGTCCGTGCTCAGGAATAGATGATCAGCGATTCCACCGGGTGCTCGGGGGGCAGGCGCCGGCGCCCCTCCAGGGCCGCCAGCTCGGCCACGAACCCGAAGCCGCAGAGACTGCCGCCGGCCGTCTCCACCAGCTGCGCGCAGGCGGCGGCGGTGCCGCCGGTGGCCAGCAGGTCGTCCACCACCAGCACCCGCTCGCCGCCGGCCAGGGCATCGCTGTGGATCTCCAGCCGGTCGCTGCCGTACTCCAGGGCGTAGTCCACGCCGGTGACCTCGCCGGGCAGCTTGCCGGGCTTGCGCACGGGCACGAAACCCAGCCGCACCGTGGTGGCCAGGGCCGTGCCGACGATGAAGCCCCGCGATTCGATCCCCACGATCAGGTCGGGCTGGAGCTGCTCGCAGAGATCGGCAAGCCGGCGGATCACCTCCTGCCAGCCCGCCGGATCGCGCATCAGCGGCGTGAGGTCGCGGAAGAGGATGCCCGGTTTGGGGAAATCGGGCACATCGCGCACCAGCCGCCGCAGGTCCACCGGGTTGGCCGGATCCGGAGGGTTGGCCGGATCCAGAGGCTCGCGCATGAAGGTGACGGTGGGAGGCGCAGGCTGGCATCATCGCAGCCATGCCCGACTCCTCCCCCGAGCCCCAGTTCACGCCGCTGTCGCGGCGGGGACTGGAACGGCTCGATCTGCTGCTGCTCAGCGCCGAGGCCCTCGACCTCAACGGCGGTGAGGCCATGGTGTGGATGAGCGAGCAGATGGGCTTCTCCAGCCTCTTCCCCAACCGGGTGGAGCTCTGGAAGCGCCGCTGCCACAACCCCCTGCGACGCGCCACCCGCCGGGGCCAGCTCGATCCGGCTGAAACCGATGCCCTGATGCGCATCCTCTGTGCCCTGGCGGACCGGCTCTATCCGCTGCTGCGGGCGCTGCTGGCCACCAATGAGCCCGAGGCGGTGCGGCAGCGGCGCTGGGAGCTGTTCGAGGGGCGGCTGGCCGACCTGGTGCGGGAGCGCATGAATCCCCGCCGGGTGGGCGTACAGACGCTGCTCGACCCCCAGCGCGGCGCCCGCCAGCGGCGCCAGCTGATCCAGGCCCTGGCCCTCGGCGCCGGCACCGGCGGTTACGAGCGCCTGCGCGCCAGCCTGCACGACCCCGTGGTTTGAAGCCGATGAAACAGACGCTCCGCTACGACCAGGTGAGCTGCCGGCTGCAGGTGGAGGGTCTGCCCGATCTCTCCAGCGGCCAGGCGCAGGATGCCCTGGGGATCATCACCGGCTGGAGCCTGCGCTGGCCCGGCCGTCCCGAGCTCGAGGGCCGCCGCGAGCACCTGCTGGCGCTGATGGCTGTGGTGCTCCCCTACGCTCGGCATCTGATCAGCGGGGTGGCCCGCCCCTTCGGTGGCGGCGAGACGCCGGTGAGCATCGCGCCCCGGGCGGAGGGGGGCCACAGCCTCCAGCTGAGCAGCAGCCAGCCGGACACGCCCCCCCTGGATCTGCACCTGGACGACGCCGAACTCGCCGATCTGGTGCGGGTGCTCGACCAGCTGCGGCTCGATCCCCGCCTGCAGGTGAAGCTCGATCTGCCGCAGCCCCAGCCCCTGCAACCCCGGGAGGTGATGGAGCGGGTGCCGCTGCGGCGGCGGCTGGCGGCCCCGGTGGGGGGTGCTCTCGCCCTCGCCCTGGCCGCCACCCTCGGCGCTCTGCTGCCTGAGCCGGCACCCCAGCGGCAGACGTCCGGAGCGGCGGGTGCCACACAGCAGCCGTCTTCCCGGCAACCCTCGGCCTCCCCCGGTGGCGGCGCTCAGCCCGGGGAACCCTGACGGCCGCTTGACGACCGCAGTTGTGCACACAGACTAGATTTCATGTCACTGATGACCTGGTCCGAACTGCGCATCCGCGTGGCTCGCCTCGGCGCCGCCCTGGATGTTGTGGTGCGCAGCGATCCCGAGGTGTGCGGCCTGAGCGGCCAGGACTTTCACCTCTCCCTTCACCACGGAGGCCAGGGTGACTGCACAGTGGGCAATCTCACCCTGATTGACTGCCCCAACGAACTGGTGCTGATGGAGTTCGAGCGCTGGATGCGTGGCGCCGGCCATGTGCTGGAGGCATGACCAGCACCCGCCGCCGATCCCTGCAGCTTCCCCACACCGGATCGGCGGACCGTCAGGCAGCCGCACGCCGGCGACGCATCTCCCGCTGGCGGCTGTTCTGGACCGGCCTGCTGTACGTGGCCCTGAGCTCAGCGATGCTGGTGGGGCTGATGCAGCTCCCGGAACGCCTGGATGCGTTTCTGCTTCTCAGCACATCCATTGCCAAGTTGATTGCCGGTCTGCAGGGTGTGGTGGTGGGGCTGCTGCAGCTGCTGGCCGTCGCGCTGGTGGTTCTGGTGGCACTGCTGGCCCTGGTGCTGCTGGTGGGCGGCATCGTGCGGCTGGTGCGCTGTCTGCTCCCCCGTCCCCGGCGCCCCCGGGTGCCCTGATCACCCCCATCCCGCGTTCCCGCCATGGGCAAAAGCGACTCCAAGAGGAAGACCAAGCTCAAGCTCAGGACCTCGGAGCAGGGCGCCGGCGCGTCCGTCAGCGGCTCGGAGGGCAGGATCAAGATCAGGAGCAAGGACAACGACAAGGACAAGAGCAGGAAGACCGGCAAGGAGGGCAAGGGCCAGTCCCTGGTGCGGGTGGTGCCCCGCTACGGACCCCTCAGTGACCGCTACTACCCCTCCGCCCTGCTCGATGACATGAAGGGCGACAACGGCAACGGTGACGGCTACGCACCGGCTGAGACGGCGTTCGGCAAGCTCGACCGCAAGTTCTACGAGAAGGAACTCATCCGCCTTCAGGTGGAGCTGGTGAAGATGCAGTACTGGATCAAGGCCACCGGCTATCGCCTGATCGTGCTGTTTGAGGGCCGCGATGCCGCCGGCAAGGGCGGCACCATCAAGCGGGTCACCGAGCCGCTCAACCCCCGCGGCTGCCGGGTGGTGGCCCTGGGCACCCCCAGTGATCAGCAGAAGACCCAGTGGTACTTCCAGCGCTATGTGGAGCACTTCCCCAGCGCCGGCGAGATCGTGATCTTCGACCGCAGCTGGTATAACCGCGCCGGCGTTGAGCGGGTGATGGGCTTCTGCACTCCCGAGCAGGTGGAGGAGTTCATGCAGAGCAGTCCCGAGTTCGAGCGCATGCTCGTGCGCTCTGGCATCACCCTGCTCAAGTATTGGTTCTCGGTGAGCGATCAGGAGCAGGAGGCCCGCTTCCAGTCGCGCACGGAAGACCCCACCCGGCGGTGGAAACTCAGCCCGATGGACTTGCAGGCCCGGGAGAAGTGGGCGGAGTTCTCCAAGGCCAAGGACGACATGTTCTCCCACACCAACATTCCCGAGGCGCCCTGGTTCACGGTGGAGGCCGATGACAAGCGCCGGGCCCGGCTGAACTGCATCTCCCATCTGCTGAGCAAGGTGCCCTACACCGACATGACGCCGCCGGCGATCGAGCTGCCCCCGCGCCCGAAACACCCCAATCTGGAGCGGCCGCCGCGCTGGGAGCAGTTCTTCGTGCCCAACCGCTACTCCTGATCCGCCGCCCGCCGTCCGCCGGCGTTGGGGCAGCTTCAGCCCCCCAGGCGCTGGAACCAGAGGCCCGCCAGCTGCCAGCTGCTCCACAGGAAGATCACCAGGAACAGCCAGTTCAGCCAGGCGGGCCGCCGGGGAGGTTCTGGGGTCATGGAGTCGTGTGGGTCCGGGATGCCGTGGACACCACCAGGCTGCCCCATCAGCCCCGGCTGACCACCCGGCGTTCGTGACAGTCCTTGACACCGGCAGTCCGGCGACGCGGTACCCCCTAACCTCCGCCAATGGGCAGTCCGATCGGCAAGGAGGAGTTCCTGCGCCGCGCGCACGAGCGGTTCGGGGAGAAGTACGACTACTCCGCGATCGTCTACAAGAGCTACAAGACGCCCATCAAGATCCGCTGCCGGCTGCACCCGGTGAAGGAGATCTCGATCACGCCCGAGAAGCATCTGCAGACCACCGGCGGCTGCAAGTTCTGCCTGCGCGAGATGCGGGTGCGCATGCTCGAGCGCGAGCTCAACCGCGGCAGCGCCGAGCGCCCTCCCCTGGAGCCTGGCCCCGCGCCGGTGCCCTGGCCGGCAGGGGAGCGCCAGGTCTGAAGCGGGCCATGGGGTGGCAACGCCCGCTGCGCGCCGAGCCTCTGCTGAGCGGCCTTCTGCGGGCTCTGCTTGCCCTCTTCCTGGCGGCGCTGCTGGCCCCTGCTCTGGCGCTGGCCCAGGTGCAGCCGGGTTCGGCCCAGCCGCCGCCGGTGCTCCATGTGTTCGTGCGCCAGGGCTGCCCCCACTGCGACCACGCCAAGGCCTTCCTGCCGGAGCTGGAGCGCCGGCACCCGGAGCTGCGGGTGCGCCTGCGCTGGGTGGACGCCGACGCAGGTGCCCGTCAGGAGCTGCTGGAGCTCTCCCGCCAGGCCGGTGTCCAGGCGCCGGGGGTGCCCAGCTTTGCACTGGGGGACGAGCTGCTGGTGGGCTTCGACAACCCGGCCGGCCGGGGCCAGGAGCTGCTGGCCCTGGTGGAGCGGCGCACCGTCCTGCCCGGGGAGGTGCGCGCCGGACCGCTGGGCACCCTCAGCGCCACACGCCTGGGTCTGCCCCTGTTCACCCTGGCGCTGGGGCTGCTGGACGGGTTCAACCCCTGCGCCATGTGGGTGCTGCTGTTCCTGCTGTCGCTGATGGTGCAGTGGCGCGACCGGCGCCGCATGGCGCTGGTGGCGGGCATCTTCGTGCTGGTGAGCGGGGCTGTGTATTTCCTGTTCATGGCTGCCTGGCTGAACGTGTTGCTGGTGCTGGGCCTGACCACACCGTTGCGGCTGGTGCTGGCGGCGCTGGCGATCACGGTGGGGGCGGTGAACCTGCGGGAAGCCGCCACCGCCCCGGCCACTTACACCTTCGCGATTCCGGAGTCCGCCAAGCCGGGCCTCTATGCGCGCATGCGGCGGGTGATCCAGAGCCGCTCGCTGCTGCCGGCCCTGGCCGGGGTGACGCTGCTGGCGGTGCTGGTGAACTTGGTGGAACTGCTCTGCACCGCCGGCCTGCCGGCCATCTACACCGCCGTGCTCAGCCAGCAGAACCTGCCGCCGCTGGCCCACTACGGCTACCTGGGGCTGTACATCGCGGGCTACATCGCCGACGACGCGCTGCTGGTGGGGATGGCGGTGTGGGCCCTGACCAGCAACAGGCTCACGGAGCGCGGCGGGCGCATCCTCAAGGGCCTCAGCGGCGGCGTGATGGTGCTGCTGGCCCTGGTGCTGCTGCTGCGCCCCGGCTGGCTGGTCTGACGGCGGGCCTGGCGCGGAGCGTCGCCCTCGGCGCTTGACTCTCCAGTTGACTGGAGAGTGCATCGTGAGAGCAGGCCGCTTGCCGCCCCAGATGCCCGCCCGCCCCCAGATCCGCCACCGGTCCCCGCGACCCTTCCCCAGCCGGTGCGTCTCTACCGGCTCGATTCACCGCAGCACCACGGCCCCTACGGCGAGCGGGCGCGGCAGTTGCTGGTGCAGCACGGCATTCCCTTCCAGGACCACCGGCTCACCAGCCAGGAGGAGGCCGAGCGGTTCAAGGCCTCCTGGGGGGTGGCCTCCACACCCCAGGTGTATGCCGGCAGCGAGCGCATCGGTGGCGCCAGCGAGCTGGAGACCCGCCTGGGGCGGTGGGCGCGGGCGGGAGTGGCTTCATGGGCCTGGCGGTGACCGTTCTGGCCACCCTGAAGCTGATGGACCCGCCGGCCTTCCGTACCGGCTTCCGTCGCTACGACCTGCTGGCAGGCCGGGTGCCGGTCTACGGGATCCTCTACCCGTGGCTGGAGCTGTTTGTGGGCCTGGCCATCCTCGGCCGCTGGGGCCTGGCGCCGGTGGGGGTGCTGGCGATGCTGCTGCCTGGCTGGTGAGCCGAGGCAGCCCAGCCCGCTGTCGGCGGTGCCGTGTTCCGGTGCCAGCGACCCGTGACAGGAGGGATGCCCCGCCGGCTCGGTCTGAGCACAATCAGGTGGCACGCGACAACCTCAATGCCCCACCTGCTTTCCGGAGTGGTCACCGCCCTGCTGATGGGGCTGATGCTCGGCAGCGCCGCCGCTCATGCTCACTGCGAGCAGCAGGGTGGTGCCCACAACGGTGTCCCCGGCCAGCAGCAGCGCTGAGGGTGGGT
Source organism: Prochlorococcaceae cyanobacterium (assembly GCA_049664045.1). Lineage (GTDB taxonomy): Bacteria > Cyanobacteriota > Cyanobacteriia > PCC-6307 > Cyanobiaceae > NIES-981. The sequence goes on from JBATEO010000131.1 coordinate 15,429, forward strand.
CGCCGGGGCCGGTGATCACTCGTCCTCGTCGGCGCCGCCGATGGGGATGAGCTTGATCTGCTTGCGGCCCAGCTTGATTTCGAACTCATCACCAGGTTGCAGCCCGAGCTGGGCGGTGTAGGCCTTGCCCACCAGCAGGTTGCCGTTGAACTGCACCTTGGTGACGAAGCTGAGTTTGCGGCCGCCCTTGCCGCGGCCCTGGCCCGTTTCACCAAGGCTCACGCCCTTGGCCTCGAGCAGTGCCTCATAGAAGGCGGTGAAGTTCAGGCGTTCACTGCCATCCTTCTTGGTGCTCACGTAGCCGCACTCGCGCACGAGTTCAGACTTGGTGGCATCGCCGAGTTCCTTGACCTTGGCAAGCAGTTCCGCGCCGGTGAGCATGGGATGGATAAGCAACAAGCAGAAGGTAACGCTTGGTGCAACAGCGTCAATGGTGGGTTTTCACGCCATCGGTTCTCATCAATCCGATCCGCCCCGTGCTGACCCATGTCCATCAATCTGTGCCCCTGCTGCTCGTGCCCTCTCCGGATGCGGGGTTCCCCTCCATGCGGAAGTTCCAGGGTCTGGTGATGCCTCCCGGAATCCGCCAGACACCGAGGCGATCACGCCGGGCGCGCGTTTCGGCGTCGCGGTAGGCCTGGCCGTCGCACTGGTTGAGGTAACGGCGGAAGGCGAATGCCTGACCATCGGCCACCAGCGCCAGGTTGACGTTGCCTGCGGCGAACACCTCTGCCACCAGGCGCCCGTAGCGGTCAGTGGCCATCTCCTCCAGCCGAATGCGGCTGCCCGGCGGCAGACGCTCCTGCAGGGCCCTGCGGGCCTGTGCTCCGTGGGGCCGCTGGGCCATCTCAGGGGCATCGATGCAGGCCAGTCTCACCCTGATCAGGGCGCCGCCGCTCCGCACCTGGATCGTGTCGCCATCACCGATCGACACCACCAGGGCCTGCTCGTGGTCTGCGAAGCAGGCGCCGGCCATCAGGGCCAGAACCGCCGGCACCCCCAGACCGCACCAGCGCACCCAGGGACCCTGGAACGTGCTCCGCATCGCCTGATGACTATCCGATGAGCGCATTCGCTGGGCGACGTTCTTGAGGCTGCATCGGGTCGGCTGGAGCCATCCCTCCGGGGAACGCCCTCCACCCCCTGCGTGACGACCATGGACTCTGGCAGGACCGGTGCCTTCAGCCTGGTGCAGACCGCAGTGCACGCCGGGGTGGAGGTGTGCTTCGCCAACCCAGGCACCACCGAGCTGCCGATCGTGATGGCCATTGATCACACTCCCGCGCTGCGGGTTGTGCTCGGTCTGTTCGAGGGCGTCTGCACCGGCACCGCTGATGGCTGGGCACGCCTGACGGGAAAGCCGGCCGCGACGCTGCTGCATCTGGGGCCTGGTCTGGCCAACGGCATCGCCAATCTGCACAACGCCCGCCGCGCGCGCACCCCCGTGGTGAACTGGATCGGCGAGCACGCCACCCACCATCTCGCCTTCGACCCTCCCCTGCGCACCGACATCGCCGCCCTGGCGGGATGCGTGGGCTGGACGCGAACGGTGCGGTCGGCAGTGGACGATGGAGGCGGCCCGGCTGTTGCGGGGCGGGCGGGCCGGTGTGTTGCTCGGAGGCAATGCCCTCACCGCATCCGGGCTGCGCGCAGCGGCTCGGGTGGCGCAGGCCGCTGCATGCCCCGTGTGGGTGGAGACGTTCCCCTCCCGCCGGGAGGGCGGTCGCCATGTTCCCCACTTCCCCTCCCTGCCCTATTTCCCGGAGGAGGCCTGCCAGGCCCTGGCGAACCTGGATGGCCTGGTGCTGGCGGGCGCGAGCGATCCGGTGGCGTTCTTCGCCTATCCTCATCAGCCCTCACGCCTGCTACCCGAAGGGGCCGCGCTCTGCATCCTGGCCGATCCCGCCGAGGGCCTGGATGCCGCCGGCGCGCTGGAGGAGCTGGCCCGGGAGCTCAATGCCCCCGCGCTGTTCATGCCGCCGCAGGATCCGCCGACGTTCGTTGCCAGCGAGCAGGTGCTCACCCCCGACAGCCTCTGCCGCACCCTGGCCGCCTGCATCCCCGAGCAGGCGATCGTCGTGAACGAAGCCACCACCACAGGCCTGGCCTGGAATGCCTGGCATGGGGCCACGGCCGCTCCCCACACCATGCTGTTCATCACCGGCGGGGCCATCGGCCAGGGACTGCCCAATGCCCTGGGTGCCGCCATCGCCTGCCCCGATCGCCGTGTCGTGGCCTTTCAGGCGGATGGCAGTGCCCTCTACACACTGCAGGCGCTCTGGTCGATCGCCAGGGAGAACCTGGACGTGACCGTGCTGATCTGCGCCAACCACGCCTACCGCATCCTCCAAGTGGAACTGGTGCGCAGCGGCGTCGCCATGCCCTGCTCCCGGTTCGCCATGTCCTGCCCTTGGTTCAGGCCTGGCCGGTCCCGGCCGTGGCGCACGACGCCTCCCCTTCCCGCAGGCTGGCGGTGATGGCGGTGATCAGCTGGCGGCCCTGCTCCGCCCAGTCCTGGCGCAGCTTGAAGCCCAGCACCACCGAGTCGCCGTCACTGCGGCGCAGCACGAACACCTCCCCCAGGGAGGGGGCAGGGATTGGGGTGGTGAACGCCTCCCCCTCCACCGGTCGGCCCAGGATCTGCCTCTGCAAGGGCGAGCCGTCCTGGCGCTTGCCGGCCAGGAAGGCGACCGTCACGTACTCCTGCAACTCCGCTGGTGTCATGCCGGCCTTGGTGTCGGTGACCTCCGGCGGAAAGCGCACGGCCGTGAGGCTGAAGCGCTCCTCGCCGCCTGCCGCCTCAGGCGGGTGGGCCACCTGCAGGGCATCGAGGCCCACCGTCCGAGGGGCGGAGAGGGGCAGGGGGGAGCGGAAGCAGAAGCCGTGCATCACGGTGGCGGGCTCGGCCCGCGCAGCACTCGCCAGGCAGAGGAGCACCGTTCCCTGGAGAAGTGCGGCTGCCGTGGCACCTCCCCTGAGGAGAGGAAGACTGGGAGGGTGAGGAGCCATGGATCCGGAACGCCTTCCTGGGCATCCTGGTGAATGGCAGGTGCCGCCTGCTGCTGCCGACGGACTCGCCACGGACTTGCCACGGACTCGCCATGGACGCGCTCCACTCCCCCTGTTTCGTTCTCGCCCCTGCCGGTGACCTGCCGCTCGAGCCGGTCAGTTTCAAGGAGCTGACCGAGCTGCAGGCCCGCAGCATCGCGGCGGCGGAGCGCCTGCGCATGTTCCGCGTGCCGGACGCGTGGAGCGGATCGCTCGATGCGCTGATCGACTCGGCCGCTGTCTCGGAGCGGCCCTTCTGCGACGCCCTCGTGCCGGCCATCGGTGTGGAGTCCCTGCACCTCGGCGTCTATGAGCTGCGCTGGTGCGGCAGCCCTAAGGCCGGCGCCGAGGCCGACGCCTCCAGGCAGGTGGAGGCGATCCGCTGCCTGGATCGCGTTCCCCTGCGGGACGTGGCCAACGAAGCCTGCTGGTTCTACCCCACCGAGGACGGGGCCTATCTGAGCTGGAGCAACCGCTGCGACGTGCGCCTGGAGCCGGGGCATCTGCCCGACCGTCCCCCCACCCAGGCTCCCGTGGACTACCGCCACGACCGCTTGCGCCTGCTGTGGTCACTGATGGCGGACGAGGAGGCGATGACCTGCGTGGGGCTCACCTACAACCGCCGCCGGATCGAGTGGCCCGTGGCCCTCGAGAACGGCCAGCCCACCGCCGCCTGGACCTGGTTCAGCGTCGATTCCCGGGCCGAGCGTCCCTACCGGCAGATCAGCCGCTGCCAGCGGCCGCGCTGACGCCCTGGGCCTGGATGGCGGTGATCATGATGGTGCTCACGATGTCCTCCACGCTGCAGCCCCGGCTGAGGTCGTTCACCGGTTTCTTCAGCCCCTGCATGATCGGGCCGATCGCGATCGCGCCGGTTTCGCGCTGCACGGCCTTGTAGGTGTTGTTGCCGGTGTTCAGATCGGGGAACACGAGCACCGTGGCCCTGCCGCCCACGGCCGACCCCGGCAGTTTCTGCAGCGCCACGTCCGCGCTCACGGCGGCGTCGTACTGAATCGGCCCCTCGATCAGCAGCCCGGGCCAGGCCTCCCGTGCCAGGGCGGTGGCCTGCCGCACCTTCTCCACCTCCTCTCCCTGTCCGGAATCACCCGAGGAATACGACAGCATCGCCACGCGCGGTTCCAGGCCCAGGTCCTGGGCGGTGCGGGCGGAGCTGAGCGCGATCTGCGCCAGCTGTCCGGCGTCGGGCCGGGGATTGACCGCGCAGTCGCCGTAGATCACCACCCGGTCGTCCAGCAGCATCACGAACACCGAGGAGATCAGCGACACCCCCGGCCGGGTGCGGATCAGCTGCAGCGCCGGACGGATGGTGTGCTGGGTGGTGTGGATGGCGCCCGACACCATGCCGTCGGCATCACCGCACAGCACCATCATCGTGGCGAAGGTGGTGCCGTCCAGCAGGTGATCGTGGGCGATGTCGTGCGTGGCTCCCTTGTGCCGGCGGCAGCTCAGGTAGGTGTCGATGTAACGCTCCATCCGCTCGCTCTCCTGCGGACTGATCACGCCGAGGGCATCGAGGTCGAGATCGATGGCCTCCCGCCGCAGCACCTGTTCGATGGCGGAACGCTCCCCCAGCAGGATCAGGCGGGCCAGCTGCTGGGCCTGCACCCGCGCCGCCGCCTGCAGGATGCGGGGCTCCAGGCTTTCCGGCAGCACGATCCGCTGCGGCGCCCCGCGGGCCCGCAGGGTGAGGTTGTGGTTGAACATCCGCGCCGTCGGCTCCGGCGGTGGGGCCAGGTTCACCGCCTGCAGCAGGCGCTCCCCATGGCCATGGCGCTCGAAGGTTTCGATGCTCAGGCGGATCTTCTCGCGGTCATCGGGCCTGAGACTGATGTGGATGTCCCGCAGGCGTGAGACCGTGGTGAAGGTGTCGGTGGGCACCGCCAGGATGGGCAGCGGCTCCAGGAGTCCCTGGATGAGCCGGCCGATCGCCGGCTCCGGCTTCATGCCCGAGAGCAGGATTCCGGAGAGATTGGGGTAGTTGCGTGACTGGTGGGCCTGGAGCATGCCCATGATCACGTCGCCCCGGTCGCCCGGCGTGACCACCAGGCTGCCCTCCCGCAGCCACTCCAGCGCGTGCTGCATCTGCATGGCGGCCACCATCTGATGCAGGGCCAGCCGCTCCAGCGAGGCGTGGCCGTAGAGCACCTCCGCCTCCAGATGATGGGCGATGTCGAGCACGCGGGGACTGATCAGCCGGCGATCGAAGGGGATCACGCTGAGCACCCAGCCGCTGCCGCCGAACTCCCGCTCCAGGTCCTGGCGCAGGGCGTCGGTCCTGTCGGGATCAGCCTTGTTGAGCACGATGCCGACGATGCGGCAGCCATGGCGCCGGTAGGTTTCCACCGCCAGCCGCACCGGTCGCAGGGCATCGTCGCTGTCGCGCCGGTGGGCGTTGCCGAGGATCAGGATCGGGCAGCCCAGGTTGCGGGCGATCTCCTGGTTGAGATTGAACTCGAAGGCGGAACCCTCTCCGAGGTAATCGGAGCTTTCGCAGAGCATGAAGCCGTCATCGCCGGACAGCGCCTCGTAGCGGCTGATGATCTGCTCCAGGCCGTCGTTGATGCGGTTGGCGGCGATCAGGTCGTTCATCACCGTCGTCGACAGGCCGAAGGAGTCCTGAGGGCTCTGCGGCAGATCGAAGCTGCGCACGATCAGCTCGATGTCCTCATCGGGTGTGTCGTGGACCACCGGCCGGAAGAAACGCACTCTGTCGGTGCGCCGCAGCAGCTCGTGGATCAGGCCCAGGGCCACCAGCGCCTTGCCGCTGCCCGCCTCGGTGGTGCTGATGTAGAGGGCCCTGCTCATCGGCGCGGCGGCGGCTGGCCACAGCATCGCCCTGCTGGCCTCGGCATGCGGCCCGCAACCGCGTTCCGCCGCAGAGCGGGGATGTTTTCCCCAGGTTTTCCCCAGCCCGTTCCTGCCCGTCGCAGCCCCTGCCGCCAGGCTGGGCAATAGGCGGGGAGCGGCGCCCCTCTCTGTCTGAGGCCCGGGCACCGTTGCCCTCGCTACCGTCCCCTGCCCGGCGAGGTCGAGGTTGACTGCCCTGGAACCGATCCTGTCCTGATCCGGCCAGGTCCCATCTCGGGACCGGTGTTGGCGGCCGCAAGTGCGTCCCGCGCTGCTGGAGAGCTGCGGGCGAAGCCGTGCTCGAGGGCGAGTGCGGGAGTCGTGGCGCCCCGGGGGAGTGTGGAAAACAACAGCACGGAGCGCCCCGGTGCGGAGCAGCGCCTCAAGCCAACAAAAAGCCGCCCTTTCGGGCGGCTGTCGGGTGTCACCGGAGGTGTGGTGTCACCAGCGCGAACGGCCGCCACCGCCACCGCCACCGCCGGAAGGGGCGGGGCGAGGCTCGGCCTTGTTGACGCGGATGTTGCGGCCCATCCACTCGACGTCCTGAAGATCGTCGATGGCCTTGGTTTCCTCGCTGGCGCTGGCCATCTCGACAAAGGCGAAACCGCGCTTGCGCCCGGTTTCACGATCGAGGGGCAGGGTGCACTTGCGAACTTCGCCATACTCGGCGAACAGGTGCTGGAGGTCCTCCACTTCGGCATCGAAGGAGAGGTTGCCCACGTAAATGGTCATGAATGAAATGAAACTATGAACCCGATTCGTCGAAAGCCCTGAAGAAAGTCGCTGGCCTGGTGGAGAAATCCCGTGGAACTCGCCGCGCTGGGGAGAAACCCGCTGAAGACTGATCGCTGAATCGTCTCAACCCTACAACACCCTGATGGACAGTCCCGGGATTGCCCCTCCTTGCCGGGGCCAGACTGGGCCCCACGGACGGCTTGCCCCATGCCAGAGCAGACCACGAGCCCTTCCCTGCTGAACCGGATCGCCCGGGTGCTGCTGTGCCTGGTGTTCCTCCACTCGCTGATCGGCAAGCTCACCGGCTTCGCCGGACCGGCCGGCGCCATCGCCGCCAAGGGCCTGCCGCTGGCGCCGGTGCTGCTGGTGATGGCCATGGCGCTGATGGCCGTGGGTTCGGCCCTGGTGATCAGCGGCTGGAAGGCCCGTCTGGGGGCGGTGCTGCTGCTGCTGTTCCTCGTGCCCACCACCATGATCTTCCACGGCGATGTGGCCGATGCCGGCGAGCGGATCCAGCTGCTCAAGAACCTGGCGATCGTGGGCGGTCTGCTGCTGGTGGCTGACCAGGACGGCCGGGTCTGAGAGAGCGCCGCCGCCACCAGCTGGCCAGCAGGCTTCCCAGCCCCACCCGCACCATCGTCCAGAAGGGAATCAGCAGGGTGAACCGCTCCAGCACCGCCCCGTCCAATGCCCGTGGTGGCGGGACCTAACCCCGCCCCGTTCAGCCGGGTGGACCGGACCGATCAGAAGCCGGAACCGGGAGTCTCCAGAAAGGCCAGTTCCTCCGCCGTCGACGTCCGACCCAGGGCGGCATTGCGGTGGGGAAAGCGACCGAAGCGGGCGATCACGACGCGGTGGCGGCGGGCGAAGTCCAGCGTGCCCGCATCGGTGAACCGTGCGAACAGCGGCAGGGCCGCCTCCTGCACCGCCAGCTCTTCGCTGTGCATCTGCGGCATCAGCCAGAACTGCCGCAGTGCCTGTTCGGGTTCCGCGGCCACCCAGCCGTCGGTCACGGCCCGGCGGCTGAGGGCCAGGGCCTGGGCATCACCGGCGAAGGCCATCGCCGTGTCGCGCCAGATCTGGCGGGGGAACTGATCCAGGAGCAGCACCAGCGCCAGGCCACCCTCCGGCTCCTCGTCCCATGGGCTGAGCTCACCGGCGATCGCCGCTCGGGTGAGTCCGAGGAAGCGATCCCGCAGCAGGGCGTCAAACGCTGCATCCTTGGCGAACCACTGATTCGGTCTGGTCTCCTCGAACCAGAAACGCAGGACATCGACCGGTTGCTGTCCGTGGTTCGTCATCAGAGCAGGGCCTGCACGCTGGCCACCTTGTCCTCCAGGGTCTGCTCCCTGTCGGTGCGGGTGTTGATCTTCACCGTGGTGTAAAGGCGCGGGCAGCCCATGGCGTGCACCGCCCGGTGGCAGGCCTCGATGGCAGCGAACACCGGGTCCCACTCCCCTTCGATGGCGGTGCCGTTGGGGTGCAGCTGGATCTTCAGGCCGGCCTCGCTGAGCACCTTCTCGCAGGTGGCGATGTAGGGGGCCAGATGCACGCCCACGCCGATCGGCACCACGCACAGATCCACGATCACCTTCATCGCCGCTGAGACTGAAGTACCGCCATCGTGGGACCGGCGGCCCTGCGCCTGCTGCCGGCGGGCAAGACCCTCACAACCTGGTGACATAACGGTATCGTGATTGAGTGACCCGCCCTCCTCTGCTCTCCTCTCTCTTCGCCGAGCCGCCTGCCATGTCTCTGTTGATGCCCCGTGAGGTGGACGCCCTCCAGTGCGCCCTCGACCTGACCTACCAGGGCTGGGCGAGTTGCGATCAGGTGATCCGCCGGCATGGTGCGGTGCGTCCGTTCTCCCGCATCAAGGTTGCCGAGCTGCGGCGGATTCATCAGCTCCGGCGGCTGTTCATCACGCACGGCCTGCCGATCCCCGCCAATCCCTGGGCAGGACGGATGCCCTTGGCCGAGTCTCTGGCAGGAGCCTACGCCCAGGCCGTGGAGCAGGAACGGGCCCGGTTGCGGTGCGGTAGGCAGCTGCTGGCCGGTGTGGATCGGGTGGATCTGCGCTCCGCCCTGAGCGACCTGGTCGAGGCCAGTGAAGCGCGGCACTTGCCGGCCTTCGAGCGCTGCGGCCAGTGCCGCAACACCGCTGCCGGCGGCTGCCCGGATGGCCCTTCCCGGCCGGCTTCCGCTCCGCCGCGGCGCTGTGTGGCGCGGACCCATCAGGACTGGCTGTGGGAGACGGCACTCTCATGAGGCGGAGCCGAGGCCGGGCAGGGTCGCCCGGCAAGCGGCTCGCGCGTGGCGCGGCCTTCGCCGCTGGGATCGGGCTGGTGCTGCTGGTGCTGCTGGTCGCTCCCTGCGTCGGCCTGGCGCTGGAGTCCCAGCGCTGGACGCTGCAGGACCAGAACGGTCAGCCCTGGTCGCTCACCCTGCTGGAGCAGGCCGATCCCAGCTATCCCCCCGGCCTGCGGCTGCGCCTCACCGACCGCTCGGGCCAGCACACCCTGGATCATCGGCGCCCGCTGCAGCTGCGCGACGGGGCCGGCGCGTCCTGGGAGCTGGCCAACCGCAGCGAAGAGCTGGTGCCGGCCGGCACGGAGGCGCTGCCCCCAGGCTCAGCCCAGTTCGACCTGGCCGGGCTGGAGCCCAGGCCCCGTGCCGAGCTGCCGCTGGCCATGGGGGTGCCGCTGCAGTCCGGGGATGACGCCCAGCTGGTGGCCGGCGCGGCCACGGTGGCTGCGCTGCACGGAAAGGCGGTGCACGGAGAGACCGGGCGCAGCTGAGGGGGAGGTCGCCCGGTGGATCCCCAGGAGGCATTGCAGGAGCCCCTGGCGCCCAAGATCGCGCCGTCGCTTCAACGCGGAGCTGCGCGGACGGAGGAATCCGCGGCCGGCGCGATTGCCGATGAGGTCCGTCCTGTGACTGCCATCGGTCCCACAGGCTGCACATCACCGGGGAAGGGGGACTCGGTGGACTCCGACGATGTGTTGATCGCCTCCGGCGCCTCCCCTGCCTTCGGCCTGGTCCTCTGCAGATGCCCACCCTGGAGGCCCTCTGCTTCGCGGAGTTCGGCAGCACCGGGATCGCCTCCATCGCCGCTCAGTCGTTCGCTGGAGGCCTGATCCAGTGTGGTTCCGGGCCAGCAGAAAGCCCCTGGCCGAAGCCAGGGGCGGTGTTCTCATGGGCGGCCCTGCGGCCGCTCCGCGCGATCAGGTCTCAGCCGTCCACCTTCACGGTCACGCTGGTGACCTTGTTGGCCTTGGGGGCCGTGACAGCGAGCAGGCCATCGCGGTAGGAGGCCTGCAGCTGATCGCGGTCGATGGCCTGGGGGAAGCGGAAGCTGCGGCTCCAGGTGCCGTAGCGGAATTCGCTCAGCAGCGGAGCCTTGGCATCGCCGGAGCTTTCCGCGTCAGCGGGCTGCTGGCGATGGCTGCGGCGCTCGGCGCTGATCACCAGCGTGCGGTCGGTGGCCTTCACCTCGATGGCGGCCTTGTCGACGCCGGGCAGCTCGAGCAGCAGCTCGTAGGCCTCGGGGGTGTCATGCACCTCGGCGGCGGGCACGCGCTCGGCAGTGTGAAGCTGCTGGCTGAGCTGCTGCTCGAGGCGGTCGAACAGATCGAAGGGTGAGGAGGAACGAAGGCTGAGCATGGCAGGGATGGCGAAGGATGAATCGCGGGGTCGTCATTCGCCCCCGGTGCATGCACTGTGGCCGCAGCAATCAGCGCGCCGGATCCGGGCGGCCGAACCTTCTGATTCGGCCCTTACGACAGCGGGTCGGCAGACCCCACCGCAGTGCCGCGAGAACCGACATCAGCCACGGCGGAGCGTGCAGGGTGCGCACGTTCCTGTACGGGAACAGGAACCCTCCGAACCCTCCATGGCCATCAAAGCGGCGTAAGTTGAACTTGAGGGAAGGCAGGGGCCAACCCCACCATTCCCTCCAGAAGAGTCCGGCCAGGTCTGCCCGAGCCGGTGCGAGCAACGGAGGTGCAGCCCTTGATCATCACCTCGGTGGCGCAGCGAGAACGCCACCCCGACTGTGTCGAGCCACATGCCATTTCTGAGTCCCGTCCGTTGAACCCCCGGGCTGCATAACCCGGGCCGCGGTCACAACTGAGGAGGTCAAGCCTTGAGCATCTCTCCACAGCGTCGTGACCATCTCCTTCCCTGCCAGGCCCCAGACAGGCCGAGCGTTGAAACCCAGACACCCGACCGAGGGCCCCCGCAATGCCAGGGTGACCACTCGCAACCGGTGCTAAGGCGCCCCCACATGGGGCGCCTTCCCATTTGTCTGGCATGTGTTTGGCCTGGTCCCAGTCCGTGCTGGATCAGCCGCAGAGTGCAGGCCCAGCTGCCCGTCGATCAGCGGGATCGTCTGCGACGGACCCACCAGGCCGGCCGACTGCTGCTCAGAAGCCTCCGGCCAGAGGCGGGCGTCGCCGTTGCCTACCGGGCGTCGTGCGTCCACACCCCATTGGGGACCTGCCGGGCGAGACAATCGATCAGGTCCTCCTGGACCAGGTCCTCCTGGAGCAGCCCCTCCTGGACGCTCTCATCCCAGTTCTCCGGAATCATCAAGGCCGCTGAGCCGCACCACACCTGCGACCTCCTCTGTGATGTCCACCAGCTCCTGGGCCCGGCGGTTGGCGAAGTGCAGCAACTCACGCATCGCAGCAGCAGAGGGCGAGAGGATCACTGGTCCGATCATCGGCATCCCCGGCCCTGGTGGCAGTTCCACTGCAGATCCGTCCGTTTGAGCCGGCCGACTGGCCGGGGGTGTGGCAGGTGCTGGAGCCGGTGTTCAGTGCCGGCGAAACCTTCCCCCACGACCCGGCCATCAGCGAGGCCGAGGCCCGGGTGCAGTGGGTGGAGCAGAACCAGGCGGTGCTGGTGGCGCTGGATGCAGCCGGGGAGGTGGTGGGCACCTACTCCATCAGGCCCAATTCCCTCTGCCTCGGGGCCCATGTGGCCAATGCCGGCTACGTGGTGGCCGGCCACCGCCGGCGGCAGGGCATCGGCAGTTGCCTCTGCCGGCACTCGCTCGAGATGGCCCGCCGGCTGGGCTACCGCGCCATGCAGTTCAACCTGGTGGTGAGCACCAACACCGCCGGCATCCGCTGCTGGCGGAAGAACGGCTTCCGCACCGTCGGCACCCTGCCCGGGGCGTTTCGCCACCAGCAGCTGGGCTACGTGGACGCCCTCGTGCTGTTCCAGGACCTCATGGAGGGCCCAGGCGCATGAGGGTGGTGCCCCTGCGACTGAGACCAGGCGACGACCTGCGCCTGACGCTCGAGGCCTGGATGGGCCGGCGGCGGGAGCGGGCCGGCTGCCTGATCAGCGGCATCGGCAGCCTCTCGGTGGCCCGGCTGCGGCTCGCCGGCCGGGAGGACAGCACCACCCTGGCCGGCGAGCTGGAGATCCTGAGTCTGGCCGGCACCCTCTCGGCGGATGGAGCCCACCTGCACATTGCCGTTGCCGACTGCACCGGAGCGCTGATCGGCGGCCATCTCTGCGCCGGCTCGCTGGTGCGCACCACCGCCGAGCTGGTGGTGGCCCTGCTGCCTGATTGGCAGTTCAGCCGGGAGCTGGATCCAGCCACCGGCTGCGCCGAGCTGCAGATCCGGCCAGCCCCGGGCAGCGGCGATCTCAGGGAGACCCGCTGATGCCGGACCTGCGCCGTCCCCCCCAACGGCCGCATCCTGCCGGCAGCGGCGATGACGAGCTCTTGGTGGACCCTGGCCGCAGCCTGGCGCTGCGCCTGCTGGCCCTGCTGGGGGCGTTCTCCTTCCTGATGATCGGCCTCAGCAGCCTGGTGCCGTTGCTCCGGCCACCACCGCCCCCGTCGATGCCCGGGCAGCGCGATGGCCGGATCGCCTGAGACCACCGCGCAGCATCAGCAACCCACCGAGGCGCTCACCGGCGCGATCAAGCCGGTCACGGCCCGCGGCCGTCGCCAACTGCTGACCGTGGTGGGTCAGGCGGCAGGGACTCCGCAGGGCCGGCGCAGCACCTCCAGCCAGCGTGCGGAGCCCTCACCATGACTCAGATCGCAGATCCCGAGACGGGCGAAGGAGGTGTCGCGAAGGAGGGGTCCACCGCATCCGGGCGCGAGCCGTGGTCGTTTCGGTGTCTGGGTCGTTTCGGTGTCTGGGTTGTGATGGATCGGATCTCTGGAAGGAGATCGATGGATCTGTGGACTGGATCTCCTGTCTGGATCTGTTGACTGGATCTGCTGTGGGGACCTGCTGTGGTGAAGAGGGGAAACGATGGTCATCACCACCCGGTGATCTTGCTCAGCTTGACGCTCAGCCCATCTCCTGCTCTGCCAACGCTCGCGAGCCCCCTCCTGAACCCGTTCCTCAGCGCTGCAGAGCCAGCCGCACTGGCGGGGTGTCAGCTGGTAGTGATGAGTACCTATTGACCACCACGCCAGGCGAGGCTGAAACTGTGAAGAGATTCTTAAGAGGCGTCCTGTGCAGCGTTTTGCCGATAAGCACCTTGTTGTCTATGTGGATCACAGGCCCTTCGTCTGCTGCATTGACCGCTGGGAAGGTCTGCATGTCGTCAATCGACTGCACCTCACCCTCCACACCAATCGCGTGCACCTGATGAAGGCGTGATCAAGCCGGTGCGGACGCTGGTGCGGATGCTCACCTGGATCCCTTCTGTCTTCATCCGGACATCCCCGCCAGGCTGGGGCGGCATGACAATGCAATCGGCCCCTCCTGGATGGAACCGTGATCCAACCAGAACCCCGGAACCGTGATCGCGGGCGCAACTTTCCCTACGTCTTCGTGGAACGTGCGGACTATCCGGTGAAGACCTCCTGGCATCTCCAGGAGCCCTTTGAAGCGGAATGGCTGACGATCGACGCTGAGGGGCTCGTGACGGTGAAGGCCAATCAGAACGGCTATGCCTGGGATGGCTGTACTCCGAAGTGGAGCATTCTCAATCTCTTCATCTTCGGGGTGCCCGATGGGCATGTGGATTACCGAACAGGCAAACCATTCACCTACTATGCCTCGATGGTGCACGACGCGCTCTATCAATACCTCGACACCATTCCAGTAACCAAAGATCAGGTGGACCGCCTTTGTCTCGAGATGCTTGGCGACTTCAAGCTGAAGCAGGTCTACTACCTGGCCGTGAAATGGTTCGGGGCGAGGGGTGTCGTGCAGCACGGGGTGCCCTCGAACGAATCAGTGGCTCCACCAGCTGACCTCCCCTGAAGACTTTTGTGTGCAGGTTGATGACGTGGCGCAGCTGCATGGCAAGCGCTCAGCCGCGACCGTGAGTCCGTCAAACCCTATGCACCACAGCACCGTCGCAGCGGTTGACAGAACATCCCAGGCGTCACCCCCGCCCATCTGCTGATGATCATCCGCGGATCCCTTCACCCTTGACGCCTGAGGCCAATGCCCTGGTTCCGTCGACGCCACTGCCGTGTCGTTGCTGCCGCCTGATCGCGGCCCTGGCAGGTTCTTCGGTGAGTGCCTATGCCAGCAGCTGCCGCACCTGATCGGCGGCCGCCAGGCCGGCCTCGATCGCCCCTTCGAAATAGCCCGGCCAGCGGCTGGCGCTCTCCGTGCCGGCCCACACCACCCGCTGATGGGGTTGCTGCCAGATGCGGCCATAGCTGGTCCAGGCACCCGGCACCAGAAAGCTGGTGAAGGCGCCGCCAGTCCATGGCTCGGTGTTCCAGTTGTGCAGCACCAGGTCGAGGGGCTCGGCGGCCGCGGCGCCCCACCAGCTCTGCAGATCGGCCAGCACCGCCTGCCGGCGCTGGGGCTCCGGCAGCCGCTGCCAGCGCACGGCCCGCTCGCCGGCGATGAAGCCGGCCAGCACGCCCGGTCCGTCCGGCGGGGAGCTGTCCACCGTGAGCTCCAGGGTGGGCAGGTTGCCGAGGCCCAGCCCGTTGAGACCCCGCTTACGCCAGAACGGCCGCGGGTAGAGCGCCAGCACCTTCACCATCGAGCCCATCGGCGAGCGCTGCAGCAGGCCGCTCCACTCGGGCGGCAGGGCCGGTTCGTAGTGGATGGCCAGCCGCAGCGGCGGCGGCACGGCCACCACCACCGCCCCCGCTTGGACAACCGTGCCGTCGGCGCAGCCCACCGCCACGCCGCCGCCGTGCTGGTGGATCGCCACCGCCGTGCTTCGCAGCTGGATCAGGGGGGCCAGCTCGGCGGCCAGACGCTCGGCCACCTGGGCGATGCCCCCCTCCACCAGCCAGGCCTCCGGGGTTTCCTGCTGGGGCGCCACCGCCTGGGTCCAGGCCAGGTGCAGGATCGAGCTCTCGTGCGGCTCGAAGCCGCCGGAGCCACCCATGCGCGTGAGCCAGGCGAGCGGGTAGCTGGCCAGCTCCCCGGCACCCTGGCGCTCCAGCCAATGGGCAACGCTGATCCGGTCGAGCTCCTCGGCCCCCGCAGCCCGCCAGGGGGCGGCCGGCGGCACCTGCTCCACCAGCTGCCGGAAGCGCCGCTGCAGCACCAGGGCCTGCTCCAGCTCGTCCGCCGGCAGGCCCAGCTCGGCCGGCCGGAAGAACAGCAGGCTGGCGGCGAAGTCGTGCTCCACGCCGGCGCGGTGCGGCACGCCGTTCCAGTGGAACAACCCATCGCCGGCATAGGGGGTGGGGTAGCGGCGCAGGCCGAACTCCTCCAGCAGCGCCAGCAGCCGGTGGTGGCTGGCGCCCACCCACTGGCCGCCCAGGTCCACCGGGATGCCGGCGGCGCTGGCGCGGCGATGCATCCGCCCGCCCCAGCTCTCGCGGGCCTCCAGCAGCCGCACCCGCAGGCCCTCGCGGTGCAGCGCCCGCGCGCAGATCAGGCCGGACAGACCCGCCCCCACCACCACCGCGTCCAGGCCACCGGGATGGCGATCGCCGCTCTGCATCGTGGTGCTCATGGGGGCCGGGTCTCGATGGCTGGAGAAGGTCAGCACCCGGTGCCAACCGTTGCGAGGGAGTCTGTTCCGTCCCACGGTCCGGACAGCGGCGTTGCCGCTTTGATCAGCTCGAAAGCGATGGTCGTTCGCAGCGCCCCCAGCGAGCAGGATGAACTGGACGCTGGGGTGGGTCCGGGGCTTCTCCGGTCCTGGCTCTCCCCAGACTGAAGCAGTCCTGCAGGGCGACCTGATTCAAGCGGTAGGCCTCTGATGACATCCAAGTCCAGGCTCCATGCGCGCCACGGCCGCACAGCGCTCCAGGTCGTCGTCGGCGTTGCTGCGATTGCGGCACCCGTTCTCCATGCCCTGTCCGATGCCATCGAATGGTTTCAAGGAGGCTTTTCAACGGCTCAACTCTGGCTCAGCTACCTCGCATTCCTGGTGTTGTCCTGGCTCTTGCTCGGGATTGCTGTGGTGCAGACAAACAGGCCGGGTCCGGCTGGCCTGCTTGGAGCACTGCTCTATGGCGTGGCATTCACCTACTTTGCTCACACCGCGCTTTATGCCATGGCTGAGCGCACGCCCAGCTACGAAGCCCTCTGGCAGCGCCTGGGGCCTGCCTACACCGTTCATGGGGCCTTGATGGTGATCGGCGGACTGCTGTTTTCCTGGTCCGCCCTGCGGGCAGGCTGGCTGCCAGGGAGGGCCATCTGGTTGTTCGCAGTGGGGCTTTCAGTGAGTCTGATCCTGGCTCTGACAGACTCACCTGAGATTCTTCAGGCCATCGGCACGGCCATCCGCAATCTGGCCCTTCTGTGGATGGGGATCGCCATCCTGGTGACCGATTCCAAAGCACGGGCCTGATCTTGTCAGCATGCTGATGTCTCACACCTGGAACTACCTTGGGGCCTGGGGAATGATGTTGCTGGTGTCAGTCGCCAACGGTGCGGTTCGTGATGTCACCTATGGCAAGCACATGCCTGAGCTTTCCGCCCACCAACTCTCGACCGTCACCAGCGTGCTGTTGCTCGGCTCCGTGATGTGGATCTGCATCCGGCGCTTTCCACCGTCCTCTGCCCAGCACGCCATCGTCATCGGGCTGGTGTGGGCGGCACTGACCGTAGCCTTCGAGGTTCTGTTCTTTCACGTGGTTGGTGGTCACACGTGGGCTGAGTTGCTCGCGAATTACAACGTTCTCAAGGGACGAGTCTGGGTCGTCGTCTTGCTCTGGATCGCCACTGCGCCGTCTCTCTTCTTTCATCTCCGTCCCGCCGCGTAGCTTCTGAGCGTCAGGTTGTTTGCAGGCGACAGCCCCACAGCCGTCACCGAACAGGCGTCCTGAATCTCGAGCCGCGGCTCGCCGCCGATCCCCTTCTCCTGGAGGTCATCCACGTCCCAGGAGTCCGAGCCGCTTGCATGGCGGCCGCCCAGGCCCTGTTTGCCGTATTCCATTGCCTCGCTCCGGCCCTGTACGGACTCCTGGCCGGACCCGGCCTGGGGCTCAGAACCCAGTGCTGCCAGAGGGTTTCAGGGAGCGGAGGGGGTGGGATTC
This sequence comes from Prochlorococcaceae cyanobacterium, assembly GCA_049664045.1. Taxonomy (GTDB): domain Bacteria; phylum Cyanobacteriota; class Cyanobacteriia; order PCC-6307; family Cyanobiaceae; genus NIES-981. The sequence goes on from JBATEO010000131.1 coordinate 32,527, forward strand.
GAACCCACGGACCCTTGCGGGTCGCCGGTTTTCAAGACCGCCAAGAGCCCAGTCGTGGGAAGGGTTTTCGGCTGCACTTGCCTAGGCAAATGCCTCTGTTGTGTCGAAATGTGTCGAATGGTGTGACGTCTTTCACCCAATTGCAGGAGCCACGGCTGCGGTCGTCGTCGGCCGTCCTGAACTTGCCACGGCTGCGCCGTGGCTGACGTCAGACAGCCGCCGCCGCCCTCCGCCGGCCCTGTGGTGTGGGGGTGGAGGGCAGAAGGGCCCTCCCGCGGCTGCGGTGGCAAGTCCCTTAGAGGCCGCCGATCAGTCGGTCGTGGGCAGCGGTCTGCCTCGCGCGGCTGCGCGGTGCGTCGCATCCTCAGGCCTGCAGGTGATGGCCGTGCGTTATGCGCTGCTCCTGCCGCGCCGCAGGCAGCTGCCTGGCGTAAAGCCCTGTTGCGGCAGCCGCTTTGCCGCCTCCTAGTTCATCCGTACTGGTAGAATAAGGGCTGCGCCAAAGGCCCCGAGCCCATCGCCGGCGGCAACCTAAATCCCTGGTCCCGCCATCACCACTGCGTAGCTCTGAGCGGCGGTGATGCCCCGATCAGTTGTCCTCCAAGGCAACTGAATCCATGGTTCTCTGTATCTCATCCAGGCCCCAAGAGGGCCCTTGCCGTTCCCTTGTGATCGCGGCTGGCGGCGGCCGGGATCTGGCCTGGTCCCATCAGCGGGTCGCCGCTGAGTTGCTGGCCCGCAGCGGCGGCCGGCTGGTCCATCTGCTGCTCCATGGCGGAGCCCGCGGGGCCGATGCCGCGATCGCCCGTGCCGCCCGTCAGCTGGGCTGGTCGTCGCTGGTCCTGCCGGCCCAGTGGCAGCGCCATGGGCGGGCTGCCGGGCCGATCCGCAATCGCGAGCTGCTCGAGCTGGCGGTCGCCCGCGCCCAGGCCCACACCTTGCCGGGAGTTTCCGTCTCGGTGCTGGTGGTGGCCTTCCCCGGCGGGCCCGGCACCGCGTCTCTGGTGCAGCAGGCCCGGCGCATGGCCTGCCGTTCACCGGTGCCGATTGCGGTGGTGGAGGTCAGCCCGTCAGCGGGCCGCTGCGCCGATCTCCCTGTTGCCCGTGCTGTGGCCCTCCCGTGATGTCACCCGTCCTTGCCAGCGCCTCCATCCCCTGTCCCCCATTCACCGCTCACCGTCATGCCCGTTCTCACCCCCATCACCACCGCTCCCGCCATGGCACAAGCGGCGGCAGCACCTGCGGCCACCGGCCCGGCCTGCTCCCTCCAGCGTTCCGGTTCCCTCTGGCAGCTGGGCATCGAGGCCCAGGAGCTCACCGCCGCCATCGCCCAGCTGGCCGAGCAGTTGGAGGCCGATGAGCCAGAGCAGCGCAGCCGGGCCCTCGCCGAGCTGGAGGCTGCCCTGCTGGCAGAAGACGGCAACCGCCAGGCCCTCTCTGCCAAGGCCGATGCCACCTGCTGGGTGATCGAGCATCTGCGCGGCCAGTCCGCCTACCGCCAGCAGCAGGCCAGGCGCCTCAGCGATCTGGCCGGCGCCGATTCCGGCCGGGCCGATGCCCTCGAGGAATCGCTGGTGCTGGTGCTCACCCGCCTGCAGCCCAAGGCCACCCGGTTCTCGTTCCCCAATCACGAGCTCACCAGCCGCCGCTCCGAGGCCGTCGCGATCGACGACCCCGAGGTCCTCGATCCCCAGTGGCTGGTGGTGAAGACCACATCCCAGCCCGACAAGACCGCGATCAAATCCGCCCTCAAGGCCGGTCAGCAGATCCCCGGCGCCCAGCTCCTCTCCCGCCGCTCCTGGCGCATCCACTGACCGCCAAAGGCTGTCGCGCAGTGGGTCCGCTGCAGGAGCGGGCCCAGGTCACTCATCCACACGCCACTCCCACCACCTCAGCAGCCATGGATCTCTCCGTCTACGCCAGCGCCTGCTCCACCACCAGCCCCAGCAGCCCACGGCCCAAAGGCCACATCTGGTCCACGCGGCTGAGCAGCTGGGTGGTGCCCATCACCCGCAAGCCAGGCCGGCGGCCTTCCCCCGATCACATCCACTGCAGCGAGCCCCCCTGCTGGGTGCTGATCGAGCCGCTCTCCCCCACTGACCCGGGCGATCCAGCTGCCCAGGACTGCTGATGGCTCCCCTGGCCCCGACCGTTTCCACCGCCCATCACGACACGCCAGCCATGACCACCATCACTGCCGATCCGTCTGCCGCCCCCGCCGGTGCACCTGCCAGAGGCGGCATCCGCTTCTCCGCCGATCAGATCGCCGCCCTCTCCGCTCCCCTCGATCGCGGCAAGGTCCGCCAGCGCGAGCAGGGTCGCGGCTCCGTCAGCTACATCGAGGGCTGGCAGGTGATCGCCGAGGCCAACCGCATCTTTGGCTTTGACGGCTGGCAGCGCCAGACCCTCCAGCTGCGCTGCATTCACCAGGCCGAACGCCTGATCGGCAGCCGGGCCAACGGCCGCGAGCCCAAGCCTGGCTGGGGCGTCACCTACACCGCCCGGGTGCGCATCACCATCGGCACCCCCGGCCTGCCGGTGGTGATCCGCGAGGGCTGCGGTGCCGGCCACGGCATCGACACCGACCTGGGCCAGGCCCACGAGTCCGCTCTCAAGGAAGCCGAGACGGACGCCATGAAGCGGGCGTTGATGACCTTCGGGAATCCCTTTGGCCTGGCGCTCTACGACAAGCAGCAACGGGAGGTGACTGGAGCGCTAGCGGCAGGCGAGCAAGACCGTCGGGGTCCAGCGGCTGCAGGCCACCAATCCGTGGTGCGGAGCATCCAGGGTCGAAGGCCGCCCGGCCGCCCAGCTCTGGAGCAGGGGCCGCAGCAGGGAAAGCAGCCGGCAGCGCCAGCCGCCCAGCCGTCCGATCCGATCGACCCGGCCCTGGTGCCCCTCGATCCAGCCGCCATCCAGCAGCTGCGCGACACCATCCGCGCCCTGCCGCGCCCGCTGCTGGAGGGCCTGACCAAGGCCTTCCGCAAGCGCTTCCAGGTGCCGCCGGAAGCCACCACCATCGCCGATCGCATTACCCAGCGGCGCCACCACGACTGGATTGAGGCGTTCCTGGTGCAGCACCAAGCCGCAGCATGAACAACGGGGGCCCTGGCAGCTTGAAACCATCGAGCTGCCTACCGTGAAGCGGTCCGGCCACGAAGGGGCCATGAGCACGCAGAGCGAACTCGGGTGGGCTGGCTGCACCGCGGTGGAGCGTGATCCGCAGCGGCTCAGTGGTGCCTGGGTGTTCCGCGGCACCAGGGTCCCGGTGGCAGCGCTGTTCGAAAACCTGGAAGACGGCATCTCCCTGGCTGAATTTGTGGAGCTCTTTCCTGGCGTGACCCAGGAGCAAGCCCGCGCGGTTCTGGAGCATGCCGCCTGCAGTACGTCGGCAGCCGTGGCCTGAGTGCGGATCCTGTTTGACCAGGGAACGCCCGTTCCCCTGCGCCGTGCACGGAATGACCACGTCGTGGCCACGGCCTACGAACTGGGCTGGTCCACCGTCACCAACGGGGACCTGATCCGCCTGGCGGAGCTGGAGGGCTATGAGCTCCTGATCACCACCGACACCAACCTCCGCTACCAGCAGAACCTGCAGAGCCGAAGCATCGCGATCCTGGTGCTGACCACCACCAGCTGGCCCCGGATTCGCGCGGTCACAGGCGAGATCCGGGCCGCCGTCGACGTCATCCAGGCTGGCGCCTATGTGGAGTTGCCGATTCCCTGAACACCTCTGCCCCGCCTCTCATGCCGAGACACCTGGCTCGCACCGCTGTGGCCGTGGCCCTGCTCATCGGTGCCATTGGCCCAGCTGCGCTGGCGGAACCCTGGAAGACCTGCGCCTTCAACGACCAGCCGATCCGCTGCCGCGACAGTCACTCCGCCGACGGCACGGTGCGCATCGTCTGGGAGGACGGCAAGGCCATGACCTACAAGCTGGTGAAGGAAGGCTTCCCTGTCTCGACGCTGCGGGATTCCCTCGGCGGCATCTGGGAGCGCGAGGTGCTGATCCAGGGCAACGCGGTGTTCACCAACCCGGCCAACGGCAACCGGATCTTCGTGCCGCTTCGCTGAGTCGCCCGCGCTCCTCACAGGCCGCCGGCCGGAGGGGATACAGCCCGACATCCTGCCCTCTGCTAGTACGGGTGTACGCATGCAATGAGGGTCATGGGCCTCCATCTCCGCCGCACCGCCGACGAGCCCGCCGGCTCATTGGAGCTGCCCATCGACGAGTGGCCCTTCCTGGATCAGACCGTTCTGGTGCGCAGCCGCAGCCGCAAGGTCTGCATGACCTGCCACTTCTTCCGGCACCAAAGCGGCGTCAACTGCATCCCCCTGCTCACCTGCCAGCTGCACCAGGGCCTCCTCGCTCACGGTGAGCACCTGGTGAACCGCTGCCAGGGCTGGACCGACGACATGAGCCGCCAGCAGGGCTGGGCGCCGGAAGCCGGCTGAGCCGTCCATGGCCGCGAGCAGGCGTGCGCCGCTGTCCCCTCAGGAGGGCTGGCTCAGCAATGGCCGCCAGGTGCTGCACTTCCGTCCCACGCGCTGGACCCGCCACAACCAAGTGCTGGAGGTGACCTCCGGTGAGCTGCTGCCGGGTGAGCCGGTGCCGTTGCTCAAACGACGCCAGGAGCTCACCCGCGAGGAGGCCATCCGGCTCTGGCGGCAGAAACGCCATGAGGGCTGGCAGCCTTGTCTGCCCCAGTGGGTGCCCCCAGCCTCCCGTTCGCCTTGCTGATCAGAATCGGGGCCATGGAGCTTCATGCCGACCTCAGCCAGCGCGCCCTGCACGACACCAACGCCCTGGCGTGGATGCCCTCGCCGATGGCGGGCGTGGAGCGGCGCATGCTCGATCGGCGTGGCGACGAAGTGGCTCGTGCGACCTCGATCGTGCGCTACATGCCCGGGAGCCGGTTTGAACGCCACGGCCATGGCGGCGGCGAGGAGATCCTGGTGCTGGAGGGCACCTTCTCCGATGAGCACGGCGACTACTCCGCCGGCACCTACCTACGCAATCCCGTGGGCTCCAGTCATGCCCCGTTCAGCGAGCAGGGCTGCACGCTCCTGGTGAAGCTGCATCAGATGCACCCTGCCGATCAGCAGCGGCTGGTGATCGATACCCACCCGAGAGACCTGGCTCCCCGGGCTGGTGCCGGGGTTGGAGGTGCTGCCGCTGCATGCCTGGGGCTCAGAGCACGTAGCCTTGGTGCGCTGGGCGCCTGGCACGGTGTTTCAGCCCCATGGCCATCCGGGTGGCGAGGAGATCCTGGTGCTCGCTGGCGTGTTCCAGGACGACCAGGGCACCTATCCGGCCGGCAGCTGGCTGCGCAACCCTCCCGGCAGCGTGCACCGGCCCTGGAGTGAGCCGGGCTGCACCATCTGGGTCAAGACCGGCCACCTACCGAACACCCAGGGGCCCGATGGCTCAGACGCGTGAGGCCCGCGCCTCCCGCAGGATCCGCCGGCCGCCATTGAGCACCAGCAGGCTGATGGCGCTGCCGATCAGTAGATCAGGGAGGCGGCTGCCACTCCAGGCCACCAGCAGGCCGGCCACGATCACGCCCAGGTTGGCCAGGGTGTCGTTGGTGGAGAAGATCACCGAGGCCCGCACATGCACGCCGCGCTCGCGGTGCCGGCGCACCAGCACCAGACAGAGCAGGTTGGCCAGCAGGGCCAGGGCGCCGATGCCCACCATCAGGGCGCTGATCGGTTCACGGCCCACCGCGGTGCGCCGCATCACATCCAGCAGCACCCAGATCGCCAGGATGATCTGCAGCCGGCCGCTGAGCACGGCGGCCCGGTGCTGCTGCGTCATGCTGCGGCCCACGGCTCCCAGGCTGAGGCCATAGACGCCCGCGTCGGCCAGCAGTCGAGGGAGTCGGCGATCAGGCCGGTGGAGCCTGCTCTCAGGCCTACAGCCAGTTCCACCACAAACATGGCAGCGTTGATCATCAGCACCACCCAGAGGGTGCGGCGCTGCAGCTCAGGCGCCTGCACGGCTCCACAGCCGCAACCCACCGCCTTGCTGCTGCCTTGGGGCATGGCGCGAGGGCTGGTCGATTTTTTCCGCAAACTCCTACCCCACCGGAGCGTCCTGAGCCGAGCCGCTCCAGGCGATCCCGGCCAGATCCGCCACCTCCCGCTGCCAGCTGGCCAGGTCGTTCCTGGAGAAGCCGCGCAGATGGTCATGGCCGCAGGCCCGTGCCAGCACCTGCATCAGCGCCACCGCCGCCTGCAGGAACCTGGCCAGCCGCTGGGCGGCATGCTCCACCTCCAGCCGGCGGCGCAGCTGTGGATCCTGGGTGGCGATGCCTGCCGGACAGCGGTTGGTGTGGCAGATCCGGGCGCCGACACAGCCGATCGCCTGGATCGCCGCATTGGCCAGGGCGATCCCATCGGCCCCCAGGGCCAGGGCCTTGACGCAGTCCGCCGGAGTGCGCAGCCCGCCGGTCGCGATCAGGGTGACGCGGCCGCTGGCACCCCGGCGGTCGAGGTGGGCGCGGGCCCGCGCTAGGGCAGGGATGGTGGGCACGGCGATGTGATCGCGGAGCAGCAGGGGAGCGGCGCCGGTGCCGCCGCCGCGGCCATCGAGAATGAGGTAATCGGCGCCGGCCTCGAGGGCGAAGTCCAGGTCGGTCTCGATGTGCTGGGCGCTGAGCTTGAAACCCACCGGGATGCCACCGGTGAGCTCCCGCACCCGATCGGCGAAGGCGCGGAAATCGCCCGGGGTATGGAGATCGACGAACGTGGGAGGTGAGTGGATCGGCTGGCCTTCGGGCAGGCCACGGATGGCGGCGATGCGGGCGGTGACCTTGCTGGCGGGCAGGTAGCCGCCGCTGCCGGTCTTGGCGGCCTGGCCGGCCTTGAAGTGGAAGGCCTGCACCCGTGGCAGCAACTCCTCCCGGTAGCCGAACCGGGCCGGACCCAGCTCGAAGAGGTAGCGGCGGTTGGCGGCCTGCTCCTCCGGCAGCATCCCCCCTTCCCCGGAGCAGATCCCCGTCCCAGCCTCCTCCGCCCCTGTGGCCAGGGCCAGCTTGGCCTCCTCGGAGAGGGCCCCGAAACTCATGTCGGAGACCAGCAGGGGAATCTCCAGTCGCAGGGGACGCCGCGCCTGGGGGCCGATCACCAGCTCGGTGCCGACCGCCGCCTCGCTCGGCAGGGGCTTGCGGGCCAGCTGGGCCACCAGGATCTGGATGTCGTCCCAGCAAGGCAGCTGCGAGCGCGGCACACCCATGGCCGCCAGCGGCCCCTCGAGGCCCACCCGATCGAGGCCATGGTCAGCCAGCTCGTGGATCAGGGTGAGGTTGGGCTCTTCCGGCGTGGGCTTGGGCGTCGGCATCGCATCAACCGGCTCGGTCTTGGGCTCCTCCGCGCCCACGAGGTAGAGCGATCCGACCCGCTCGGCCGGCACCCGGCTGTGGCTGCCGTCGCAGTAGGGCGGGGTGGTGGTCTGCTTGCAGCGGCACAGCACGGCCCTTCCGCTCGTTTCGGCCACGAAGGCCATGGGACTGAACCCGGTGCCCGGATGGGAGCCGTCGCAGAAGGGCTGGCTGGCCGACCGTCCGCAGGCGCAATAGAAGTACTCCTTCCCCTGCTCAAGTTCCACGCTGATGGGGGTGCTGGCGGCAACCATCGGTGCGGGCATCGGGCTCAGGCGTACGACACGGGCCGGTGGCCCATTCTTCAGTGTGGAGCCGGCCAACCAAGGGCGCCGCCTGATCAGGCGACAGGGTGGGGGTATCTTTCGTGGCCCAGAATCCAGAGGGGAGATCGACACCATCGTGCGGCTGACGCCTGCACGAGCCACAAGAGCCAGGGCAGCGACTACCCGGCTGTGGTGATGCCCTTGCTCACCCAGCACGACTCGATACTGCAGCGCAATCTGGTGTACACCGGTATCACCCGCGGCAAGCAGCTGGTGGTGGTGGTGGGCCAGGTCAAGGCGCTCGCGATGGCGGTGAAGGATCACCTGGGGCGACGGCGCTGCACCAGGCTCGTCGAGTGGCTGGGGTAGCGCTCAGGAGCCAATCAGCCTCCGCCCGGCCGCCAGCAGCGTGGCCTCCCGCACCGCCTCGATGCAGCGCTGGGCGCGGCGTTTGGCATCGTCCTGGCTGCGGGCGCGGTTGATGTAGTCCGCCATCGTCTCGGGGGTTTCGACCAGCGCCAGCTGGCCGGCCACCCGGCCACCCAGGGAGCCATCGGCCAGCAGCCGGCTCACGGTGCCCTGCTCCCACAGCTGCTGGCCTGGCGTTCCCGGGCCGAACAGCTCCTGGTGCAGCACGGCCAGCACGCTGCCGCGGAAGGCCTCCAGCTGGCCGGGCCGCAGCCGCCTGCTGTTGGGCAGCCCCGCCGCGGGCCCAGCGGGGGCCTCCACGCTCCAGCTCAGGCCGGTGCCCGGCAGACCCACCGTGGTGCGGGCCCGGCCCGGCCGCGCCACCGGGATGTTGAACGACGCACCGCGGCCGCCCAGCGAGATCGAACTCAGGCCGCTCCTGGTGAAGTTGAACCGCAGAGGGCCCAGGCGGGCAGTCTTTCGAAAGCGGAAGCTCATGGCGCTCAGGTCCTCGTCAGGCAGTCAGCGCCGGACAGAGCATCGCTGAGCATCGGACCACACCAGGAGACGCGCAAGCCCGATCCCGCCACAATGGCCATCCCGCCTCCGGGGGGTTGAGGCCGATGCCCACCAATCTGCAGATGAAGCGCTGCATCGCCCGTGAGCGTGGGGCACTGGTGTTCTGGTCGCCTGATGCCGCCCAGCGCCGGCCTGGTGCCCGGATGCAGATCCTCGATGTGTTCTCCCTGCAGGTGGCCACCGGCTACACCCGCGACCCCCAGGGCCGGCTGCTGCTGGAGGCGCAGCCCTCCCTTGCCGCTGGCCGCAGCTGGAGCCTGGCCAGGGCGGCGCAGTTGATCCGCAACGACGTGCGCCCCCACCGCTGGGTGGCGCTGCAGCAGGACCGGCGGGCCTGGGGCCTGTTCTGGGCCGGCGGCGGACTGCAGCACTGCCGCGACCTGCTGGCGGCCCAGGCCAGCGGAAAGGAGCCCCCCTCGGCGCAGGACTCCTCGTCGCTGGTGCCGGTGACACCGGAGGCCCTGCTGCGGGTGCTGCTGGACCTGGAGGCTGAACAGCCCGGCGCCGGCCGCGCTTCCCGTCCCAGCAGGTCCTGGCGGCCGGGATTGGCGGCCAACCCCTGGCAGGTGATGGCCTGGACCTCGCTGGCCTGGCTGGCGGTGCTGGGCATCACCGCGGCCGGGTTCATGGCGGTGCTGGAACGGCAGGACCGGCAGCTGGAGCTGCTGCTGGAGCGCACCGCGCCCGCTTCCCAGGCGCCTTGATCCGCTTCTCGAGGCGCTGGCTGCTGCCGTGCGCCGGGGTGGCCTGTCTGCTGCTGTTGCCAGCTGTGGCTGTGGGCCAGGGATCGCCGGGCACCGTGGTTTCCATCGGCGACGGCGACACCATCCGCGTACGCCGGGGGGAGCGGACGATCACGGTGCGGCTGGCCTGCATCGACGCCCCCGAGATGGCCCAGCAACCCCACGGCCAGCGCGCGAGGGACTATCTGCGGATGCGGCTGCCGATCGGTTCGCGCGTGCGGCTGGCTGTGAAGACCACCGACCGCTACGGCCGCACCGTGGCCGAGGTGATGGGCGACATCAACATCGGCCTGGCGATGGTGGAGGACGGCCAGGCCTTTGCCTACAGGCAGTACCTCAGCGGCTGCAATGCCCGGGAGTATCTGGATGCCGAAGGTCGGGCAAGCCGCCGCCGCCAGGGGGTCTGGCAGGTGGCCGGCGGCATCACCCGGCCCTGGGACTTCCGCCGTTCACCCCGTGGACGCAGCATTCCTGACGGCTCCACGCCCGGCGGCAGACGCTACCAATGCAGCGAGATCGGCTCCTATGCCCGCGCCCAGCAGCTGCTGCGCCAGGGCCACACCTATCTGGACGGAGATGGCGATGGGGAAGCCTGTGAATCCCTCCGCCGCTGAAGACGGCCGGCATTCACCCCATTGCCGCACTGGTGATTGGAAACCCAAGCGGTAAGGTATGGACAACCATCAACATTCTGGGGACATGCTTACCGGATCCGATCTGCTCACCAAGGTCAAGGATCTCAGCGACGCCAGCAAGTCCGAACTGGTGCGCGAGTGCGGCTACGTCAGCACCAAGAAGGATGGCACTGAGCGTCTCAACTTCACCGCCTTCTACGAAGCCCTGCTGGAGGCCAAGGGCGTGACCCTCGGTGAAACGGGCCAGGGCCGTGGCAAGGGCGGCCGCAAGCTCAGCTATGAAACCAAGGTGCAGTTCAACGGCAACCTGCTGGTGGGCAAGGCCTACACCGCCCAGCTGGGACTGCAGCCCGGTGATGAGTTCGAGATCAAGCTCGGCCGCAAGCAGATCAAGCTGATTCCCATTGGCGCTGCCGACGAGGAAGAGGCCGGCGCGGCTGCGGCGTGATCATTCGTGAAGGCCGGAGCCGGCCGATCGCGACCCTCAGCACACTGGAAACAGGCGTCAGCGTTACCACCGACGCCGGCATGAGCGCCGCTCCTCCGCCACGGCAGCTCCGGAGAACCCCCGCGCAAGACGGGGGTTTTCTGTTGGCCATGCCCCAGGTGTTGCACGGTCCGGGCTGCTCAGCCGGGGAGAACCGAGGGCAATGGGCACAACAGCTCGCTCGGCAGCCGGCAGGTGCGCCACTCACCGTTGCCCATGCGCACCTCCGCCCCGATCAGGGAACACTGGGGGTCTGAATCGATGCGTTGCTCGATCCAGGCCACGGCCTCACCGATCGCCTCATCCAGGCTGGGGTAATCGGCATCAAGCTGCCGGTGGGGAGCACAGCAGCTGTCGATCAGGCGGTAGACCCGCTGGCAGGCGGCCTGCCGAGACGCAACCCTCATCATTTCCCTTTGATCACATGGTCACCCTCAGATCTCGCCGTTGAATCCGCTGTGTCGCGCCATACCGTCGTCTAGCAGGAGTGGCAACCGGATTGTCAGGAGATGATCGTCAATCAAGCCTGCATCAGAACCGAGCCGGCCTGAGGGCTCCAGAGCAGGCTCAACTGAATGCAGAGGACTCACATGAAACAACGCCCGAGGATGATCCCCGGGCGTTGATGATGCGTTCGTGGTGCCTCCCTCACCAAAGAGAGTCTGAACTAACTGCTGCTCGTTGAAAGTACCTTACAGCAGTCATGACCATCAGATCAAGAACGAGCGGATTATGGGGGCGGAGCTGCTGGCGCTGGCACCTGGGGCCAGGTGTCGATTGGGACGTTCCGGTGGGTCCGGGGCACCTCAGGCTGGGCCTTCAACGATGCAATGGACGGCGACAGGGCTGTTTCAACAAAACAGCCACGACACGCCGGGAACGTCAGAGATCCGTCGAGAGTGTTGGAGCAGGGGCCGGATCGTCAGCGCGCTCCTCTCTGGTGCTCAGGGGGGCTGTCTTCCATCCGTGGAGCCTCCGAATCAGTTGAACCCAGCTTCGGCATCCAAGGCGCCACGGGCAATGGGTGTTGATGCTCATTGCCTCAGCCCAAGGCGTGAGGCGGCGGCGTCTTCATGGACTATGCAGATCGCAGCGCTTGCCATGTTGGCAGCGCTGTCTACCGTGCGAACGCCAAGGATCAGCCTCGGTGAGCTCCCCGGAGTTTTTCCTTCCATTACGTCACCTCTTGGCGCCATCAAACTGGACGCCATGGTGCTGGCGAAGGCCCGATGGATGTTGCCCAGGCTGCGCACGTGCTGCTGATCGCTGCAGTGTTGCTGGCTGCTGTGGTGGTCTGCTCCCGGATCTAGCCGTTACGGCAGGGTCAGCGCGGTTGTTTGCCGTATACGGTCCTTGATTCAACCCCCGCAGTGGACAGTGGAGCATGTGACAGGGATCGATCAGCCTTGTTGACCCGTATCCACTCGATCACCTTGGTCTTGTCAAGGGGTTCTGGTCAAGGCGCCCGGCAAGTGACGACCATCAGTCCCGCCTGCGCTGTTTCGTTTTGACTCGAAAAGCTGCATTTTAACACTTGTGACTTTCGATTCCTCCATTTTGTTTAAATCGCTGGCATGCGGGCTTGCTCCTGCTGACCATGGGAAACGAAAAGGGATTCCAGGTCTGATCGAAAGATTCAGGTCCAATGAGGATGACGAGGATGTTGACGAAGATGTTGCCGAGAAGAACGGCCAGCGATCAGGCGGCTCTGATGCCGTATGCAATCAGGTCGGAATGCAGGAGTCTGGAAGACCTCCAGGCCAGGTGCGGCAGTCCGATGCTGATCGTCGCTGCAGGGCTTGGCTACCTGACCCAGCATTTCAGCCAGTCCAATGCCCTGGCCGGGATGGCGAAGGCTCTGGGCATCACGGACGAGTGCTTGCTGTTCAGCTTTGATCAGGTCCGCGGCATGACCCCAGCTGAGGCGTTGCTGGAGTACCGCCTCAACAAGCTGTTTTCAGCCCTGACGGATCAGCCGCGCCAGGGATTGAGCCGAGCCATCCGCTCCTGCGGATTGGGCGAGACTCGCGAAGTGGTCGCACTGTTTGAGAAGACCTTCGGGATCGACATGCCGCTGTTCCTGCTCACCTGCCGCCGAGCTGCCGATGACCGCGTGTTTCGTCGTCAGCATCCTGATCCAGAAGCGCTGGTGCTTCTGACCTGAAACCGTCTGGGCTGCGGATGGCCTGCAACGCCCAGCTGTGCCCCAAGCAGATCAAGCTGATCCCCATCGGCGGCACTGAGGAAGACGAGTGATCAACCACCGGTAGACGCACCGATCGGTTTACCCCACTGACCCAGCCAGCCAGCGGGTGTATCCATAGGTCAGAGGCCATGACCCGGGCGGTGCGAGTCCAAAACCCGGCAACCGGCCAAAAGGCGCCCGAAACGGGGCGCCTTTTTCATGCTCATTCAACTGTCATGACGGCATCCAGCCTGAAGTCGCTGGGCTGTCACGTCCCGCTGGTGGACGGGGTGAGCAAAGCCAGGGCTTCCGCTCGGTGGGAGCCCTGCCAGATCCACTCCCATCGCCAGCCGGCAGCTTCGGCTTGGTGGGCAATGGCCTCACGATCGGCGGGAAAGTCACAGGTGGTGATGTGCTCGATCACCTGCTGCTTCTGGCCCGAATCCAGGGGCGTCCAGGTTGTGTGGATCCGTTCGACGTAGCGCTCCAGGTAATCCTCCCGGGTCTCACCGGGATCTCGGAACACGTCGGCCCACAGGAAAATCCCATCGGGTGCAAGCTGGCGGTGGGCAAGCTGGAGAAACCGCAGCTTGGCGGCCTCGGATAGATGGTGCAGGGCAAAGCTGGAATGGAGCAGATGAACCTGCTCAGGGCCAGGCTCTGCTGCTGCCCAGTCCATCAGATCCTGCGTCTTCCACTGACAGGCGTAGTCAACAGGACCCAGAGTGGCCTGGGCCTTCGGCAGCACCTGAGCGATGAGGTCCAGACCTGCGTAGAAGCCCAGTGGCAGGGTTCGCAGCATTGGAGCCAGTACGCCGAGGTCGCCGCAGCCGAGATCCACCATCCGGGGCAGTCCTGCTCCCTCGTCCCGGCCAGTCAGCCAGGCCTGAATTTCCGCGTTGATGGCGCCTGTCAGCTGGCGATGCTCCATCAGGTCGTGGTCCACCACTGTCCGGTAGGTGGCCCACTGGCGATCAAACAGATCCATCCGGGACAGCCGCGGGCTCATGGCTCAGGATCGCAGCAGGGCGAGATGTCGCACCCGCCAGCTCACCAGAGCGGAACTGTGGCCCCGGGAGCCCGTCCGAGCACACCACAGGTGACCGTCGCGGGGATTCCCTGATCAGCTTCACTCAGCGAAGACCACGCCGCTTGCCACGCCCTCCCAGTCCGGCTTGGCCGGTTGGTGTTCGGGGTGTCGGTCAGGTCCTTCAAGCCCTCGATCGTCCAGCGCAGCGATGATCTCTGATGGGTGGGCGTAGGTCACCACCTCACTGTCCAGGTCGATCACCTGCCAGATGTCGATCCCCCCACGAGCGCCGGTGAACCCGTCCAGCAGCAAGGCGGCAAAGGGGTCAGGTTTCTCCCCGAGGCGGACCAACACGTAGGAGCCAGGCCGAAGCGCTGCCATGGGTCTGTGCGTACATACGTACTATTCCATGGATTCGGTGGTCAGTCCGCTGAGCGCAGCTCGGGCTGGGGCGGATTGGGGCCCCGCCGCCGCCCGCAAGCGCGTCTTCTGCTCGTACCTCGCGGCACCTGGCACTGGGCTTCCCCCGGAGGCGTAGCCCTCGATCAGCCTTGCTTCGCTGCCGTCACCGAAGGCTCGATGCGGCGCCGAGGAGGCGCTGGGGCTGCTCAACCCAGAAGCAGCACCAGCAGTGTGAAGGCCAGCGGCTTCCTCACGGGAACGCCGCGCCCAAGGTTGGACCAGGATCCGTCCATGACGTCTGTGGAGCCTCTCTCTGCCCTGCGGTTGATCGACGAGCCCACTGACGCCCCGGCCACCATGCTCCTGGCCCATGGGGCCGGTGCACCGATGACCTTGTGATGGCCGGTATTGGCGCCACGAGTATCTCGAGGTTGAACCAGCTCAGCCCAGCAGCTGCACCAGCAGCGCATCAGCTGTGACCGCCAGCGGATTCACCACGCGAACGCCGCGCCAGCTGAAACCGGGGTGCAGGTCTTCCGTGAGCAGCAGCCGGGCACCGCCTTCAGCGGCGACATTGAGCACCAGAGCATCCCAGCTGGAGAACGAATGGGCCACGCACAGGTCCATGGCGCCACGGCAGGCCGCCGCGCTGCTCTCCAGCACCGGAAAGGCATCCATCCAGCCGAGCACCGCCTCCTGAGCCTGCGGGGCGCTGCGGCCGGCTTTGCCGGTGAGTACCCGGAACAATTCCCCCAGGCACTGCAACGGCACCACCAGGTCGGCATCCGCCAGCTGCCGCAGCAGCTCCCGGGTGGCGTTCACCCGCTCCCCATCTCCGAACCCCTCCGCGTAGACCAGCAGGTTGGTGTCGAGTGCCGCCCGCATCAGTCGTAGAGCTCCTCGCGTCGCCAGGTGCGGGGTTCACCGCTGGCAGGCTGAGCGGCCAGCCGGGCGAGCAAGGCCTGACGCGCGCTACGCAGCGACGGCCTGGCGGTCTGGACCGGTGCCAGGGTGGCCACGGGGCGGCCGTGGGACTGCACCGTGAAGCTCTGCCCCTCGGCCACCTGCCGCAGCAGAGCGGAGAAGGAGCGATTGGCCTCAGAGGCACTGACCAGAACCGGCTCCGCCTGGGACATTGCCTGCAATGTAGTGAGTTTCACTACTGTATTGCCGTTGGGTTGCTGCAGCCATCTGCTCTTGTGCCAGCACGGTGCGTCAGGGCGGGAGTGCTGCCGTCATCGCCAGCCCCAGAGACCGCCAAGCCCTGACCAGCGCCGCACCCAGGGCCGCCCCCTCTGCTGAGGCCGTCTTAGCTGAGTGCCGCCCCACCGAGCCAGCAATTGCGCCAGCCCGGCGCGTTCGGCCTCCCCCCAGCTGGGCAGCGGCAGCAAGGTCAGGTCGGCCGGCAGCAGTTGGGGATCTGAGGTCAGCTGCTGCAACCAGAGGCGGTGGTCCGATTCAGCACAGCCATGCAGCGGCAGGCGTCCCTCACGCTCCAGCGCCCGATGCAGCAGCGGCATCTGCTGACGGGGCGGCAGCAGATAGCCCATCCGCTGCCGGCCGCATGGCGGCTCGTCGCAGCGCGGCTGACCACAGAGCAGCTGTGCGCAAGGCGCCTCGTCCTGGGGCTTCGGCTTGGCTCTCCCCAGATGCGCGGGGTGATGCAGCAGCACCAGCGAACGCTGGCCCAGGCCGATGGCCTCCACACCCCACTGCAACAGCGGTGGCTGCAGCACGGCCGAATTCCGCCGGGCATCACCGGCCACACTCACCAGCACCGCATCGGCGCTGCCGGCACGCAGCTGCTCCGCCAACCGATCCGGGGGCAGCAAGGCCAGTTGCAACGGCGCCGGAGAGGACTGGCACAACGACGACCGCCAGGTGCTGCACTTCTGCCCCCACGCTCTGGAGCCGCCACAACAAGGTGCTGGAGGTGACCAGCGGCGAGCTGCTGCCGGGCGAGCCGGTGCCGCTGCTCAAGCGGCGCCGCGAGCTCACCCGCGAGGAGGCCATCCGGTTGTGGGCCCAGAAGCGCCGGGAGGGCTGGAAGAGCTGCGGGCCGCAGTGGTGATGCTCTGCTCACCGGTGAAGGACCGTCCGGTCATGAGCTCGCCTCCCCCCGATCGCACAGCTCCCGGAACGAGCAGTGGCGGCAGTAGCCGAGGTTAACGGTGAGCGGGAAGTGCTCCTTGCCCAGCGGGATGTTGCGCTGCGGGTCCTGGCAGAAGCTCAGCATCTGGGCGATCTCGGCCGCCACCTCCAGGGCCAGTCCTTCCAGCTCTGCGCGAGTCGGTT
>JBATEO010000132.1:0-11108 GCA_049664045.1 Prochlorococcaceae cyanobacterium
ATCAGCCGCCGCTCGAGCCGGGGCTGCCGCGCCGCCGCCGCCGCCAGGGCGGCGTCGATGGCCCACAGCTCCGCGGGGGGCATCAGCGGATCGCTGTCACCGGCGAGGCAGAGCAGGTGGCCGGGAATCTCCGGCACCACCGCCAGGGTGGGCTCACCGCCGCCGGGGCGGAAGCTGGACACGCGCGCTCCGTAGACATCGCAGGTGGCGGCCACCTCCGGCAGGGTGGCGGCGAGCATGGCCAGGTGACCGCCGAAGCAGAAGCCCAGGCAGCCCAGCGGCCGGTCCAGCCCCGGCTGGGCCCGCAGCCAGGCGATCGCGGCGCGAGCATCGGCGAGAAACTGCCCGGCGCTCACCCGGTCGCGGTGCTCCCGGCCCGCGGCCAGGCCGGCCTCGTCGTAGCCCACGTCCAGATCGGGCGCGGTGCGGGCGAAGATCGGCAGGGCCAGGGCCGCGTAGCCCTCGGCGGCCAGGCGCCCGGCCACGCCCCGCACCCAGGCATTGAGGCCGAACACCTCCGGCAGCACCAGCACGGCGCCCCGCGCCGGCCGCTCCGCCGGCCGGGCCCACCAGCAGCGCAGGCTCAGCCCATCGGGGCCCGGCACCTCCCGCCAGCCGGAGGGCGCGGATCCACTGGGGAGGCCGGAGGGCATGGCGCGGGCAAGGGGGGTGCCGGGGCAGTCTGGAATCCCGGCTCGGGGGCATGCAGCCGCGGACTGGCCCTGAACCGGCACACTCTCGTATGCCAACACAGGGATTGTCCCCAGCAGAGAAGCTCCGTATGGTGCCGATGACCCCATCGGGCCCACAGCGGCGTGCGATTCCACATCCAGCAGGAGAGCGACATCCCCGCTTCCACCCAGCTGTACAACCAGATCTGCTTCGCGATCGCCGCCCGGCACTACCCGCCGGGGCACCGCCTGCCCAGCACCCGGCAGCTGGCGATGCAGACCGGCCTGCACCGCAACACGATCAGCAAGGTGTACCGGCAGCTGGAGACCGACGGCGTGGTGGAGGCCATGGCCGGCTCCGGCATCTACGTGCGCGACCAGCAGAAGCCGCGCCAGATCAAGCCGCCGCCGGGGCCCCGCGGCCGCCATCTGCCGGATGTCGACCGGGAGGTGCGCCAGAGCGTGGACGGCCTGCTGGATGCCGGCTGCACGCTGCAGCAGGCCCGCGACCTGCTCACCCGGGAGATCGACTGGCGGCTGCGCTGCGGCGCCCGGGTGCTGGTGAGCACCCCGCGGGAAGACATGGGCGCCTCGCTGCTGATCGCCGAGGAGCTCGCCCCCAACCTGGCGGTGCCGGTGGAGGTGGTGCCGATGGAGGAGCTGGAAGGCGTGCTGGAGCAGTCCAACAACGGCACGGTGGTGACCAGCCGCTACTTCCTGCAGCCGGTGGAGGAGATCGCCAAACGCCACGGCGTGCGCGCGGTGCCGGTGGACCTCAACGACTTCCGCCACGAGCTCGACCTGCTCAAGGAGCTGCGCGCCGGCAGCTGCGTGGGGCTGGTGAGCATCAGCCCCGGCATCCTGCGGGCGGCGGAGGTGATCCTGCACAGCCTGCGCGGCAACGAGCTGCTGGTGATGACCGCCAGCCCCGACACCGGCAGCCGCCTGCTGGCGCTGCTGCGGGCCGCCAGCCACGTGCTCTGCGACCGGCCCAGCCTGCCGCTGGTGGAGCAGAGCCTGCGCCAGAACCGGGGGGACCTGATGCGCCTGCCGGTGGTGCACTGCGCCCAGAGCTACCTGGGCACCGCCACGATCGACGAGCTGCGCAGGGAGATCGGCCTGCTGGCCGCCTGAACCGGCTGCGCGATCAGAACAAGCGGATGAAGAGATTCGAACTCTCGACCCTCTCCTTGGCAAGGAGATGCTCTACCACTGAGCTACATCCGCGGGAGCCGGGGCCTCCAGCCGCCGACCGATCGATCATGCACGACCGCGTGCCCCACGGTCAAACCCCCAAGCCCGGTCAACCCACCGGGCGCTCGGCCAGGATGCCTGCATGTTCAAGGCCATCCGGTCCGATCTGGCGATCATCCAGGAGCGGGATCCCGCCGCGCGCGGGCCACTGGAGATCCTGCTCTGCTACCCGGGGCTGCACGCCCTGGTGCTGCACCGCTTCAGCCACACCCTCTGGCGGCTGCGGCTGCCGATCCTGCCGCGGCTGCTGAGCCAGGTCGGGCGGCTGCTCACGGGGATCGAGATCCACCCGGGGGCGCGCATCGGCCATGGGGTGTTCATCGACCACGGCATGGGCGTGGTGATCGGCGAGACGGCGGAGGTGGGCGATCAGTGCCTGCTCTACCAGGGCGTGACCCTGGGCGGCACCGGCAAGGCCCACGGAAAACGCCATCCCACCCTCAAGAACAACGTGGTGGTGGGCGCCGGCGCCAAGGTGCTGGGGGCGATCACCGTGGGTGCCAACACCCGCATCGGCGCCGGCTCGGTGGTGCTGCGCGACGTGGAGCCGGACTGCACCGTGGTGGGCATCCCCGGTCGGGTGGTGCACCAGAGCGGGGTGCGCGTGGATCCGCTGGCCCACTCGGCCCTGCCGGACACCGAGGCGCGGGTGATCCGCAACCTGATGGAGCGCATCGACGCGCTGGAGAGCGAGCTGGCCCGCACACAGGCCTGCCTGAGGGAGCTGGCCGCCGGCAGGCCCATGGAGGAACCCTGCGGCGGCGTGGCCCAGAACCTCAGGGATCGCGAGATCCTCGAATTCCTGGGCGACAACCCCGGCTCGACGAACTGAGAACCTCAGGCCGGTTTGCGTCAGTTTGCGTCAGGCGGTGGCGCCCTGGGGCGCCGGGGAGGGCTGGAACATGAACATCGAGTAGATCACGTTGCGGCGCATCTGGGTCATCATCTCCAGGAACATGTCGTAGCCCTCGTTCTTGTATTCGATCAGTGGATCCTTCTGGCCGTAGCCGCGCAGGCCCACCGATTCGCGCAGGGCGTCCATGGCCTGCAGGTGCTCGCGCCAGAGGGTGTCGATCTGCTGGAGGATGAAGAAGCGCTCGGCCTCGCGCATCAGCCCCGGCCGCTGGGCCTCGATCTGGCCTTCCTTGATGTCGTAGGCGTTGCGCATCTGCTCTTGCAGGAAGGCCTTGAGCTCCTCCATCGACAGGCCCCGAACCATTTCGGAGGTGAGGTCCTCAAGCAGGTAGATGAACTCCTTCACCTTGGCCACCAGCCGCTCCAGGTCCCACTCCTCGGGCGGCAGATCGGGGTTCACGTAGGCCTCGACGATGTCGTCGATGGTGCGCTCGCCGTAGCCGATCACCTGGGCCTTGAGCTCACGGCCCTCCAGCACCCGGCGCCGCTCGGTGTAGACGGCCTTGCGCTGGTTGTTCATCACCTCGTCGTACTCGAACACCTGTTTGCGGATGTCGTAGTAATAGGTTTCCACCTTCTTCTGAGCCCCCTCCAGGGAGCGGGTGAGCATGCCCGATTCGATCGGCATGTCCTCCTCCACCCGGAAGGCGTTCATCAGGCCGGCGACGCGGTCGCCGCCGAAGATGCGCAGCAGGTTGTCCTCCAGCGAGAGGAAGAAGCGGGTGGAGCCGGGGTCGCCCTGGCGGCCGGCGCGGCCGCGCAGCTGGTTGTCCACGCGGCGGGATTCGTGGCGCTCGGTGCCGATCACGTGCAGGCCGCCGGCCTCACGCACCTGCTGCTCCTCGGCCTTGGTCACCACCTCGTATTCGGCCTTGACGCGGCCGCTCAGCTCGCGCAGGCGCTGGATCTGGGGATCCTCGGTGGGGGCCTTCTCGGCGGCCTGGGCGATGCGGTCCTCCAGCTCCAGCACGGTGAGCTGGCGGTCGCCCCAGGTCTTCACCAGATCCCTGGCCAGGGCGACGAGGGACTGGTCGGTGTCGGGGCTGAGGGCGCAGGGGAAGAGGGCGCCGATGGCACGCGCCTCGCTGGGGGCAGCGGAGCCGCCGGCACTCATGGCGCCGCTGCCGAAGCCGCCGGCGGCCTGGCTGCGCTGCTGGGGGATCGGCGGCCGGTGGCCGTCCTCGGGCCGCACCAGCACCGGCAGCAGCACTTCGCGCAGCTTGAGGCGGGCCATGTAGTCGGCATTGCCGCCCAGGATGATGTCGGTGCCGCGGCCGGCCATGTTGGTGGCGATGGTCACGGCTTCGGCGCGGCCCGCCTGGGCGATGATCTCCGCCTCCCGCTCCACGTTCTCGGGCTTGGCGTTGAGCAGGTTGTGGGGGATCTGCTGCTCGGCCAGCAGGGCGGAGAGCAGCTCCGACTTCTCCACGCTGGTGGTGCCCACCAGCACCGGCCGACCGGCCCCGTGCACCTCGGCGGTCTCGTTGGCCACGGCGCGCCACTTGGCGGTTTCGGTCTTGTACACCTGATCGCTCCAGTCGGCACGGGCCCGGGGCCGGTTGGTGGGCACGATCGTGACTTCGAGTTTGTAGGTCTTCTCGAACTCCACCTCTTCCGTTTTGGCGGTGCCGGTCATGCCGGCCAGGCGGGGGTAGAGCAGGAAGAAGTTCTGGTAGGTGATCGAGGCCAGCGTCTGCGTCTCGGGCTGGATCGGCAGGCCCTCCTTGGCCTCGATCGCCTGGTGCTGGCCGTCACTCCAGCGCCGGCCCGGCATCACCCGGCCGGTGAACTCATCGACGATCACGGCATCCTCACCGCGCACGATGTAGTTCACGTCGCGGATGAACAGCTCCTTGGCCTTGAGGGCGTTAGTGATGTAGTGGGCCCAGGGGTCGGCGGGATCGAACATGTCGATCACCCCCAGCAGCTGCTCGGCCTTGGCATAGCCCTCGTCGGTGAGGGTGCAGCTGCGCTGCTTCTCATCCACCTCGTAGTCGCCCTCGGGGTCGATGCCGTCCTTGCCCATCTCCGCAGCCCGCTCCAGCAGGGCGGCCACCTCGGCGGCCTTCTGGTACTTCTCCTGGGGCCGCTGCACCTGGCCGGAGATGATCAGGGGGGTGCGGGCCTCGTCGATGAGGATCGAGTCGACCTCGTCGATCACGCAGTACTGGAAGTCGCGCTGCACCACCTCGGCGATATCGGTGGCCATGTTGTCGCGCAAATAGTCGAAACCCAGCTCGCTGTTGGTGGCGTAGGTGATGTCGCAGGCGTAGTTGGAGCGCCGCTCGGGGGGCGTCATGTCCTGCTGGATCAGGCCCACCGAAAGGCCCAGGAAGCGGTGGATCTGGCCCATCCACTCGGCGTCGCGGCGGGCCAGGTAGTCGTTCACCGTCACCACGTGCACGCCGCGGCCGGTGAGGGCATTGAGGTAGGCGGGAAGGGTGGCCACGAGGGTCTTGCCCTCGCCGGTCTTCATCTCGGCGATCTGGCCATCGTGCAGCACCATGCCGCCGATCAGCTGCACGTCGAAGTGGCGCATGCCCAGCACGCGCTTGCCGGCCTCGCGCACCACGGCGAAGGCCTGGGGCAGCAGCTCATCGAGCACGGCGCGCTCGCGGGCCCGCACCGCCTCGCTGTCGCCGCCGCCAGCGGCGCCCCCGCGGGCGTTGTCCAGCTTCTGGCGGAACTCGCCGGTGAGGGTGCGCAGCTCGTCGTCGGAGAGGGGGGCGATCTCCTCCTCGAGCAGGTTGATGTCCGACACCAGGGGCTGGTAGCGCTTCAGCTTGCGGGCATTGGGATCACCCAGCAGGAGCTTGAGCATGGTGAGAACGGCTACCAGGGCAGTGCTGGCAGCCTACCCAGACTGGTCTCACGCCTCAGAGGGGTGACCCCACCAGCCCCAGCCGGCCGCCGGTATAGCCACCTCGCTCACGCACCTGCTTGCACCAGTCCTGGCGCTCCAGGTACCAGCGCACCGTGGTCGCCAGGCCCTGCTCGAAGCTGTGGCGCGGCTGCCAGCCCAGTTCGCTGCTGATGCGGGTGGGGTCAATG
The DNA here is from genome assembly GCA_049664045.1 of Prochlorococcaceae cyanobacterium. Taxonomy (GTDB): domain Bacteria; phylum Cyanobacteriota; class Cyanobacteriia; order PCC-6307; family Cyanobiaceae; genus NIES-981. Next base: position 5,892 of record JBATEO010000132.1, read on the forward strand.
GCGTAGCGGCGGTCGTGGCCGGGACGGTCCGTGACCGGCGTGATCAGGCGCGCGTGGGGGGCGCCGGCGGGGCGCAGCTCATCTAGCAGGGCGCAGATCGCTTCCACCACCTGCTTGTTGGTGCGCTCCCCATGCCCCCCCACGCAGTAGCTCTGACCCAGACGGCCGCGGCAGGCCGCCAGCAGCAAGGCGTCCACGTGGTCGTCCACGTACAGCCAGTCGCGCACGTTGCCGCCGTCGCCGTAGAGCGGGATCGGCTCGCCGGCGGCCGCCTTGAGGATCACCACCGGGATCAGCTTCTCGGGGAACTGCCAGGGGCCGTAGTTGTTGCTGCAGTTGGTGAGCACCACCGGCAGGCCGTAGGTGTGGTGCCAGGCGTTCACCAGGTGGTCGCTGGCCGCCTTGCTGGCCGAATAGGGGCTGCGCGGGTCGTAGGGGGTGGTCTCCGAGAACCGCCCCGTGGCCCCCAGCGAGCCGAACACCTCATCGGTGCTGATGTGGTGGAAGCGGAAGCGTTCGCGGCGCTCCTCGCTCAGTCCCTCCCAGTGGGCCCGCACCGCCTGCAGCAGGTTGAAGGTGCCGGTCACGTTGCTCTCGATGAACGCCCCCGGTCCCTCGATCGAGCGGTCCACATGGCTCTCGGCCGCCAGGTGCATCACCAGATCCGGATCGGCCTGGCGCACCGCCGCCGCCGTGGCCTCGCCATCGGCCAGGTCCGCCCGCAGCAGCTGGTGGCGCTCGGCCTTCTGGGGCAGCTCCCCGATGCTGGTGAGGTCGCTGGCATAGCCGCACTTGTCGAGGTTGAACACCAGCGCCTCGCTCTCCGCCAGCAAACGCCGCACCAGCGCCCCGCCGATGAAGCCGGCGCCGCCGGTCACCAGCACGCGGCGGCGGCCGACCAGCAGGGTGGCGGCGGTGGGCATCGGATCGGTGGTCATGGGGTCGTTCAACAAGGGTGAGCAGAGGCCTTCAACAGGGTGAGTCGACTGCCGCCAGCACCTGCCGCAGGGCGGTGCGCCAGTGCAGGGGATCCAGGCCCAGCAGCTGCCGCGTGCCGCCGCATTCCAGCAGCGAGTAGCTGGGGCGCGGCGCCGGCAGCGGATACTCGGCGGTGGTGATCGGGTTCACCGGCGCGGCCTGCTCCAGCAGCCCCAGCTCCAGCCCCAGGTCGCCCACCGCCACGGCCACGTCATACCAGCTGGCGGCGCCGGCGTCGCTCCAGTGCAGCAGCGGCGGCAGGGCCTCGGCACCGGGCGCAGGGTCCGCCAGGCCGATCAGCCGCCAGCAGGCCGCCGCCAGGGTGAGTGTGCTGGTGGGGCAGCCCACCTGGTCGGCCACCACGCCGATCGGCGGGCCGCCGGCGCCCCGCTCGCGGTGCAGCCGCAGCATCGTGAGCGCGAAGTTCTTCCCCACCGGACCCATCACCCAACTGGTGCGCAGGATCACGCCCCGCGCTGTACCACCGGCAGCGGCACTGCCGCCCAGCACCTGCTCCACCGCCTCCTCGCCGGCCGCCTTGCTGGCGCCATACACCCCCAGGGGCCGGCGCGGCTGCTCCGGCAGGTAGGGGCTGCCCTGGCGGCCGTCGAACACGAAGTCGGTGCTCACCTGCAGCAGCCGGCCGCCCGTCTCCGCCAGGGCTTCGGCAAACGCCCGCGGCGCGCCGCCGTTCACCGCCCGGGCCAGCTCCGGTTCGCTCTCGGCCCGGTCCACCGCCGTGTAGGCACCTGCGTTGAGCACCCAGTCGGGCCGGTGATCCCGCACCGCCGCCCGGCAGGCGCCGGCATCGGCCAGATCCAGCGCCTGCAGGCCGTCGCCCCCGCTCCGGCTGGTGGCGATCAGCTCCACCCCCTCCGGCACCTGGTGGCGCAGGGACTGGCCCAGCTGGCCGGCGGCGCCGGTGAGCAGCACTCTCACGGGCGCGGAGCTCACGCGAACACCTCCCCGGCCGCCACCACCTCGGCGAAGCTGGGCGCCTCGGCGTCCTTGGCGATCAGCTGGGGAACGGCGCCAGCCAGGCGCTCCAGGGGCCAGGCGATCGCCAGCTGCGGGTCGTCCCAGCGCAGCGAGCGCTCGCAGTCGCGGCTCCAGAAGTCGGTGGTCTTGTAGAGCACCTCGGCGTGCTCGCTCAGGGTGAGGAAGCCGTGGGCGAAGCCCGCCGGCACCCACACCTGGGCCCTGTTCTCTGCGCTCAGCTCGGCCCCCACCCACTGGCCGAAGGTGGGCGAGGCGCGGCGGATGTCCACCGCCACATCGAAGATCGCCCCCACCATGCAGCGCACCAGCTTCCCCTGGGGGTGGGGCGGCAGCTGGTAGTGCAGGCCCCGCAGCACGCCCGCCGCCGAACGCGAGTGGTTGTCCTGCACGAACACGGTGGGGCCGGCGGCGGCGTCGAAGGCCCGCTGGTTCCAGCTCTCGTAGAAGAAACCGCGCGCATCGCCGAACATCTGCGGCGTGAGCAGCAGCGGCCCCTTCAGCTCCACGCCGGCCGCCGTGCTCAGCCGTTCAGCCTCCATGACCCACCTCCAGGCTGGCTTGCAGGGCCCGGTGGTCGCTGCCGGACTCATTCAGGCAGCGCAGCAGATAGTCGCCGTAGCCGCTCTTGCGCAGGGGCTCGGCCAGCCGCTCCAGCTGGGCGCCGTCGATCCAGCCCATCCGCCAGGCCACCTCCTCCGGGCAGCCAACCTTCAGCCCCTGGCGGTGCTCCAGGGTGCGGATGTAGCTGGATGCCTCGTGCAGGGAGTCGCAGGTGCCGGTGTCGAGCCAGGCCATGCCCCGGCCCATCAGCTCCACCCGCAGCAGCCCCTCCTCCAGGTACTGGCGATTGAGGTCCGTGATCTCCAGCTCCCCCCGCGCCGAGGGCCGCACCCGCCGTGCCCGCTCCACCACCGAGGCGTCATAGAAGTAGAGCCCCGTCACCGCATAGCGCGACTTCGGCCGCACCGGTTTCTCCTCGATGCTCAGCACCCGGCCGTCGGGAGCGAACTCCACCACCCCGTAGCGCTCCGGATCGCGCACCGGATAGGCGAACACCGTGGCGGCGGCGCCGCCGCCGTTGCTGCCCTGCAGCTGGGGCACGAGGTCCTGGCCGTGGAAGAGGTTGTCGCCCAGCACCAGCGCCGCCGGCGCGCCGGCGAGAAACTCGGCACCGATCAGGAACGCCTGGGCCAGCCCATCGGGGCTGGGCTGCACCGCGTAGCGGATCGTCATCCCCCAGACGGCGCCGTCCCCCAGCAACCGCTCGAAGGCCGGCCGGTCGTGCGGCGTGGTGATGATCAGCACCTCGCGGATGCCCGCCAGCATCAGCGTGCTCAGCGGGTAGTAGATCATCGGCTTGTCGTACACCGGCAGCAGCTGCTTGCTCACCCCCACCGTGATCGGGTGCAGCCGGGTGCCGCTGCCCCCGGCCAGGATGATTCCCCTGCGTTGCTGAGCCAAGGCGCCGGCGTGGCTGGGAGGATGCTGGCATGAGCCGCGTCTGATGGCCGCGATCCGACTGCTGCGCCACGCCCCCGGCGCCCCCGGCCTGCGCTGGCTCGGCCTCGGGCCCGGCCTGCGGCCCACCCGGGGCCTGCTGAAGCTGCAACGCCTGTTCAACCACCACGCCTTCTGGGCCCGGCACCGCAGCTACCCCCAGCTGCGCCGCCTGCTCGGCGGCAGCCCGGTGGTGGTGAGCCTGTGGCGGGGCAAGCGGCTGGTGGGCTTCGGACGGGCCAGCACCGACGGCGCCTGCCGCGCCGTGCTCTGGGATGTGGTGGTGGCCGGCGACCTGCAGGGCCGCGGCCTGGGCCGCCGGGTGGTGGAGGGGCTGCTCAGCCACCCGCGCGTGCGCGGTGTGGAGCGGGTGTATCTGATGACCACCAACAGCGCCGGCTTCTACGAGCAGCTCGGCTTCCGCCGGGCCGGCAGCCAGGAGCTGCTGGTCAGGCAGGCAGAGCGGCCATGAGTGAGCCCATCTCGATCGCCTGCAGGGCGTAGCTCCAGCCCAGGTTGCTCTTGATACCGGCCCGCTCCAGGGCCTGCTGCATCGTGTCGGTGGTGAGCACCCCGAAGATCACCGGCACCCCGGTGGCCCGGCTCACCGCCGCCACGCCCTTGCTCACCTCCGCCACCACCACATCGAAGTGGGGGGTGTCGCCGCGGATCACGGCCCCCAGGGTGATCACCACCTGATAGCGGCCGCTGGCGGCCAGCTTCTGGGCCACCAGCGGGATCTCGAAGCTGCCCGGCACCCAGGCCAGATCCAGCTGCGTGCTGGCGGCGGAGGTGTCGATACCGTGGCGGTGCAGGCAGTCGAGGCAGCCGCTGAGCAGCTTGCCGGTCACCAGGTCGTTGAAACGGGCGACCACGATCGCCAGCCGCAGACCGGCCGCGCCGCTGAACGTTCCCTCGAATGTGGCCACGGGCACCCGCCACTGCCGTGGCGCTGATCTGGTGGCCCGAGCCTAGAAGCCGCCCCTCGGGGCCGTCCCTCAGACCACAAACAGGCTCATGCCCCAGTTCACCAGCACCAGGGCCAGCCAGGCGATGCCGCCCAGCAGGATCAGGCGGTTGGAACGGCCGCTGTCCTCGCTGCTGGCGTAGAGCACCGGCACCGCCACGATCAGGGCGAACGACATCACCACCAGGGCCAGAACGGTGAGGGTGTTGAGGATCTGCATGGATCAGCGGGGAGGCCGGCCGGTCAGTTTGGGGATTCTCACACGTGGCTCCCGGCTCCCCGGCGCGCGCCGGGACGTTCCTTCACAAGTTGTCGGGCAGCCGCTGTCGACCAACCGTTTTCGGGCGCCGCTGTCGCGTGGTGCTGGTACTGGTGCGGCCGGTGCTGCAACCTCCGCGGAGATGGTCGAGCTCTGTACAGCGTGTACAGAACTCGAAAACGCCCGAACACCTCCTTCGCGGCTGGGAGCCCGCGGCGCTCTGCTGTGCGTTCGGCTGTGCCTTCAGCCGTCCGTTCAGCCGTGCGATCGGCTGCTCCTACCATCCCAGCCTGAGATTCCTGTGAGCGCCAGTGGCCGCGGAAGCCGAGCAGCAGCTTTCGCTCGTGCCCGCAGCCGCCGTGCAGGGCAGCCTGTTCGGCGACGCCACCGCACCAGCGTCCCCGCCAGCCCCCGTTGCCGCGGCGCAACCGTCTCCAGCTGCCGATGGCCTCGATGCCGAGGCCCTGGCCGCTGACGCCGCCGCCCGCCCGCGCCCGCGGCGCCCGTCCCCCACGCC
>JBATEO010000133.1:0-1820 GCA_049664045.1 Prochlorococcaceae cyanobacterium
CCCCCGGCCCGCCGCCCCCCCCGCCGCCGCCGGTGGGCCCGACCCGGGCACCGCAGGGCCTTGCGGTGCTGGCGCTGGTGCTGATGCTGCTCACCCTGCTGCTGGCGGGGTGCGTGGAGGTGCGGGCCGAGCTGCAGTTCGGGGCCCCCGGGCGGCTGCAGCTGGTCGAACAGCTCAGCCCCGGGGAGGGCCAGTCCCCTGGGCCGTGGCAGCGGCAGTTCGCCGAGCTGCTGCGGGATCTGGGGATGCGCCCGACCGCGTCTTCAGCCCGGCAAGGCCGGCTTGACCGGCTCGAGGGGCGGATGCAACCGGCCGCCGCCACCCTGGAGATGCTCACCGACAGTGCCGGCGGGGCGGCCCGGCTCGCCGGGGTGTCGCTGCCGCCACCCCAGGTGCACTGGCGGGAGACCAACTGGCTGGTGGGGGTGCGACAGGAGCTGGCCCTGGAGTTCGACCTGCGGACGGCCGGCGTCGTGCCGGGCGTGGCCTTGACGGTGGATCTGCGGCCCCTGCGGGCCCGCGCCGTGCGCCGGGCCGTGCCGGAGCCCGTTCAGGTGCTGCGCCCGGAGCGCGGTCAACCCGGCCCGCTGCTGCGTTGGCCTCTGCGTCTCGGTGAGCTCAATCAGCTGCACCTGCACTGCTGGCGCTGGAGTCCGCTGGGTCTGGGCGCCGCCGCGATCGGCCTGGGTCTTGCCCTGGTGCTGCTGCTGGCCAGCCTGCGGCAGCGGCTGGGGTTCGGCTGGCCGGAGTTGCCTGCCTGAGACCAGTTCAGAGCACCAGCGGATCGGGGTCGATCGCCAGCCCCACGGTGGCCGGCAGCATGCGCCGCAGCTCCGCTTCCGACGGCAGCGGCAGTGGGCTGGCCGCCGGACCGTGGAGCAGCAGCTGCCAGCGGCTGCGTCCTGCCACCCGCGCCACCGGTGCCGGTGCCGGTCCGATCACGCACCAGCCATGCCGTCGCGCCGCCGGCATGACGCTCTCGGCCACGGACGCCGCGGCAGTTGCCGTGGCCGAGGCACTGTTCCCACTGAAGCGCAACAGGCAGGCACGGCTGAAGGGCACCAACCCGCCGTGTCTTCTCAGCTCCAGTTCCTCTGCCAGGAAGCGGTCATAGCGGCCATCCACCAGATGGCGGATCACCGGATGCTCGGGGCTGTAGGTCTGCACCAGCACTTCCCCGGGCCGCTCACCCCGTCCCGCCCGTCCCGCCAGCTGCAGCAGCAGCTGCAGGCACTGTTCCCCCGCCCGCAGATCCGGCCGGTGCAGCAGACCGTCTGCCGCCAGCACCACCGCAAGCGTCACCCGCGGCAGATCCATCCCCTTGGCGAGCATCTGGGTACCCACCAGCACATCCGCTTGACCTTCCGCGAAGCGCTGCAGCAGCAGGCGGTGGCCGTCGCGGCCCCGGGTGGTGTCGCGGTCGAAGCGCAGCACCCGGAGGCCCTCCAGTTCCCCCGTCAGCTGCTCCATCACCCGCTGGGTGCCGGCCCCGAAGGGCTTGAAGGCGGTGGAGCCGCAGTGGCCGCAGCGCTCGCCCAGTTCAGCCCGGTGGTCGCACCAGTGGCAGCGCAGCCACTCCCGCCCGCCCCGTGAGCGGTGCACCGTCATCGCCACGTCGCAGTGGGGGCAGAGCACCGCCTCACCGCAGCTGCGGCAGCTCACGAAGGCGTGGTAGCCACGCCGCGGCACCAGCACCACCGCCTGCTCCCCCCGCTCGCGGAGCGCCGCCAGGCGCTCCATCAGCGGCCGGCTGAGCAGGCGGCGGTGTCCTTCGGCCAGCTCCTGGCGCATGTCCACCACCCGCACGGGCGGCAGGGGGC
>JBATEO010000134.1:0-12949 GCA_049664045.1 Prochlorococcaceae cyanobacterium
GGCCAGCACCACCGGCTCGGTGCCGCCGCGGCGGCCGGCTTCCTGGCCGCCGCCGGCGATCTGGGCGGCGAGGGGAACGCCGGAGCGAACCACCAGGGCGCCGATGCCGCGCGGTCCCTGGAGCTTGTGGCTCGCGAGGCTGAGCAGGTCGACGGGCAGGGCAGCGAAGTCGACGGGCAGATGACCCACCACCTGCACGGCATCCACATGCAGCAGCACTCCGGCGCGGCGGCAGCGGGCCGCGATCGCCTCCATGGGCTGGAGGGTGCCCACCTCGCTCTGGCCCCAGATCAGCGACACCAGGCGCGTGGGTGGGTCCAGCCACGCCTCCAGCACCGAGGGATCCAGCAGACCCTCCCGGTTCACCGGCAGCGTCTGCAGCTGCCAGCCCCGGCGCTCCAGGGCCGCGGCGGCCGCGTTGGTGGCGGGATGCTCGATGGCGGAGATCAGCAACCGTCCCGGCGGCAGGCAGGCGGCGGTCCCCAGCAGGGCCAGGTGGATCGATTCACTGCCCCCGGAGGTGAACACCAGCTCCTCGGGCTGACAGCCGAGCAGTGCCGCGCAACGCCAGCGTGCCCGCTCCAGGCTCTCGGCGGCCGCCAGACCATAACCGTGCAGGCTGGAGGGATTCCCCCAGGCCTCGGTCTGCGCGGCCGTCATAGCCTCCAGCACCGCCACCGCCGGTGGCGCAGTGGCACAGGCGTCGAGGTACACCCCCGTTGCCGGGAACCCCGTCAGGGAGGTCATGGCGCCGGCGGACCGGACTGGCGCTGGGCTCGCGCCCGGGTGCGGGCCTCCAGGGAGTCGCTGGCCAGGGCCACCAGGTCATCGAGGGAGCTGCTGCTGAGCAGGGCCTCCACCCGCGCCCGGGCCTCGGCTGAGGAACAGGCCTCGGGACGGATGCAGCCGTTCACGCAGGCCGTGGCACAGTCGATCGCCTCGCCGCCGGCGCTGGACGGGGGGGCGTCAGCAGCGGGCGGAGCGGCCATGGCGGAAGTGGCGGCGGCTGCGGCGGTGCTGCTGGCGGTGGCCGGATCACCGCCGTCCTCACCCCACAGCTCGGGGGTGATCACGGCATCGAACACCGCCTCGGCGGGGCCGGTCATGAACAGGCGGCCGCTGGCAGCATCCCAGTCGATCTGCAGCGGTCCACCGGGCAGGTCGAGGCGGGCCTGGCGCCCGGCCAGGCCGAGGCGGTGGCAGACGACCAGGGTGGCGCAGGCTCCGGTGCCGCAGGCCAGGGTGGGGCCCGCCCCGCGCTCCCACACCCGCATCACCAGGTGGGTGGGGCTGAGGGCCTGCACGAAGTGAACGTTGGTTCTGGCCGGAAAGGCCGGATGCACCTCCAGAGCCGACCCCAGGCGATCGAGATCCACCGCGGCCACGTCCTGGACGGGCACCACCACGTGCGGGTTGCCCATCCCGGCGGCCCCCACGGCCAGGGTCAGGCCCTCCACCTCGAGAACGCCCTGGGGGATGCCCGCCTCTCCCGTCGCCAGGGTGGTGGGCACCGTCTCAGGATCGAGGAAGGGAGCGCCCATGTCGACCCGCACGGTGCCGTCGGCCTGGAGTTCGGGCACGATGCGGCCGGCCAGGGTCTCGACCGCCCAGCGCCGGCCGGGCAGGTCGCCGTCGCTGTCGGCCAGGAAGCGGGCCAGGCAGCGGATGCCGTTGCCGCACATCTCCGGCTCAGTGCCGTCGGCGTTGAAGATGCGCATGCGCAGTTCGCCATCACCCAGGGGGGGGAGGGCCAGGATCACGCCGTCGGCCCCGACACCGAAACGGCGATCGCACAGGCGCCGGATGCGTTCGGGGGTGAGCCCGAGGCTGTCATCGGCGAGGTCTGCAGCGGCGGCGCCATCGCGGCCGTCGACCATCAGGAAATCATTTCCCAGACCCTGGTATTTGCTGAACTGGAGCACGATTGCAGCCACGGCACCCTGGTGGGAATCCTATGCAGAGCTTTTTCGAAGCACGGTCAGCTGCGCGCAGCTCCACGCTCGACACCGACCAGCCGAGTGTCCGTCATCTCCAGAGCCTGATCCGGCGCAAAGCGGCGGTGACCATCCGTCTCCTCGGCGGTGAGACCATCGACGGGGTGATCCGCTGGCAGGACCTCCATGTCCTCGCCCTGGCGGTCGGCGATGACGATCCCCTCGTCCTGGTGAACCGCGAGGCCGTGCTCCTGCTGCGGGAACGGTCCTGAAGGCGCCTGTGGCACCATCGCTGATCTCAGCACCGGGCCTGTCGTGAGCGAGAGCAGCCGCTACCAACCCCAGGCCATCGAGCGGCAGTGGCAGCGGCGCTGGCGGGAGGCGGAGCTCTTCCGCACCCCCGAGCTTGATGACGGCGCCGACACCTACATGGCCCTGTCGATGTTCCCCTATCCCTCGGGGAGCCTGCACATGGGCCATGTGCGCAACTACGTGATCACCGATGTGATCGCGCGGGTGGAGCGGATGCGCGGCCGCCGGGTGCTGCATCCGATGGGCTGGGACGCCTTTGGCCTGCCGGCGGAGAACGCGGCGATCGAGCGCGGGGTGGACCCCGGCGCCTGGACGGACCGGAACATCGCCGCCATGCGCGAGCAGCTCCAGTGCCTGGGGCTCTCGATCGACTGGGAGCGGGAGATCACCACCTGCCACCCTGACTACTACCGCTGGACCCAGTGGCTGTTCCTGCAGTTTCTGGAGGCCGGCCTGGCCTATCAGAAGGACGCCACCGTCAACTGGGACCCGGTGGACCAGACGGTGCTCGCCAATGAACAGGTGGACGGCGAGGGCCGCTCCTGGCGGTCGGGGGCGCTGGTGGAGAAGCGTCAGCTGCGCCAGTGGTTCCTGCGCATCACCGCCTATGCCGACCAGCTCCTCGATGACCTGGGCGGGCTGACCGGATGGCCCGAGCGGGTGCGCACGATGCAGGCCAACTGGATCGGCCGCAGCCGCGGCGCCGAGGTCCACTTCCCCGTGGTGGATGCCGACGGCAAGGAGAGCGGCGAGCGTATCAGCGTGTTCACCACCCGGCCCGACACCCTGCACGGTGTGAGCTACGTGGTGCTGGCGCCCGAGCATGGGCTGGTGGAGCGGCTCACCAGCGAGGATCAGGCCCTGGCGGTGGCGGCCTTCCGAGATCTGGTGAGCCGCCAGAGCGAGCAGGAGCGCACCGCGGACGACAGGCCCAAGCGCGGCGTCCCGATCGGAGCGCGCGTGCGCAACCCCAGCAACGGCGAGCTGGTGCCGGTGTGGATCGCCGACTACGTGCTGGCCGACTACGGCACCGGCGCCGTGATGGGCGTGCCCGCACACGATCAGCGCGACTTCCTGTTCGCCAGGCAGTACGAACTGCCGGTGCGCCAGGTGATCGTGCCCGAGGACAGCGACGCCCGCGACTACGAGGGCACGGCCTGGACCGGCCCCGGGGTGCTGATCCAGTCCGGCCGCTTCGATGGGCTCAGCAGCGAGGCGGCGCGGAAGGCGATCATCGCGGCGGCGGAGCAGGAGGGCTGGGGCCGTGGGCAGACCACCTACCGGCTGCGCGACTGGCTGATCTCCCGCCAGCGCTACTGGGGCTGCCCGATCCCGGTGATCCACTGCCACGACTGCGGCGTGGTGCCAGTTCCCGTCGAGCAGTTGCCGGTGGAACTCCCCCGCGACGTGGCCCTGGAAGGGCGGGGCGGCTCCCCCCTGGCCCAGCTCGAGAGCTGGGTGAGCGTGCCCTGCCCCAGCTGCGGCAAGCCCGCCCGGCGCGAGACGGACACGATGGACACCTTCATCTGCTCGAGCTGGTACTACCTGCGCTACAGCGACGCCCGCAACAGCGAGCTGCCCTTCAGCCGCGAGGCCGTGGACCACTGGCTGCCGGTGGACCAGTACGTGGGCGGGATCGAGCACGCGATCCTGCACCTGCTCTACGCCCGGTTCTTCACCAAGGTGCTGCGCGACCGGGGCCTGCTGGGCTTCGATGAGCCCTTCACCCGCCTGCTCACCCAGGGCATGGTGCAGGGAGTCACCTACCGCAATCCCCACACCGGCCGCTACATCGCCCCCGCCGATGTGGCTGATCCCAGTGATCCCCGCGATCCCGAGAGCGGCGAACGGCTCGACACCTTCTACGAGAAGATGTCGAAGTCGAAGCACAACGGTGTCGATCCCGCCGTGGTGATCGACCGCTACGGCGCCGACACGGCGCGCATGTTCATCCTCTTCAAGGCGCCGCCGGAGAAGGACCTGGAGTGGGACGACGCCGATGTGGAGGGGCAGTTCCGCTTCCTGCAGCGTCTCTGGCGGCTGGTGGACGGCGCAGTGGAACGGGGCCTGAGCCTGGCGGGCCTGCCGGCTGCAGCCGGCGGCCTCGACGGCACGGACCTGAGCAGCACGGAGCTGAACGAGACCGAGCGTGAGCTGCGGCGGGCGGTGCACACCGCCATCGCCGCCGTGAGCGAGGACCTGCAGGGCGAGTTCCAGTTCAACACCGCCGTGTCCGAGCTGATGAAGCTCAGCAACGCCATGGCTGAGCACCTGGCCGGTGTCTCCGACGCCGTGGCCGTGGAGGCCCTGCGTGCGCTGCTGCTGCTGCTGGCCCCCTTCGCGCCGCACCTGGCCGAGGAGCTGTGGAGCCGGCTGGGCGGCGCCGGCGGCAGTGTCCACAGCCAGTCCTGGCCGGTGGCCGATGCGGCCGCCCTGGTGCGCGACACGATCCCGCTGGTGATCCAGGTGAAGGGCAAGGTGCGCGGCAATCTGGAGGTGCCAGCCGACGCCGACCGGGCCACCCTGGAGAAGCTGGCCCTGGAGAGCGAGATCGCCGCCAAATGGCTGGAGGGCCGCTCCCCGAGCCGGGTGATCGTGGTGCCGGGCAAGCTGGTGAACCTCGTGCCCTGACCCAGGCGGCACGTCCCTGCCCGCCATGGCCGATTCCATGCCCAGCGTCCCGCCGGACCGGTTCACAGCCCTGCGCGGAGCGGCGCTGCTGGCCGATCCCGCACTCAACAAGGACACCGCCTTCAGCCCCGAGGAGCGCCTCGAGCTGGAGCTCGAGGGTCTCCTGCCGGCGGCGGTGGAGACCCTGGATGTGCAGGTTCGCCGGGTGTGGGACGGCTTCCAGCGCCAGAGCGACGCCATGGCCCGCTTCGGCTACGTGAGCGCCCTGCGGCAGCGCAACCTCACCCTCTTCCACCGCTTCCTCGAGACACACATCGAGGCGGTGCTGCCGGTGGTGTACACCCCCACCGTGGGCGCCGTGATCGAGGCCTTCAGCCACACCGACCTGCCAGGCGGGCAGGGCCTCTACCTCACGCCCGAACATCTGCCGCAGCTGCCGACACTGCTGCGCCGTGCCGCGCCGGACGGTGTCGACCTGCTGCTGGTGACCGACTCCGAGGGCATCCTGGGGATCGGCGACCAGGGCATCGGCGGCATCCACATCTGCCAGGGCAAGCTGGCCGTCTACACCCTCTGCGCCGGGCTCAACCCGGAGCGGGCCCTGGCGGTGACCCTCGATGTGGGCACCGACCGCCCGAGTCTGCTCAGCGATCCGCTCTACCCGGGGCTGCGCCGCCGGCGCCTGCGTGGCGAGGCCTACGACGCCGTGCTGGATGGGTTCGTGGAGGCCGTTGCAACGGTGTTCCCGCGGGCGTTCCTGCACTGGGAGGACTTCGGCAGCCCCCAGGCCCGGCGGGTGCTGGACCACTACCGCCACCGCCTGCCCAGCTTCAACGACGACATCCAGGGCACCAGCGTGGTGGCCGCAGCCGCGGTGCTGGCGGGCTGCCGGGGGCAGGGAGTGCGGCTCGAAGACCAGCGGATCGTGATCTTCGGGGCGGGCACGGCCGGCTGCGGCATCGCCAAGCGGCTGGTGCGGCTGCTCCAGCTGCGGGGACTGAGCAACGAGCAGGCGCGTGCGCGCATCTGGGCGATCGACCGGCAGGGGCTGCTGCTGGAGGGACAGGAGGGCATCCCGCCGGCGGCCCGGCCCTTCGCCAGGCCAGCGGGCGATGGTGCCGCCTTCGACACCGACGCGGAGGGGCGGATCGGCCTGCTGGAGGTGGTGCGCCATGTGAGTCCCACCGTGCTGATCGGCACCTCCACGGTGGCCGGGGCCTTCAACCGCGCCGTGGTGGAGACCATGGCCGGCGCCGGCGGGGAGCGGCCGCTGATCCTGCCCCTCTCCAACCCGACGGCTCTCGCCGAGGCCACGCCCGCGGATCTGCTCGCCTGGAGTGACGGCCGGGCCCTGGTCGCCAGCGGCAGTCCCTTCCCACCGGTGCGCCACGGCGGCCGGGAGCGGCGCATCGGCCAGTGCAACAACTGCCTGGTGTTCCCCGGCCTGGGGTTCGCCTGCGTGGCGGTGGGAGCCACCACGGTGAGCGAGGAGATGATCGACGCCGCCCTGACGGCGCTGGTGGAGGAGATTCCCGCCAGCCGCGATCCGGATGCGCCGCTGATGCCCGCCATGACCGAATCCCAGGCGGTGGGGGCGGCGGTGGCCGAGGCCGTGGCCCTGGCGGCGGTGCGGCACGGTCTGGCGCGGCTGGCCGGCACGGAGCAGGAGGCCCGGGCCTGCCTGGAGCGGGCGCGCTGGAGCCCCACCTACCCGCGCCTGCGCCCCATCATTGGCATAACCACGGCAGCGCCATGAAAGCCAGCTGGAACGGAGGCGTCATCGCCACCAGTGACGACATCGTGACCGTGGAGGGCAACGCCTACTTCCCGGCCGACTCCCTCTCCCCCGACTGTTTCCGCGCCTCCAGCCACCGCAGCGTCTGCGGCTGGAAGGGCGAGGCCCATTACTACGACGTGGTGGTGAACGGCCAGGTGAACGCCAACGCCGCCTGGTTCTATCCCGATCCCAAGCCCGCGGCTGCGCAGATCCGGGGCCGCGTCGCCTTCTGGAAGGGCGTCACGGTGAACTGACAGCCACAGCGCCGCGGGCCATGGTCGGATAACCGCTCCGCCACGGCGGGCGGCCGCCTTGGCACAGCCGCACGTCCGCTCCACAGTGCGAGAACCGAACGACCACCGATGCCACGCCTCCTCCAGGAGTGGCGCCGGTGGCTGGCCCAGCAGCTGCGCCGCTGGGCGGCCGCCCTGGCGCCCCCATCCACCCCCCAGCTGACACCACCCCCCTCCCTGGAGCCTCTGCTCTCGCCCCTGGCCTCCTGCCCCGCCACCCGCGAACCCCTGTCGGTGGAGCAGGCGGTGCTGGAGCGCAGCCTGGGCGTGCTGCGCCGCGAGGCGGCCGACGCCCTGGCCGCCCTCGGATCGGCCCACGCCCTGGTGAGCTCCGCACGCTTCAGTCAGCTGCAGGAGGTGCGCCAGCAGGTGACCGCCGGTCAGCTGCCCGATGAGGCTCTGCAGACCATGGCGGCTGACTACCAGGGCTGGCAGAGCGACCAGGTGCGCCTGTTCGATGCCCTGGCCCTGGTGCTGCGCATGCGCATCCCCCAGGGCATGGCCCTGGAACAGGTGGGCGAGGACCTGGCGCCGCAGGCCCGCCGGCATCTCGCCAGCCTGGCGGCGGAATACCAGCGGGGGCTGCTGGTGCAGCAGTTCCGCCCCGCCGCCGGTCCAGGCGGCGGGCAGCCGGAAGCCGAGCGCTGATCAGGCCCCAAGCGCGTCAGCCGCGTGCGCCGGCCCGGGGGTCTGCAGGGGTTCGGCGGCCACCCAGGGAATCAGCAGGGCCAGAACCGCCGCCAGGAAGCACCACACCGAGGTGAAAGTCTGCGTGAAGGCGATCCAGCTCACCACCACACTCGCCATCAGGGCGAGGGCGTACCAGGCCAGGCGCTGCGAACCGCAGAGCATCAGCGGCATCACCACCACCAGGGAGTAGCTGCTCACCCCCAGCTTCTGGGAGATCAGGCCGTCGGCCAGCAGACGGCTGTGATAGCTGATCGAGCCGCCGACGATGACAGGGACCACCCGGCTGCCGTCGAGCGCCAGCGGCAGCGACAGCCACAGCCCCATCAGCAGTCCGAGGGCGAAGACGAAGCGGAGCAGGGGCAGGACGTCCGGTCGCCGGGGCCGGGCCGCCTGCAGGGCACACCAGGGGATCCAGGCGGGCCAGAACCCGTGGGCGAAGAAGAGAAATCCCACGGCAGCGTGATGGGTCCACGGCGCGTCCAGGGGGGCCTTCAGACCGAGCCACACAAATCCCTCCAGGGCCTGCTGCACGCCGAACAGCCAGGGGCAGAGGGCCAGGGGCAGCAGCTCTGTTCGCTGCCGGGTGCGGCAGGACTGCAGGGCCCAGGCCCCAGCCGGCACGAGAGCGGCGGCGGCGATGAAGCTGGCCTCGCTGGAAAAACACATCGCGGGCCGTTCGCTGCTCCTTGTCCACCCGAGCCTGACAGCAGGAGGGCATGGGCGCTGCCACCAGCCCACGAGACTGCGGGCACCGGGACGTAACTTGGCTCCCTGTTCCGTCGATGCCAGGCCCCATGCGTGCCCTGCCGCTGCATCTCGAGGCCGGGGTCGACGTGTACCGCACCCTGGCGACGCTGGCCGCCACCCATCAGGCCGCGGGCTTCGTGCTGAGCGTGGTGGGGAACCTCTCCCAGGCCGCCTTCCAGTGCCCGGGCCAGTCCGGTCCCACCCTGGTGCGGGGAGAGCTGGAGATCATCACCCTGCAGGGAACGCTCGCCCCGGAGGGGGTGCATCTGCATCTGAGCCTCTCCGACGGCAACTGTCAGGTGTGGGGAGGACATCTCGAGCCGGGCACCCTGGTACTCAAGGGTGCCGACGTGCTGGTGGGTCTGCTGGAGGCGGCCCCGGCCCCCACCGCCCCGCCGCCCACGGCTACCGATCCCCAGGTGGCCGCCGAGCCTCGGGTGGTTGCCGATCCGCGGATGGCTGCCGAACCGCGAGTGGAGATCGTGGTGGCGGCCGGCTGTCCCTACAGCGCCCGTGCCCTGCGCATGCTGCGCACCCTCGCGATCCCCCACACCGTGCGGCACACGGACCGGGGGCCGGTGCCCCAGGTGTTCATCGACGGCATCGCCATCGGCGGCTATGACGCCCTGGCAGACCTGCATGGCCGGGGTGAACTCGAGCCCCTGCGCAGCCACTCCTGAGCGCCTGCATGGACCTGCGCCTCACGACCCTGGAGGGCTGCGGTCTTGCCATCGGCGGGTTCCCTCGCTTCAGCTACGACGCCCGCGGTGGCAGCGGGGTGGGCCGGCTCGACGACAGGGCCGGGGGCGACTGCGGCGAGGGCGAGCGACCCCTGCACTTCAGCCCGCCGGACCTGAGCATTCCGGCCCTCACCTGGCGCAGCACCAGCATCCTCGGGCTGCCCCTGCCTCCCGGGCTCACCATCGCCATCGAACCGTTGCAGCTCAGCGGCCGGTTCGCGCCCCGCAGTGGGGAGCTCAGGCTTCGCTTCCAGGCCAGGTTCCATTGCCGAGCCATGGGCGTCTACAGGCCGCCGCCCCTGCGCATCGACACGGAACTGAGCACCGGTGCGATTCACAGCCGCCGTCACCACTGCCTTGGCCAACCCCTGGACAGCGAGGGCCTGGGGCTGCTGGTGGGCGTGGCCCAGGTGCCAGCGAGCGGCGCCCCCTGGCTGGACCGCTTCCTGGGACTTCCTGATGAAGCCCTGGCCCTGCTGCGCTGCCGGCTGAGCGGTCCTCTCAGCGACGGCTGAACCGCAGGGAGGCCGGCCGGCCCCAGTCGCCCTCCGCCCGCAGACCGGGATCGTTGGCGCACTGGTGACGCAGGATCCAGAACAGGGGTTCGGCGCTGTCGACACCCAGGTTTTCCTGCAGCTCATCGAGACTGCGGGACTGGCCGTCCTGCAGCTCGTCGATCAGCCGCTGCTGGAGTTCCAGCACGGCGGCCGCCGCCCGCTTGCCCGCCTCCACACCAGGCTGGTCGTAGGCATTGATGTTCACCAGCTCGGCATACAGCCCCACGGCGCGCTCGAACAGGGCGATCAGGGCCCCCAGGCCGGCGCTATCGAAACGCCGCAGGGTGATCGTGAGGCTCTGACGGCCGCCTTCCAGCAGTGCCTGGCGGGTGCCCTGCAGAAAGCCCTCGAGCACATCGCCGGGCCGTTCGCCCTGGATCGCCGGCAGATCCCCGGCATCCTCCAGCACCTCGATGAAGGTCACGAAGAAGTTGTCGATGCCGTCGCGCAGTTGCTGCACGTAGGCGTGCTGGTCGGTGGAGCCCTTGTTTCCGTACACCGCCAGCCCCTGGCGCACCTCGGCTCCCTGGCGGTCACAGCGCTTGCCCAGGCTCTCCATCACCAGCTGCTGGAGATAGCGGCTGAACACCGCCAGGCGGTCGCGGTAGGGCAGCACCACCATGTCGCGCCGTCCGCGCCCCTCGCCGGCCACGTGCCAGGCCGTCGCCAGCAGCGCAGCAGGATTGGCGTGCAGGTCGCGCTGGCGGGTGGCGGCGTCCATGGCGGAGGCTCCCGCCAGGAAGGCCCGGATGTCGACGCCGATGAGAGCGGCTGGCAGCAGGCCCACGGCGCTGGTGACGCTGGTGCGGCCACCGACCCAGTCGAACATGTCGAAGCGGGCCAGCCAGCCCTCACGCTCGGCCAGCTGATCCAGGCGACTCCCCAGCATGGTGATGGCCACTGCCTGCTCGGGCCAGCGGCCTCCCATCGCCTCCAGCCGCGCGCGCACCTGCTCCATGCCGATGCGAGGCTCCGGGGTGCCCCCCGACTTGCTCACCACCACCACCAGGGAGGTACGCAACCGCTCACCCAGCACGGCGAGGGATCGGCTGATGCCCTCGGGATCGACGTTGTCGATGAAGTGGATCGGCAGGCCGGTGCGCACCACGCCCAGGGCTTCCACCATCAGCAGCGGACCCAGCCCCGAGCCGCCGATGCCGATCCACACCACATCGGTGAACCGCCCTGCCTCCAGCACGCCGCTGGCGAAGGCCTCGATGCGGTCCACCTCCGCGGTGATGTGGGCGGCCGTGGCCGCGTCCGGGGCCAGCTCAGGGGTGCGCAGCCAGTAGTGCCCCACCATGCGCCGCTCGTCGGCGTTGGCGATGGCCCCTGCCTCCAGCTCCGCCATGGCGCTGAAGGCCTGCTGGAAGCGGGGTGCCAGAGCCTCGAGGTCAGCGGGGCCGAGCGCCATGCGGCTCACATCGAGCCAGAAGCCGAGGGTTTCGTCGTGCCAGAGCAGGTCGCAGAAGCGCTGCCACTGGCGGGCTGGATCGGTGCGCGCGAACTCAGCGGTCATGGCCTCGGCTGCTCCAGGGAGGGGGATCGCCAGCGAAACCTAGGGCTGAGAGCGGCAGCGGAAGCCTGCACGTGCCGGCGTGATGACCGCTCACCGCCAGCGGACACCCCCTGTCATGATCCGTAAGATTTGGCCGGTCTCGATCCAGCGTCTCCACAGCCCTCTTCCGCTCGAGTCTTGGAGCGTTCCGGCCCTGAGGTGGTCTTCAAGGGTGTTCTTCAAGGATTTTCCCCAACGGTGTTCCATCTGATCCACACCACGCCCCGCACCGTCCGGCAGCATCAGCGCACGGGTTCTGCCCTCCGTGCTCTGGGTTTCGGCTGCGCCCTGCTGCTGGCCGGCAGCCTGCCGATGGCGGGCAAGGGGCCCCCTGCCTGGATGGATGGTCCGATCGCCCTCGGCGCCGGGAATGCCGGGTTGAGCAGCGGTGCCCTCGGCGGCGATGAGGATTCCCTCAGCAGCGACCCCCTGCGCTTCAGCCCGGAGGAACTGCGGGAACTGCACCGCCGCTTCGGGGTGCACGGTCCCCAGCCGCGGCTGGCCCAGCTGTTCAGCACCGGCATCGACCAGCTTCAGCCCCTGCGGAACCACACCCTCGGACAGATCGAAGCCCTGAGGCCGGTGATCCTGAGCGAGTGCGCCCGGGAGCACATCAACCCGATGCTGGTCACTGCGATCCTCTTCGACGAACTGCGCCACGCCAAACCCGGCGAGAACCATCCGATCGCGGCCCATTCCGGCCTGTTCACCACCCACGGTCCGGCCCAGATCGGCGTGGGAGAACTGGTGCATCAGGGGCTGTTGAGTGAGGATGCCAGCCCTGAGGAGGTCACCGCAGCACGGGATCAGCTGCTCGATCCCGAACAGAACGTGAAGCTGCTGGTGGGCAAGATCGCACGTCTCAAGCGGGCGCTCGATTTCCCCACCGACCGCATGCTGGACGCGAGTCGCAGCGCCAGGGATGCCAAGGCACTCGCCACGCTCGCCTATCTGCACAACGGCAAGCTGGATTATCCCAGGGGAATCCTTGCTCTGATGCAGGATGCCGAACTCCACGCCCTGATCTACGGCCGTCAGAAGCATTCCGTCTCACCGCTGATCTGAACCGGTCAGCAGAGCTTCCCCATCGCCTCCAGACGCACCTGCAGGGCCTGCCAGTCGAAGCTGCGCGGATCGGCCCGCTCGCCCCAGAGATCCACGGCCCGGTGGGTCGTGATCTGGTCCGGGAGGATCGGGAAACTCTCCATCCACACGGCCAGCAGGGCCGCCAGCGCGTCGTACTGCCGAGCTGTGTAGCCGCTGTGGACGGGTCCGGCGTGTTCGCCGTCGGCGGGAGTTTCCAGACTCACATGCAGGGCGAAGTTGTTGACCGAGCCATTCACCTTGCGGTTGGTGACCGCCCACTGCCCGCGGAACGCAGAATTGCCGGCGCCGAAGGCCCGCTTGGCCGGGTCCAGCAGCTTCACCACGCGGCCATCGAGGCCGATCATGGCGTGGTAGCTCACCTGGTCCTCGTCACGGGGGTGGGGGGTGCGGAAGGTGTTGATCGCCGACTGCATGCTGTAGACCGTCTCGTGCAGCACCACCAGCCGTGGGGTGGGATCGAGGCGGTTGCCGAACGCATCCCGCTCGTGCCGCTCGCCGTAGTTGGTTGGATCGATCCTGATCCGCTCCGGCGAGGTCCGCAGCCGGCCGGCCAGGGCCACCAGCCGGCTGCCGCGCTGGGCGTCCACGGGCCGGCAACTGGAG
>JBATEO010000135.1:0-3632 GCA_049664045.1 Prochlorococcaceae cyanobacterium
CGGCAGGCCCGCCGGCCGGGCCACCAGCAGCACGCCCAGCCAGCCCACCGCCACGGCCGCCAGCACGCGCCGGCCGATGGGTTCGCCCAGCATCAGCCACGCCAGCAGGGCCGTGAAAGTTGGATAGAGGTACTGCAGCACCGTCGCCGAGGCCAGCGGCAGCTCGCTGAGCGCCACATACACGCAGAACAGGGCGACGCTGCCGATGCTGCCGCGCCACACCAGCAGCCCGCGCCGCTGCCCCCAGGGACGGATCCCGGCCCGGCGCAGCTGCCACCAGCTCAGGGCCAGGTTCACCACCGACCGGGCCAGCACCACCTCGGCGGCGGGGATCCGCCCGCCCACCTGCTTCACGCAGATGCCCATCAGCGAGAAGCTCAGGGCGCTGATCACCATCGCCGGTGCCGGCCCCAGGGACGAGGTGTGGTCCCTTGCCGTCACAGGCGCCTGTGGCCCGGGCAGGAACGGCCCGCCTCCACCAGAATCGGCGCCTGCGCCGGCTTGTGATCCCGGCTCGGCCGGCCTGCCATCCCCGTTCATCCGACCCCCTCCACCCCTTGAGCCTGCCCCGCCTTCACCCCCGCACGATCGAGGCCGTCAAGGAGCGGGCCGACATCGTCGATGTGGTGGGTGAGCATGTGGTCCTCAAGAAGAAGGGCCGGGAATACGTCGGGCTGTGCCCCTTTCACGACGACCGCTCGCCGTCGATGACCGTGTCGCCGGCCAAGCAGTTCTATTACTGCTTCTCCTGCGGTGCCGGCGGCAACGCCATCAAGTTCCTGATGGAACTGCAGCGCCAGAGCTTCAGCGACGTGGTGCTGGAGCTGGCGCGCAAGTACCAGTTGCCCGTGGAGACGCTGGATGGGCCGCAGCAGGAGCGGCTGCGGCGCCAGCTCTCCCGCCGCGAACAGCTGCACCGGGTGCTCACCCTGGCCGCGGGCTGGTTCCGCAGCCAGCTGCGGGCTCCCGAGGGCCAGGCGGCCCTGGCCTACCTGCGCGACAGCCGCTGTCTCAGCGAGGGCACCCTCGAGGCCTTCGAGCTCGGTTTTGCCCCCGACCGCTGGGATGGCCTGCTGCAGCACCTGGGCCAGGCCCACGGCCTGGAACCGGAGCTGCTGGAGGCCGCCGGCCTGGCGGTGCCGCGCAAGGGGGGAGAGGGCTTCTACGACCGCTTCCGCGGCCGGGTGATGGTGCCGATCAAGGACCGTCAGGGCCGGGTGGTGGGCTTCGGTGGCCGCAGCCTGGACGGTTCCGAGCCGAAATACCTCAACTCGCCGGAGACGGAGCTGTTCGAGAAGGGCCAGCACCTGTTCGGCCTCGATCGCGCGGCCAGCGCCATTCGCCGCGATGACCGTGCCGTGGTGGTGGAGGGCTACTTCGATGTGATCGCTCTCCACGCCGCCGGCATCACCAACGCGGTGGCGGCCCTCGGCACGGCCCTCAGCAGCCAGCAGATCACCCAGCTCTGCCGCTGTTGCGACAGCAGGCGGCTGATCCTCAACTTCGACAGCGACGGCGCCGGCGTGCGCGCCGCCCAGCGCGCCATCGGCGAGGTGGAGCAGCTGGCCCTGCAGGGCCAGCTGGAGCTGCGCGTGCTGCACCTGCCCGCCGGCAAGGACCCGGACGAGTTCCTGCAGGAGCACGGCGCCGGCGACTACCGCGCCCTGCTCGATCAGGCTCCGCTCTGGCTCGACTGGCAGATCGAGCAGGTGCTGGACGGACGTGATCTGGCCCGGGCCGATCAGTTCCAGCAGGCCGTCACCGCCCTGGTGGCCCTGCTTGGCAAGCTGCCCCAGAGCGCCGTGCGCAGCCACTACCTGCAGCAGGTGGCCGAGCGTCTCAGCGGCGGCCAGGCACGGCTGGCCCTGCAGCTGGAGGATGACCTGCGCCAGCAGGTGAAGGGCCAGCGCTGGCACGGCCGTTCCCAGAAGTGGGAGCAGCCGGGCGAGGCGGGACTGCGGGAGCGGGCCGAGGCGGAACTCCTGCGTCTCTACCTGCACTGCCCGGCGCAGCGGGGCGCCATCCGTGCCGAGCTGCGCCAGCGGGAGCTCGATGATTTCGCCCTCCGCCACCACCGCCAGCTCTGGGCCGCCATCTCGGCCCTGGAGGAGGACAACCTGGGCGCCGGCCGCCTGGAGGCCATCAACCGCGGCGCCGACCCCGGCCACGACCTGGCGGATCTGGATCTGCCTCGCCTGCTGGCCGACCAGCTGGTGGTGGAGGAGAGCGAGCTGCTGGGCCGGCTCACCCCCCTGCTGGAGCCCAGTGAGCTGCAGCGTCTGGCCCTGGCCCAGCCCCTGCTGCACCTGCGCGGAGCCACCGCCACCCTGGAACGGCAGCGCAGCCTGCGCCGTTGCCGGCACCTGCTCGATGCCTGGAGCAGCCAGCGCCTGGAGACCCTGGAGCGCTGCATCGCCCGCCTGCTGGAGCCGGATCCGGCCGCTGCCGCTGTCCCCTCCACGGACATGGAGCAGCGCATCGAGGATCTGTTCGCCCTCCTCAACGCCGATGCCCTGCGCTTTCAGGAGCTCTACTACTGCGAGCGCCGCTACCTCGACCAGCTCGACACCCACCGCCGGGCCGGACTGGCGGAGGTGCTGGCTGTGCCCCCCGCCTTCTCCGACCCCACCTTCTCCGACCCCACGGTCTCCGACCCCGCCATCGTCGAGCCGGTCGCCCCTGGCGGTGGGGGCGGCCCTGCCTAGGGTTTCCCTGTCTGCTGGTGGCGTGGCGCATGGCCTTCTTCGAGGTGCTCTGGCACGGTGAGGCCATCGGCGACGGGGGCGACCTGGAGGAAGCGCTGCAGGCCTACGGGCAGCTGCGGCCCCTGCCGCCGAGCTGGCCCGACGCCTGCGACCAGCCCGGAGCCGATCCCTGCATCCACCGCTATGCCTCCTTCGAGGCCTTCCTCGACAACGCCGACGCCCTGGAGACGATCCCGGTGACGGCGGCGATGATCGAGGCCGCCCTGGCTTCAGCCGGCTTGCACCAGGGGCAGGTCGGTGAGGCGGGTGGTGGCGGCCCGTGACAGCTGGCCGCGCCGCATCGCCCAGGGCCTGTGCAGCCCGCAGGCGGCCCACTGCACCGTGCCGCTGCCGTAGCGGCGGTTGAGGCCATCCACCACTGCCATCAGCGTCCGGCGGCGCCGCTGCTGCTCCGCCGTCTGGGGCACCAGCAGGTGGTGCTGCAGCAGGGCTTCCGGCTGCAGCTGCTGCAGCAGCACGCCGGCCTTCTGCAGGGGCTTGCGGGGGTTGAACAGGCGCTCGGCCAGGGGCAGGGCCGCCGCCAGCAGCACCGCGCTGTCGTGGCTGGCCAGCGGCAGGGTCACGGTGGCGGCGTTGGCGTAGAAGCTGGTGCCGTTGAACGGGCTGCTGCGCACGAACACGGTGAGGGCGCCGGCCCGCTGCTGCTGCCGCCGCAGCTTTTCGGCGGCCCGGCAGGTGTAGGTGGCGATCGCCTCGCGCAGGTGGGGCAGGTTGTCGATCGGTCGTGAGAAGCTGCGGCTCACGCAGGTTTCGCGCTTGGCCGCCGGCAGCCGCTCCAGTGGCAGGCAGGCGATGCCGCGCAGTTCCTGCTGCAGCCGCACCCCCACCACGCCGCAGCGGCGGCGCAGCTCGCCGGTGGGCATGTCG